>JAFWOB010000055.1 GCA_017510065.1 Parasporobacterium sp.
CCGGAAGACATATACGGCGCTGATCAGTTCAGATGTCCCAGGTCAGCTGGTGGTCATTGCCAGGCAGCAACTGCTGCAGGCAGCTTAGGTTATCAAGGTTCTATGCCTAAAGGTAATTTACACACAATTTTGGACTTGACTTACAATGTGTTCTTGTATGGCCAATTTTCAATTTTAAAGAACAGGGCTAGTATTCTCAAATCCTGTCTTTACCCCAAAAAAGAATAAAAATTGTACTCTTTTGGGCATTTTCTGGAATTCAAGAACATATGGCATGTTCTCATATTTAAAAAATAACAAAAAAAGAACACTAAGTATTCTTGTATTTCAAAATAATTGAAATAAAGAACACCAAGTGTTCTTGGTTTTTATTATTGGCAGTTTTAAGAACATCGGCCGGATTCTACCTGTTTTGCTTTTCCTCCATCAGCAGCGGATACTGTGTCTTGTATCCCAGAAGTGCAAGATACGTTCCGCAGCCCGGATAGATCTCAGCCAGTTTTTTCCTGGTCTCGAAGGGATCATAGGGAGTATCTTCTGGGATCGGCGTTCCGAATACATCGGAAAGAAGATACAGTTTCTTCGACATCCAGACCTCGATTACGACCGGAAGATCCGGGTATTCTCTCAGAAGGCGATCAACCTGCTTATTTCGATCTATGATCGGCTGTGTGATCACATAGGTTGCTCCGGCTGCAATCTTGTTTTTCAGTTTTTCAAATTCCGTTTCAGGAGGTTCATAAGGGTTAAATGCTGCTCCTACGATAAACTCCGGATAATGTTTCCGAATATAGCGGATTAATTCCACTGAGGTCGTAACGGCAACTTCCGGCGCCTCGAGTTCCTCCGGCAGGAGTTTATGCATTTTGTCAGAACCGTCTCCCGTTACTGCCAGGAAATTACGGATTCCGTGATCTTTAGCGTATTGAAAGATTCGATCCAGTTCCTCTTTACGATGGAAGGTATTCAGATGGATCAGGATCTGGTCTTTCCTGATTGGCAGATGCATCTCTTCGATCACCTCTGTTGCCTGGAAGGCCAGGAGTGCCATGGCGTTGTCGGTGATGGAAACTGTAAACCCATCTTCCAGATAATGATTGTATTTTTCTGCAAAAAGTGCAAGGTCCGCTTCCAGTTTCTGTGTCGAATGCTTAGGCGGGATCATTTCAATATGACATTCTTCGGTCTGATGATCTGCCCAGGACGGTTTCAGCGGCTGATCCTCTTCCTTCGAAATCCCTTTCAGTTTCCGGATCTCTTCTGTCAGGACCGGGACGACCTCGAACAGATCGCCTACCACGCAGTAATCTGCGATCTGGAAGATCGGCGCATTGGGATCCTTATTAATGGCGACGATTGTCTCCGAACCGCTGATTCCTGCCGCATGCTGGATTGCGCCAGAGATCCCGCAGGCAATGTAAAGTTTCGGTCCAACCGTCTTACCGGTTTGTCCGACCTGATGGGCATGAGGGATCCAACCGGAATCCACTGCTGCGCGGGAGGCTCCTACCGTTGCTCCAAGTACCTCTGCCAGTTCCCTGATCGGAGCAAATCCCTCCTTACTGCCGACGCCGCGTCCACCAGCTACGATGATCTGAGCATTTTCCAGATCCACGACCTCATCTCCCAGTTCCCGGATCACTTCCAGCACTTCCGTACGGATCAGGTCCTTTGGCAGCGGCAGATCTTCATATATGATCTGTGCTTTCGGCTCGACCGGGTCGCTTTTCTGAAATACGCCGGGTCTTACGGTACCCATCTGAGGTCTGTGATCCGGGCACTGGATCTGTGCCATCAGATTGCCGCCAAAGGTTGGACGGGTCCAGATCACATTGCCGTTTTCTTCATCCACATCAAGACCGGTACAGTCAGCAGTAAGTCCGGTCTTCAGTCTGCAGGATACCCTAGGCCCCATATCTCTTCCATTGGGAGTTGCACCGATCAGAAGGCTTAATGGACCGTATTTTTTGACGAGTTCCGTCAAAGCATACGCATAGGCATCCGTTGTGAAATGCTGATACTCTTCCCGGTCCAGTACCAGGATCTTATCTGCTCCATGAATGTCTGCTTCTTCGATCGCATCTCCTGTACGATAGCCGATGATCACCGCCACCAGGTCTCCCTGCTGCATATCCGCGATCTTTCTTCCAGGGGAAAGGAGTTCGATTCCTACATTACGGGCTTTTCCTGTCTCATCCGTCTCTATGAATACCCAAAGATCTTTTGTTTTTGCTTCCATATCCTGCTCCTTCCGTCTGTCAGAACAGTCCTTTTTCATGAAGAACTGAAAAGAGTTGCTTTGCTGTATCAGTGCCGTCCGATCCTTTTATGATCATCCCGTCTTTTCGTTTCTGTGGAACAAATGTTTTCTTCACTCTTGTGGGAGATCCCTTCAGACCGATCATGGAAACATCGATCAGAGGAAGATCCTCTTCACTGAGAATCGTAATATCGGCTTTTTCTGAAGCCAGCTTGCTGGAGATCGTGGGATATCGTACTTCCCAGGACGGTTTGGTAAAAGTCACCATGCAGGGCATGTGGATACCGACTATTTCATAGCCCCCTTCGGTTTCTCTCCTGACTTTCAGGATCTCACCTTCTTTTTTGGCTTCCAGTCCATAGGTCACCTGCGGATAGCCCAGATGTTCCGCTATTTCCGGTCCTACCTGTGCCGTATCACCGTCTATTGCCTGTTTTCCGCAGAAAATGGCATCAAAAGGTCCTTCCTCTTTTTCGATCTTCCTGATAGCCTGGGACAGGATATAACTTGTAGCAAGGGTATCCGAACCGCCAAATCCTTTTCCGGACACCAGGTATGCTTTATCTGCTGCGATGGAAAGACATTCCCTGAGAGCTGCCTGGGCCTGCATAGGACCCATGCTCAGGACAACGATCCTTGTACCGGGTTCTTTATCCTTTATCCTTGCTGCCGCCTCCAACGCATAACTGTCAAAAGGATTCAGGATACTCGGAACACCTTCCCGGATCAGTACATTTTTCACCGGATCGATCCTGATCTCTGTCGTATCCGGTACCTGTTTTACACACAGAAGAATCTTCATGGATTCCGTCCTCCTTTTATTTTTTCACTCCAAACCGGCCATCATTGTATGCGCCGATATACTCAATGCAGTATTCATCGATACCCAGCAGAGCTTCCGTGGCAAAAACAGATCCCACCATGTCACGGTTTGTCGGATCGATAATGGCACAGTCCATTCCCGCTTGCATCGCAAGGATCAGAAAAGCCTGATTCATGGTCTTTCTGGACGGGATGCCAAAGGAAATGTTGGAAAGTCCGCTGGTAATGTGAACATCCGGATAATTCTTTTTGATATATCGTGCCACTTCCGCATATCCAAGGAATGATTCCGGATTCATTCCTACAGAAAAGACCAGGGGATCGATATGAAGTCTTGAAGGAGCGATCTTATATTCTCTTGCCCTTTCCATGATCTTCTCAAAGGAATCTATACGATCCTGTACATCTTCAGAGATCTTTTTTTCACCGCTTAACAGGGCAATGCACTCCCACTTGGTATCTGCGATCACCGGAAACACCGTATCGATCTTATCGCCTTCGAGAGATACGGAATTGATGATCCCCGGCTTACTGCAGAATGGAATGGCATCCACAATGGAATGTGCGCTTGGACTGTCAATACAGATCGGCTTGTCACAGACTTCCTGAACAAGGTCGATCAGCCATTTCAGTGTTTCTACATCTTTTTCAATCACAGAGGAACAGACATCGATATAATCTGCACCCGCTTCGCTCTGTCTTTTTGCCAGATCACGGATACACTCTTCATCTTTTTCAGCAATTGCTTTTGCTACAGACGGAATTGCGCCGTTGATCTTCTCTCCAATAATGATCATGTCCTTCCCCTTTCTTTGCCTATTCGCCTACTTTGTTACTAGGTTTAGTGTAGCATATATTTTTATTACAAAAAACGGCATATATTTTTATTTTTATAACGATATTTGGAATATTACAAAAAAGAAACCCTGTGGCACGCAGATTTGTAAAACAGTTTACAGGATATTCGAATCATAGCGGGAAAATCCTTCTCCAAATACATCTTTCGCGTCACAGATGATAACAAATGCACTGGGATCATTTTCTGCCACAATACTTTTCAGTCTGGCGATCCTGCTGGGTTTGAAAGCACATATTAAGACATCTTTCTCACCTTTCGTGAAACCACCTTCTCCCTGGATCCTGGTCACGCCCATGTCTTCTGCCAGCATCGCTTTCAGGACGTTGTCGCCGTTACTGCAGATGACGAAAGCTGCTTTGGAATTCTTTCTGCCATAGATCACCGCATCCATGGCTACCGAACTGATAAACAGTGCAATCCCTGCATACAAAGCGTTATTCAGCGCTTTGAACGCCATAGCATACAAAATGATCACGATCACATCTATGACCAGGCAGATCTTGCCGATCTGAAAATGGACGAATTTTCGTTTCAGAAGACTGGCCGCCAGTTCCGTTCCTCCCGTGGTTGCCCCAACCCAGAGCATCAGTCCCAGGGATAAGCCCAGCATCGCACCGCCGAAAATACAAGCGATCAGATGATCCACCATAGGCTGAAACGTGATAAACAAGGGAAGAAGGTCCATAAAGACAGAACTGACTACCATTGCGAACAGAGAGGACCATAATACATGAAATCCCTGGTACTTAACTCCCAGAACAAATAACGGGATATTGAGGACAACTACCAGAACACCTACCGGGAGAACAGGAACATAATGATTGATGATCTGTGCGATACCGGTAAAACCGCCCATCGAGATCTCATTCGGATCAAAAAACCAGTTAAAGGCGATGGAATAAATGAACGCGCTGATAATGATCAGCCCGTATTGTTTTAATAACTGAACTGCTTTGTTTTTACTCATGATTTGATAACTCCCTCTCCGGATCTTTTCTTTCCGCTGCACTTTTCAGAATACCTATCTCTTCCTCTGTCAGCAGTCTGAAACCACCCGGTTCCAGAGAATCATCAAGTCTGATAGGGCCCATTCGCAGCCGTTTCAGATAAATGACAGGTTTTTCAAGGATACCGAACATCCGCTTGATCTGGTGGTACTTACCTTCCTGTATGGTTATTAATGCATCCGTCGTATCCGTATTGTCTGTTTTCTGCTCTGACAGGATCACAAGTTTCGCCGCCATACATTGAAACCCGTCTGCCAGTATGATCCCGTCCTGAAATTTTTGAACATCTGTCTCAGAAAGTGTTCCTTCTATCCTGACCAGGTATTCTTTTTCCACATGGTACTTCGGAGAAAGCAGTCTGTGAGCGAGCAATCCGTCATCAGTGATCAAAAGAAGGCCCTCCGTATCCTTGTCCAGCCTTCCTACCGGGAACACTTCTCTGTTTCGATATTCCGCAGGAAGCAGGTCCAGGACAGTCTTAGCATACCCATCCTTTGTTGCTGTCAGTACCCCTGCAGGCTTATTCATCATCAGGAAAATATTCTGAGAATACTGAAGCAGAATACCGTTTATCATGATCCGTTCTACTGCCGGATCACATTTCATTTCCGGTGATGAAACCGTAACAGATCCGACACTCACTTTTCCTGTCTTGATCAGTTTTTTTGCATCGCTTCTGGAATAGGATCCGACAGAAGCGATGATCTTATCCAGTCGTTCTTTTCCCAATATTATGCTGCTCCCTTTTCTTTTTATCATATAGTGCTTTTTTCCCGCCGTCAATCAAAGGCCGTAAAAATTGGCACCTGAAGATAAGGACTTTGTATATCAAGATCTTTTTGATTGTGTTATAATAATCAATAATGTTCACGATAATTAAAAGGAGATCAGCTATGACAGAATTAAAACCTGTGAAAGAAGGAAAAGTCAGGGAAATATACGATAATGGGGATACTTTGATCATGGTGGCAACAGACAGGATCAGCTGCTTTGATGTGATCCTGAACAACCAGGTCAGCAAAAAAGGCAAAGTCCTTACCCAGATGTCCCGCTTCTGGTTTGACTATACCAGCGATATCCTGCCAAATCACATGCTTTCAACAGATGTCAATGATATGCCGGAGTTTTTCCGTCAGCCTCGTTTTGACGGCAACAGTATGCTCTGCCGGAAACTGACCATGCTTCCTGTTGAGTGTATCGTCAGAGGATATATCACCGGCAGCGGATGGGCAAGTTACCAGAAAACCGGTACTGTGTGCGGTATCAGGCTTCCGGAAGGCCTGAAGGAATCCGATAAACTGCCGGAACCGATCTATACGCCTTCTACAAAGGCGGAGATCGGAGATCACGATATTAACATTTCCTACGAAGAAAGTATTGAGTATCTTGAGAAGGCATTCCCGGGAAAAGGACAGGAATATGCAGAAAAGCTCCGTGATTACACGATCGCCTTATATAAGAAATGCGCTCAGCATGCTCTTGAGCGCGGGATCATCATTGCGGATACCAAGTTCGAATTCGGTCTGGATGAACAGGGTAATATAGTACTGGGAGATGAGATGCTGACTCCGGACAGTTCCCGTTTCTGGCCTGCCGACACCTATGAACCCGGACACGGACAGCCTTCCTATGACAAACAGTTTGCCCGCGACTGGCTCAAAGCCAATGAAGGTCATAACTGGACTCTGCCCCAGGAAATCGTTGATAAGACCATCGAAAAGTATCTGCAGGCCTATACACAGATAACAGGAAAAACTCTGTAATCAGATTATTCTGGTAAAAGAGCGGCACCCCTGCATGAAAAACAATCAGCGAATGCGTTTTTCATGCAGGGGTGCCGCTTTTTTATCAGTATGGTCTGATTACAGATTCTGATACAGCGGATATGCTTCCGTCAGGTTCTTTACCATCTTCGCCGCTTCTTCGCAAGCAGCAGCTGTATTGTCGATCAGGACAAGTTTGATGGCTTCTGCAACAGTCTCCATGTCCTTTTCTTTCATTCCTCTTGTGGTAAGAGCAGCCGTACCCAGACGGATACCACCCGTTACGCTCTTGGATGTCGTATCATGCGGGATCGCATTTTTATTGCAGGTGATCCCGGCAAGATCCAGATTGTCCTCCGCCTCTACTCCGGTTACGCCAATTGGTCTCAGATCCACCAGCATCAGGTGATTATCAGTTCCGTTTGTAAAGATCGTAAACCCTCTGTCCATCAGCGCACCGGCAAGCGCAGCAGCGTTAGCCTTGATCTGTTTTGCATAGGTCTTGAATTCCGGCTGAAGAGCTTCCCGATAGCATACCGCTTTCGCAGCGATCACATGTACCAGAGGACCTCCCTGAAGCCCCGGAAATACTGCTTTGTTCAGTTTCAATTCATCCGCTACCTTCTGGCTGGACATGATCATGCCGCCCCTTGGGCCTCTCAGCGTCTTGTGTGTCGTGCTGGTCGTCACATGAGCATAAGGAATCGGACTCATGTGTTCTCCTGTGCAAACAAGACCGGAGATATGGGCAATATCCGCAAGAAGAACAGCTCCGACTTCATCTGCGATCTCCCTGAATTTCTTGAAATCGATCGCTCTCGGATAAGCACTGGCACCACAGATGATCAGTTTCGGCATGGTCATCTTTGCCTGCTTCATGACAGCGTCATAATCAATATACCCGTCTTCTGCCACACCGTAGGACTCTACATGGTACAGAAGGCCTGATATATTGGCCTTGCTCCCGTGGGATAAATGTCCGCCGCTGTTCAGATCCATACCCAGCATGGTGTCTCCCGGTTTCAGGACTGCCAGCTGTACTGCTGTATTGGCCTGAGATCCGGCATGTGGCTGCACATTGACATATTCACACTGAAACAATTCTTTTGCCCTGTCTCTGGCAAGATTCTCTACGATATCTGTATACTGGCAGCCGCCGTAATATCTCTTGCCGGGGTATCCTTCAGCATATTTGTTGGTAAAATAGCTGCCCATTGCCGCCATGACAGCAGGACTGACAAAATTTTCCGAAGCGATCAGTTCCAGATGGGAATGCTGACGGTCTCTTTCTCCGCGGATCGCAAGAGCCACCTCCGGATCCTGGGAATAAAGGGTTTCGTAAGAATACATATAACAGGTTCCTTTCTGAATGTAATGATATAACGTGAAGTTCAGTTCTTTACTATAGTAAAGTCCTACAAAGTTGTATTGTACAGATTCCCTTTGCTAAAGTCAATACAATTTGCTTTACACTTATGGAAAACAGGTTTAAAGTAACAGGAAACGATTATCAAAGTCAGGAGAAATCAGAATGGAAATACATACTGCATCAAGACTGAACCATTTTCAGACAGGGATCTTTACCGCTCTCGATGAAAAAAAAGAAGAGTTTCTGAAAACCGGAAGAAAAATGTACAATCTGTTTATCGGAACCCCTGATTTTCCGGTTGCACCGCATATACAGGAAGCACTGATCGAAAGTGCAAAAGATCCGGAAAACTGGCACTATTCTCTTCGTGATACCCCTGAAATGCTGGAAGCTGTGAAGCAATACTATCGGAAACGATTCCAGGTCGAAATCGAAACGGATGAGATCATGTCCGTCAGCGGCTCCCAGGAAGGGGTTGCCCATCTTGGCCTGGCTTTATGTGATCCCGGTGACGTCGTGCTTCTTCCCAATCCCGGCTATCCTGTTTTTGAAGTCGGCGCTTATCTGGGAGATGCACAGCTGTATTTTTATGACCTGAAAGAAGAAAATGACTTTCTTCCCCGTTTTGATGAGATTCCGGAGGAAATCGCAGACAAGGCCAAATACATGATGGTCTCTTATCCCTATAATCCTGTCTGTGCCGTTGCTCCGTCTTCTTTTTATGAAGAACTGATCGCTTTTGCCAATAGGCACGGGATCATTATCGTACATGACAATGCCTATTCCGATATCATCTATGACGGCGCGTATGGCGGATCTTTCCTGAATTATCCCGGAGCGAAGGAAATCGGGATCGAATTCTTTTCTTTATCCAAATCCTTCAACCTTACCGGCGCGCGCATCTCTTTTGTGATCGGAAACAAAAAGATCATTCATGCCATGAAACTGCTCCGCTCCCAGTATGATTTCGGTATGTTCTATCCGATCCAGAAAGCGGCAGTCGCTGCCCTGACAGGACCTCTTGACGGTGTCAAAGAACAATGCCTGAAATACCAGGAGCGCAGAGACACGCTGTGCAAAGGACTGCGCAGGATCGGATGGAATGTAGCTGACAGCAAAGGAACCATGTTTGCATGGGTCAGAATTCCGGAAGGGTTCTCCTCTTCCCAGGAATTCTGCATGGAGCTGTTAGAAAAAACAGGGGTACTATGTACCCCTGGCAGTGCTTTTGGCAGCTGCGGCGAAGGCTATGTCCGTTTCGCCCTGGTCCTTCCGCCGGAAGAACTGGAAGAAATGATCGACGTGATCGACCGCAGCGGCATCCTGAAAAACAGATGCTCCTGAATTCTCTTTTATAAAGGATTACAGGTTTTCCATGTCCTGCTGTGTCAGCAGGACATAATTTTTATCGGATAACGCAGTTTCTGCTTTCTGCGCATCATCCACCCGGATAACCGTATAGGCTCCCAGCTTTGTCGGCGTTACAAATGCATAGGCATACTCAATATTGATACCGGCATCTGCCAGCACCTCCAGGATCTTACAGAGCGATCCGGATTCGTCTGCCATTTCCACTGCGATCACATCCGTCAGTTTCACAATCGTAGCGCCTTCCAGCACTTCCTTTGTTTTGTCAATATCTTCCACGATCAGCCTCAATATTCCGAAGTCTTTGGTATCGGCAATATTCATGGCTCTGATATTGATGTCGGCATCGGACAGAAGCTTAACGAGCTCCAGTACTTTTCCCGGCTTGTTTTCTACTAATGCAGAAATCTGTTTGATAGCCATTTTTACACCCCCTGATCAGTCATGCAATTTACGTTTATCCAATACTCTGACCGCTTTGCCTTCGCTTCTGGCTACGGATTTCGGAGCCACCAGATGCATCTTCGGTCCGATCCCCAGCATGGTCCTCATGGCGCCGGCAAGGGCTTTTTCTCTTTCCTGAAGATCGCTGATCACGTCAGAGAACTGATCCGGCTGCATCTCCACGTAAATATCCAGGGTATCCGTATTGTTCTCTCTGTCAACAACGATCTGATAATTCGGTGTATAGCCTTCATTCAGAAGCACTGTCTCGATCTGGCTCGGGAAGACATTGACACCCCTGATGATCAGCATATCATCCGATCTTCCTTTCGGTTTGCACATCTTAACATGGGTTCTTCCGCAGGAACATTTCTTTCTGGTAAGAACGCACAGATCCCTTGTTCTGTACCTTAAAAGAGGGAACGCCTCCTTATCAAGGGATGTGAATACCAGTTCCCCTTCTTCTCCTTCCGGAAGGACTTCTCCTGTATCGGGATCGATGATCTCCGCATAGAAATGGTCCTCATTGATATGCATCCCGGTTTGCTCTTCACATTCATAAGCGACGCCGGGGCCGCTGATCTCTGTCAGACCGTATATATCGAATGCTTTGATCCCCAGGCTTTTTTCAATGTCATGTCGCATTTCTTCGGTCCAGGGTTCTGCGCCGAAGATTCCGGCTTTCAACGTATTGTCTTCCGGTTTATAGCCTTTTTCCGCAAGAGTCTCACCGATAAATGCCGCATAGGATGGCGTACAGCACAGGATCGTCGCTCCGAGATCCATGAGGAACTGAATCTGCCGGTCTGTATTGCCGGAAGACATCGGAAGAGTAAGGGATCCCAGTTTATGAGACCCTCCGTTCAGTCCGGAACCTCCGGTAAATAACCCAAATCCATAAGCGACCTGTACCACGTCCTGAGGAGTCCCCCCGGCAGCTACGATTGCTCTGGCACAGCATTCCTCCCAAAGGTCAATGTCATTCTGTGTATAAAAAGCAACGACTCTTTTTCCGGTTGTGCCGGATGTGGAATGGATCCGGACACAGTTTTTCAGATCTGTTCCAAGCAGTCCGTAGGGATAGGCGTCCCTCAGGTCAGCCTTTGTCAGAAACGGAAGTTTCCTGATATCGTCCACTGTTTTGATATCGTCGGGAGATACACCCTTCTCATCCATCAGGTTCCGATAGTAAGCGACATTGTTGTAAACATGATGTACCTGTTTGACAAGTTTTTCATTCTGGATCTTTTTGATCTCTTCATAGGATGCCGTTTCGATCTCCGGCTGGTAATAATTTGGCATAAGATTGATCTTCCTTTACTGTTTTTAGATACTTTAGTTTGTTAGCGTATTAAATGATTATAAAGAATCCGGTCAGAAATGCAAGTTTTTTTTATGGATTGACCAGATTGACGATATTCACCGGTTTTCCCTCCATCCAGGCTTTCAGATTGTCCGCAACCAGTCTGACACACCTTCTTCTGGCTTCTATGGAGGCCCAACCGATATGGGGCGTTATGATGCAGTTTCGGGCCTTATACAGCGGATCATCCGCCGGCATCGGTTCCACCGGAAGCACATCGATCCCTGCTCCCGCGATCCGCCTCTTCTCAAGAGCGTATGCCAGAGCTTCCGAATCCACGACTCCTCCCCGGGAGGTGTTGATCAGGAAAGCCTCCGGTTTCATCAGCGCCAGGGTTTTTTCATTGATCAGATTGGCAGATTCCGGATTCAAAGGACAGTGCAGCGTCACATAATCGGACTCTTTCAGCAGCGTTTCCAGATCTGTCTGCAGATACCTGCCGTCGTTGATAGGGCTGCGATTCATGACCAGGATATGCATTCCGAAAGCATTCCCTATCTGGGCTACTTTCTTTCCGATGTTTCCAAATCCAATGATCCCCAGCGTCTTTCCGGCAAGTTCCGAGATCGGATACGGAAAGAATGAGAAGGAATCGGAAAAGATCCATTCCCCGCGGTGCACGGAATCATTGTATAGAGGAAGATTGGAAGCATGCATCAGGATAAAGGCAAAGGTATGCTGGGCCACGGAATCCGTACTGTATCCCGGAACATTCGCCACAGAAATCCCCCTGCGGTCGCAGGCCGCAAGGTCTACATTGTTATATCCTGTCGCAAACAAACCGATGTATTTCAACGCCGGAAGTTCCCGAAGAACGTCCTCCGACATCTGCGCCTTATTGATCAGCAGCACATCCGCCTCCCGGCAGTTCCGGATCAGTTCTTCTTTTTCCAGGATATTATAGTAAGTGGTTTCTCCCAGCGCATCGATACAGCTGAAATCGAGATCGTTTCTGGTCAGTGTATTGGTATCTAGAATGTTGATCTTCATAGGTTTTCTCTTTTTTCTGTGTTTTTTGGCTGTAAAAAGCATCGGCTGCCGTGTGCTCCCAGGAATCGATCAATAGTTGCTCTGGACACCGGCAATACGCCTTACGGCATACTCCTTCCAAGAACCGATGCTTTAATTAATAATAGCAAGAATTTTCGAAAATTAAATATAGACAATGAAAAAAAATGTGGTATAATAACTTTCGCATTCGGTGTGTGGCTCAGTTTGGTAGAGCGCTGCGTTCGGGACGCAGAGGTCGCAGGTTCAAATCCTGTCACACCGATTTTTCTATGTCCATTTTCGGATTTTCCTTGAACTGGAACACATATTTATCCACCAGAACAGGGCCTTCCCTGCCCCAGTCTTCCCATATGTTTTCATATCTTTTTTCGAACCCGAGTTTCAGTGCCAGTTTTTGAGAAGCTTTATTGTGCGTCATAATATGAAGGGTTACCGTACGGATCCTGATCTTTTGTTCCAGATACTCCATCATCATCCAGATCGCCTGATAAGCGATCCCCTGATACCAGTATTCCTTTGCCAGTCTGCAGCCTATGGAAACCTTGTTTTTTCTCCTGTCATAGTCATAAAACTCCGCAATCCCCATAAATCTGCCTGGATCATTGACCGGATATATGCCAAGCAGGATCGACTCCCCTGTATCAAAACACTCTTCACGCATATGATCGATCGCAAGCAAAGGATCCTGATACTTCTGTTCATACAGAAAGGTGGGAAGATAAGTATAAACCGACCGGTCCCTGCAAAAATCTTCCAGCTGTTTCGCATCCTCTTTGGTCATTTGCCTCAGTTCGATCACTTCATTTTTCAGATACGGCATTTCATCAAACAGATACATATCAGTTGTTTCCTTTCTTTTCGGATCGTTTATCATAAACCGGGATCAGGATCCTGAAGATCAGACCATGCAGCATGAAAAAGACACCTGCTGTGATCAATATGATCTTCCATACATCACCTGGCAGATTAACAAGGGAGAAAAGCCCGGGAAAAAGAAGTGCGGCTCCTGCCGCTGCTGCAGCCAGTAAAACAACCAGCAGCACCTTCCACAGCCGCATTGTTCCGCATAAATGAAAAACAGCAATGATCCCCATGAGCATCATCAGATATGTGGCTGCGCAGGAGAATTCCGCAGCATTCAGTGAAAGACGTTTTTCAAGTACAGACAGCATCGCAAGGAGCGCTGCCGCCTCCATGATCCCTGTCGGCACCGCAATACGAAAGACATTGAACAGAAAATGTTTTCTGACCCGTTCCGCTCTCGGCTCCAGAGCAAGAAAGAAGGATGGGATCCCTATCGTCACTGCACCGATCAGTGTGATCTGGATATTCTCAAACGGATAGACCAAAGAAGACATCAGCAGGAACAAAACAGCAAACAGAAAAGAATACACTGTTTTTGTCAGATACAGACCGGCAGAACGCTGCAGGTTATTGATGGATTTCCTGCCTTCTGCCAGAACAAGAGGCAGGGAAGAAAAATCATTTTCCAGCAGGACAATATTGGCTATACTTCGCGCCGCATCGCTCCCTGACTGCATGGCGACGGAACAATCAGCCTCTTTCAGGGCAAGTACATCATTTACTCCGTCTCCTGTCATGGCAACTACGTGGCCCTGCTCTTTCAGTGCTTTTACAAACTGGTGCTTCTGATCGGGACTCACCCTGCCGAAAACCGTATACTCCTGTACTGCATCATAGATCTCTTCGTAACTGTTCAGGGAGGAAGCATCGATCATCCTGTCTGCATTACAAAGTCCCGCTTCCTGCGCTACGCGGGAAACAGTTATAGGAGAATCTCCGGATATCACTTTAATCGCAACACCCTCCTGCTCAAAATAGCGGAAAGTATCGGGCGCCTGCAGCCTGATGCGGTCAGACAGGACAAGCAATGCCAGAGGGAAAATATCCGAAGGCAGAGTCTGTGTTAAGGACTGCGAAAGTTCTTTCCCTGCTCCTGATCCTTCTTTCGATACCGCAAACAAAACGACTCTTTTTCCCTGTTCTGTATATAATGCCGCTGTGTGCAGAGCTTCCTGGGCGGATCCTTTTAACAGGATCTCCGGTGCCCCCAGAAACAGCAGTGTCTTTCCCGGTATACCTGCCATTGACCATTTTCGTTCAGAAGAAAACGGTACGGAAATAACATTCTTATCATCGGATATACCTTGGTCCGGCAATATCCCGGGAAAAGCAGTGTCCAGGTATTCCTTTACTGCCGATGCCGTTGCATTATCATCTGCAGTCAGTTCAAAATACGTCTTTAGCAGTGCGATGATCGTTTCCCGGTCATAGCCTTCGCAGCTTGGACCGGCATCCGGAAGAAGCACCAGATTTTCCACGGTCATGATGCCTTCGGTAATCGTTCCCGTTTTATCCAGCAAAAGCGTATCCACTCTTGCAAGATTTTCCACGCAATACAGATCCTGCACCAGTGTATGATGGACTGAAAGTCTTACAACACTGACTGCAAGGACGATACTGACAAGCAGTACAAGACCGCCGGGGATCATGGAAGAGACAGCCGCAACAGTCTTTACCATAGCCGTCTGGAAGTCCTGCTCTACCCGGAAGAAGTTGTTCCAGACAAGAAGAGCGGCCAGCGGAATCAGAAAGACTGCGACCGTCCTTACGATAGACCTGACTGATCGCATAATGACAGAATCAGGTTTTTTATAATATTTGGCTCCCCGGGTGATCTGATTAATATAATTGTCATCCCCGACATGTTCGGTTTCCGCCATGACATGTCCTGACACCAGATAGGAGCCTGAGATCAGATGATCTCCCTTTTGCTTCAGGATCAGATCATTTTCTCCCGTGATCAGGCTTTCATTCACCTGACAGGTCCCCTCAAGGACAACTGCGTCCGCACAGACCTGATTGCCGGTTTTCAGCTGCATGATATCTCCCAGGACGATCTCGCCGACCGGGATTTCCTGAACAGCACCATCCCGCAGGACATAGGCTTTGGGAGCGGACAGAAGAGACAGCTTTTCAATTGTTTTTTTGGCACGGATCTCCTGGATGGTTCCGATCAGAAAATTCCAGATCACTACCAGAAAAAACAGAGCGTTTTTGTAAGATCCGGATATCAGGATACAGACAAGCAGGATTATATTGACCAGATTGAACAGGGTAAACAGATTATCCTTCAGGATCCTTCTATAGGATCTGGTCCTAATATCCGGATCACCGTTTTCCTGTCCCTGTGCCTTTTTCTCAAGGACCTGCGCGGTTGTCAGTCCTGTATTCAGTTTTTCATTTTGTTCCCTGTTTTCCATGTATGAAATGTCACAGATTTTTTATTTTCCTGATTTTTACGGTTTCGATCCTGGTACCATCCAGTTTTTCCGCGGAAATGATAATGTCCCCGATCGTTATTTCATCCCCTTCTTCCGGAAGTCTTTCCAACCGTTCCATCAATAGTCCGCCTATGGAATCATAGGATTCTGATTCCAGTTCAGTACCAATCCTGTCATTGACGTCAGATATGCTCATAGAGCCCGGTACTTCATATTCATTTTCTCCGGTATGGACCAGCTCGTTTTCTTCATCGGCGTCATATTCATCCCTAATCTCGCCAACCAGTTCCTCCAGAAGATCCTCCATCGTAATAATGCCGGTGGTAACGCCGTATTCATCCATGACCGCCATCATATTGATCCGCTGCTTCTTCATCTCGATAAACAGTTCGGACAGATGCTTGTTTTCAAAGGTATACGGCAGCTCTCTCATATACTTTCCGACCTGAAAATCCTCCTGTTCAAGGTCTGATAAAAAGATAAAATCTTTGAAATTCAGCATTCCCACAAAAGAATTTCCCTCCGGATCCGATACCGGAAGCCTGGTGTACATATTGTTGATATACGTTTCCCGGATCTCATCAATACCTGAATCTTCACTGATCGACACAATATTGACCCTTGGGACCATGACTTCCCTTGCAATCTTGTCTGTAAAGTCAAAAACATTGTTGATGAGATCTTTCTCTTCGTCGTCGATCACTCCTTCCTCCGTGGAAACTTCGACGATGGAACGGATCTCATTTTCTGTATAGGACTCCTGCTTATCCTTTCGATTCACCCCAGACAGTTTCAAAACGCCGGAAGAAAGGAAATTCACGGCAAATGCAAGAGGCGTCAGGGCTCTCATCAGGAACCAGATGACCGGTGCGAAAAGAAGCGACAGTCTCTCTGCCCGGTAAGTAGCGATTGTTTTCGGTGAGATTTCGCCGAAAACAAGTATCAGAACGGTCAGAACTCCTGTTCCGATGCTGACAGCCCAGTTGCCGAACAGTTTCTGGATCAGAACGGTACTGAGAGCCGACACGGCAATATTAACGATATTATTGCAGATCAGGATCACACTGAGCATTTTTTCTTTATTGGAAAGCACTTTTTCCAGAGTATGCGCATTTTTGTAATTCTCTTCCGTCAAAGTTCTCAGCCTGTGGGGAGTGATCGTTGTCAGGGCTGTTTCAGAAGATGAAAAAAAGGCCGAAAGAATGATCAGTATGATTACGATAATGATTTCAATTATGATAGATGTTGTCATGGAAAGAAAATGAAACAACTCATGCCCTGTTGTATTAAACAGGGCATGAAAACTGGTTTATAGATGCATATGAAAAACAATGATCATTTTGCAACAATATTGATGATCCGCCCGGGTACATAAATCTCTTTTCGGATCTCACCCTGCAGCTTATCCCCGAGAGCTTCTTTGGCCTTTGCAAGGGCCTCTTCCTGGGAAATGTCAACCGGGATCCGGATCGTGCATCTGACTTTGCCGTTTACCTGCACTCCGATCTCGATCTCATCATCTTTTGTAAGGGCTTCATCATAAGTCGGCCATCCGAAACGGCTGTCAAATACTGATTGTTCATGTCCGTATGCCTGCCACATTTCTTCCGCGATATGAGGTGCAAACGGGGCAATCAACCTGATCACCGTTTCCATGGTCTCCCGGTCAAGGCCGCCTTCCTTTTTGCTGATCTCCGTCAGTTTGTTGGTATACTCCATAAATCCGCTGACAACGGTATTCAGGCTGAAGGATTCCAAACGCTTCGTGATATCACAGACCATTTTATGCCAGGTCCGTATCATCTCATCGGTAGCTTCCACATTGCTTTCCAGATTGGACATGACAAGACTGTACAGTCTGCACAGGAAACGATATACACCGTCAATTCCCCGCTCATCCCAGATGGAATCCAGTTCCGGAGGCCCTATGAACAGTTCATAAAGTCTTAATGCATCGCAGCCGTAATCCCGAACCATATCATCCGGTGAAACAATATTGCCGAGAGATTTGCTCATCTTGGTCGCAGCACCGGTTTCCCGGTCACGTCCGCAGACCATTCCCTGATTGAAAAGCTTTTTAAACGGTTCATTAAAGTCAATGACTCCGATATCATTCAGGAATTTGGTATAAAACCTTGAGTATAACAGGTGAAGAACCGCATGTTCCACGCCGCCGATATACATATCGACAGGAAGATACTTATCGGCTTTTTCCCGATCCACAAGTTTCTCTTGATTGTGAGGATCCACATAACGAAGGAAATACCAGGAAGACCCAGCCCATTGAGGCATGGTATTGGTCTCTCTCTTTGCAGGAGCACCGCAGCATGGGCAGGTCGTATTGACCCATTCATCGATGGCAGCCAGCGGAGACTCACCCGTTCCGGTGGGCTGATAGCTCTCCACATCCGGCAGTACCAGAGGCAGCTGATCTTCGGGAACCGGTACATTGCCGCATTTCGGGCAGTGAACGATCGGGATCGGTTCTCCCCAGTACCGCTGTCTGGAAAATACCCAGTCACGGAGTTTATAATTGACTTTCTTGGTGCCGATTCCTCTTTCTTCGATCTCTGCAGGCGCGGCTTCTTTCAGTTCTGCACTGTCTCTTCCGTTCCATTCACCGGAATTGATCACAATACCGGAACCGGTATAAGCTTCTTCCATTTCGCCAACATCCTGTCCGTCCGGAGAAATAACAGGTATGATAGGCAGATCAAATTTTTTCGCAAAGGCAAAGTCACGGTCATCATGAGCAGGAACGCACATGATGGCCCCTGTTCCGTAGTCAGCCAGTACATAGTCCGAAATCCAGATCGGGATCTTTGCCTGATTGAGCGGATTGATCGCATAACTTCCTGTAAATACACCGGTCTTTTCCTTATCGGCCATACGGTCTACATTGGACTTCATGCTGGCGTCAAAGATGTATTTATCCACTGCAGCTTTTGTCTCTTCAACAGCAAGAGAAGCCGACAGTACATGTTCCGGTGCAAGGACCATAAAAGTTGCGCCGTAAAGGGTGTCCGGTCTTGTCGTATAGACACGGATCTTTTTGTCGCTTCCTTCCACAGGGAAATCGATCTCCGCGCCATAGGATCTTCCGATCCATTCGGTCTGCATCTTGATGACTTTTTCCGGCCAGTCAAGCGTAGCAAGATCATCCAGAAGTCTGTCCGCATAAGCAGTGATCTTCAGCATCCACTGACGCAGATTTTTCTTTGTAACTTCACTGTGACAGCGTTCACATTTGCCGTCTACGACTTCTTCGTTGGCAAGACCTGTCTTGCAGGAAGGACACCAGTTAATCGGCATCTCTTTTTCATAGGCCAGTCCTGCCTTGAACATCTGAACAAAGATCCACTGGGTCCATTTATAAAAATCAGGATCGGTGGTATTGACTTCCCTGTCCCAGTCATAAATGGCAGCGATCTGGTTAATCTGACGTTTTATGTTCGCGATATTTTCCGCAGTGGAAATGCTGGGGTGTATCCCGTTCTTGATCGCGTAATTCTCAGCCGGAAGACCGAAAGCATCCCATCCCATGGGATGGATCAGATAATAACCCTGCATCAGTTTGTATCTGCTCCATACATCACTGATCACATAGCCTCTCCAGTGTCCTACATGCAGACCATGTCCGGAAGGATACGGGAACATATCCAGGCAGTAATACTTTTCCTTCTTTCCGTCATCTACATTTACCGGGTTTACTTTCCAGGCACCATCCCACTTTTTTTCGATCTCTTTATGGTTATAAGTAACTTTCATTGAATCCTCCAACTGTTTCTAAACGTTTTATTTCTTTTTAAGCAGTGTGCCAAGCGCACCTCTGACCAGATAATTGACGGCGGTTCTTGCCCCGCTGGTCGCAATACTCTTTGCCGATTTTGAAAGATCGGACTCTTTGTTGGCTGCCTGTTCTGCTTTTAATTCTGCTTTTGCCTGTTTTACAGCTTCTTTCTGCATTTTGTCAAGCTGCGCCTGCGTAAAAGTTTGCGTCTGCGCTGCCTGTGCCATCTGCTGCGCCTGTACAGACGCTACCAGGGAAGGTCCGCTGTAAGAGCCCATCTGAGCATACTGCTGATACGGACTGTACTGCGGAGGCTGTACAAAGCTTGGCTGTATGGGTGCCTGAGCAGGTGTTTGTCCGTAATTTTGCTGGATAAACTGCTCTGTCAGGTTCTGGCCGGTACTTTGCTGATAATTGGTAACACTCGGCTCTGCCGGTGTTTCTGCTGTAAACATGGAAGGTGCCGCCTGCTGTACAGGTCTTGCCTGACCGCAGTTTCCGCAGAAGTTTCCTGCATTGGACATGCCGCAGAAAGGACAGATCCAGCTGCCGCCGGCGTTCTGATTCGGCTGCATATTCTGGGCATAGTAATTTCCTGCCGGAGCCTGGGCATACTGCAGTGTCACTCCGGACGGCATGATACCGTTCAAAAGCTCATAAGCCGATTCTCTGTCTACCATCTGGCTGTACTTCGGATACATATCAGACTGCAGGATCATGGAACCTACAATACCATCATCAGCGATCCCCATCTGGGACTGCGGCGGAAGGATATAAGCTCTCTGGACCATTCCCGGGATCCCTTTCTCATCCAGGAAGGACACCAGCGCTTCTCCTTTTCCGAGAACAGGAATGACATCCTCTGTTTTGAAAGCTGGATTGATCGGGAAAGATTGTGCGGCTGCCCTGACTGCTTTCTGTTCGGAAGGTGTATAGGCTCTTAATGCATGCTGGATCTTATTACCCAACTGTGCCAGTACCGAATCCGGTATATCAGCAGGATTCTGCGTAATGAAAAAGACGCCTACTCCCTTGGACCTGATCAGCCGGATCACCTGTTCCACTTTGTCCATCAGTTCCTTGGATCTTAACTTGAACAGAAGATGTGCTTCATCAAAGAAGAAGACCATTCTCGGCTTGTCCAGATCTCCTACTTCCGGCAGCGTTTCATAAAGTTCCGAAAGCATCCATAACAGATACGCGGTATAAAGATCCGGTTTCTGGAACAGTTCCACGCAGTTGAGAACATTGATCACGCCTCTCCCGGTGCTGTCACACCGGATCCAGTCCATGATATCCAGTGCCGGCTCTCCGAAAAACATATTCGCCCCCTGAGATTCCAGTTTCAGAAGTCCTCTCTGGATCGCTCCGATGGAGGTAGATGCAATATTGCCGTAAGAAGTCTTATAATCAGCAGCATGGTCACCGACTGCCTGTACAACACTTCTCAGATCTTTCAGATCCAGCAGCAAAAGTCCCTGGTCATCGGCAATCCGGAAAATGATATTCAGCACGCCTTCCTGCGCTGCGGAGAGATCCATCAGACGAGACAGGAGCAAAGGACCCATTTCAGAGATCGTGGCACGTACCGGGATCCCTTTATGGGCAAATACATCCCAGTATACCGTCGGAAATGCTTTGTAATTCCATCCGAAACGGGCAAGTCCCAGCATATCGATCCTTTTCTGCAGATCTTCTGTATGCTGTCCGGGAATACTCATTCCGGTCAGATCTCCTTTGATATCAGAAAGAAATACCGGCACTCCTGCGTCGGAGAAGGCTTCTGCAAGAACCTTTACCGTAACTGTTTTGCCGGTACCTGTTGCTCCTGTAATCAAGCCATGTCTGGCTGCCATCTGCGGAAGCATGAAAACAGGCTGCTCATTTGACGCGATCAGTAATGCATTGTTCGTATACATTTTGTTACCTCCTCCTTTTTGCTCATTCTAAGCCATCGTTACTATAGCATAGTAAAAAATCAGATGCAACAGATATGAAACCTATTGAAATAAACTCAATTTGTGTTACGATACGTGAGCTATGAAAGTAAAAGATTTTTATTATGAACTGCCGAAAGAACTGATCGCCCAGGATCCGCTTGCAGACCGGAGCAGCTCCCGTCTCATGGTTCTTGACCGCCATACCGGCGAGATCAGACATGATATTTTCAGGAATATTACGGATTATCTGAAACCCTCTGACTGTCTGGTGATCAATGACACCAAAGTGATCCCCGCCAGACTGTTCGGGACCAGGACAGATACGCAGGCGGTGATCGAAATACTGCTACTGACCCGCAAATCTGATACAGACTGGGAATGTCTGGTAAAACCCGGGAAAAAAGCCCGCACCGGATGCAGGCTTTTGTTTGGTTCTGCCGAAACGGGCGATGCGGAACTTGCCGGAGAGATCATCGATGTTCTTCCCGACGGAAACCGCGTGATCCGGTTTACCTACGATGGAATCTTTGAAGAGATCCTGGACCGTCTGGGCCAGATGCCTCTTCCTCCATATATTACACATCAGCTGAAAGATAAGAACCGGTATCAGACGGTTTATGCCCGCCACGAAGGTTCTGCTGCCGCACCTACCGCCGGTCTTCATTTTACAACGGAACTTCTGGATCAGATCCGGGATATGGGAATCTCCATTGCTCATGTGACACTTCATGTCGGACTTGGTACATTCCGTCCTGTCAAGGAGGAGATCATTACCGACCATAAGATGCATTCAGAGCTCTGTATCCTGACGGAGGAAAATGCCGATATGATCAACCGGGCGAAAGCAGCAGGCGGCAGGATCATCTGCGTCGGCACGACTTCCACCAGGACTCTGGAAAGCATTGCGGATGAAAACGGTATCGTTAAACCTGCCTCTTTCTGGACCGATATTTTTATCTATCCCGGTTACCGTTTTAAGATCACGGACTGCCTGATCACGAACTTCCATCTTCCGGAATCAACGCTGCTGATGCTGGTAAGCGCATTCAGTTCCAGGGAGATCATCATGGATGCCTATCACGAAGCCGTTAAGCAGCGATATCGTTTTTTCAGTTTTGGAGACGCGATGTTCCTGACTGATCTGAACGAATAAATAAAAACTGCAGCCTCTACGCGTAAGTATGGCTGCAGTTTTTTATGCTCTGTTCGTTTTGATCAATTCTCTTCTTCCTGCTCTTCGTCCTCTTCTTCCGGCGGATTATGCTTTTCCTCTGTGATCTTTGTAATCTCCGAAAGATCCAGCTTCGCCTTTGGATTGGCCAGCAGTTCATTCACTTTTTCCGCAATGATCGGCAGCTTGTCTTTCATATCCTGTCCCGGACAGGAAGTTGTTCCGCCGCTTACCCAATTGTGCAGAAGGATATTTCCTTTCACAGAATTCAGTCCGGCGGGATTATTTGCTTTTTTGGCTGCCTTGACAATCTGCTCATCGCCCGGATCATAGATCATGGATGTTCCCAGCGATGGATTTCTGCGGATCAGATCAGCGCAAAGATAGATCAGGGATTCTACCGCTTTGTCAGAAAGAATATCGGTATTATTTGCTTCATCTGAGACTTCGATCGTGATTCCCTGTTCGTCGCCGGCCCACCAGCTGGAAGTCCATGCACCGTAATCCTCGGGAACGCTGACAGCAATATCGCCATCGTATCCCACACAATAATTGGAACTGTTCGGCAGACCGTTATTGACAAAATAATTAGCACAGCCGATACCGGTCATTTTCCCGGCCATATGATGCGGAATAATAAAGCGGATATCATAGCCCTCCCTGTCATAATTCTTATCCGTTATCGCTGTTTTTTCAGTAAGATCAGAGTATATATACTGCGGGACAGTCACCGTTTCCGATTTTTTGGCTGCGTTCAGTTTTTCGATCGTCCATTGATCAACGAGCCCTGTAGGTTCCGTTAACCCATGATCCTTTTGAAATGCCATGACTGCGTCCAGGGTCATATTACCAAAATATCCTGCGGGTACAACGATCAGATATCCCAGTTCCACTAAACGTGTCTGAAGGGCTTTTACATCAGTTCCTTCCATTTCATATGTCAGAGATCTGGCGATACTGGTGGATTTGCCCCCTGCCTTCAAAACTGCTGTGATCACAGATCCCATCTGATTGACCGGATTTCCGTTCAGTTTGCCTGCAGTCCATGTACTGACTATACCGGTCGGTTCTTCCAGGCCGTTTGCCGTTTGAAACGCATTCACCGCATTCAGGGTATAATTTCCGAATACGCCATCCGGAGCGACGGAAAGGAACCCAAGTTCCGCAAGCCTTTTCTGAAGGATCAGAACATCGTCCCCTTTCATCCCTTTCGACAGATCTCTGGTCAGTTCCAGATGGTAGCGTGTGTTGGCCGTAGAAAGCGGTTCAGGCGAAGCATCTTCTCCCGCGGAGAGTATCGCATTCAATTTGCCTGCGGTCCAGTTCCCGACGATCCCATCCGGAGCAGAAAGTCCCTGTTCTTTCTGAAAACGGTTTACTGCTGCCAGTGTATAATTGCCGAAGATCCCATCCGGAACAGCCTCCAGATATCCGAGTTCATACAAGATTTCCTGGAGTCTTTTGACATCTTCTCCGCTCATTCCTTTGGAAAGGCTGCGTTCCAGTATAAAAGCAGAGTTGTTTTCCTGAGGATCCTGTGATACAAAAGCATTGTTCAGTTTTTCGATCGTCCAGTTTCCCACAAGACCATCCTGATAGGAAGTTCCGAATGATCCCTGAAACGCAGTGACAGCGGCTTCTGTATAACTTCCGAAGATTCCATCCGGAGCGACCGTCAGATACCCAAGTTCATAAAGCTTTCGCTGTACTGCAAGAACATCTGCACCCGTCATGCCTTTGGAAAGAACCCTGTTCAGAGTGATTGTACCGCCGGAAGAAGAACTGTCAGAAGAATACGGCAGCGGATCCCCATTCAGTTTTCCGATGGTCCAGCTGCCTACCATCCCGTCCTGATAGGAAAGTCCGTTATTCTTCTGAAACGCATTGACGGCTGCTTCCGTATAATTACCAAAGATCCCGTCCGGCTTCACAGTAAGGTATCCCAGCTCATACAGCCGTTCCTGTACTGCATAGACATCATCTCCGTCCATGCCTTTTTTGAGTGTTCGGTCCAGGGAAAGCTGTGACGGCGCAAACAATGCTTCCACAATATTTATTTCGGAAGAACCGGATTCTGCCGGATTTTCCGAAACCTCCGGAACCGGTTCTGCCGCTTCCGTTTCCACTGTTATGGTGTCTTCTTCTATCGTTTCTTCCAAAACTATAGTTTCCTCCGGCGCAGGATCCTCTGAAACTTCTTCTGTTACTTCTTCCGGAAGAAATTCATCGGCAAACACTTCTTCAAAGGTCTCAAAAGTTTCCGAAACGATCGTATCTTCCATAGAAGTATGGTCCATTTCCTCTTCCGACTCTGCTCCATGAACTGTAAAGGCACACAAACACAAAATCATGCCTGTTATCATGATCATAACTGCTTTTTTACTCATCTGTTCCTCCGCTGCACATAACTGAATACTGTTTTAGATGTTCTAGTCTGTTTCAGCTTTCTGTCTGAGTATTCAATCGTTTTATAAATTCTTCTGTATTATGGTAAGGATCCTTGAAGACGGCGCTTCCCGCTACGATCACATTGACTCCCGCATTGAGCACGGAATTGACATTGTCCAGTGTGATCCCTCCGTCGATTTCCAGGTCAATCGGATAACCGGATTGAAAGATCATACGATGAAGTTCTTCTGCCCTCTCATAGGATGCTTCCATAAATTTCTGTCCCCCGAATCCCGGTTCAACACTCATCAGGAGCACCATGTCACAGAAAGGAAGCAGACTCTTGACTGTCTCTACAGAAGTACCGGGTTTAATGGAAAGACCGGCTCTGGCACCGGTATTTCGGATCTCTTTCAGGGTTGCCGCAGGATCTTTGCAGGCTTCATAGTGAACCGTGATGATATCGGCACCGCAGTCTCTGAATTCACGGACATACCTGATGGGCTCTTCGATCATAAGATGCACATCAAAGATCAGGCCGGATACCGGTCTGATGGAACGGATCAGCGGCATTCCGAACGAAATAGACGGAACAAACAGTCCGTCCATCACATCGATATGGACATAGGATGCTCCTGCCTGTTCGATCTCCATTAACTGTTTTCCGAGATTGGCAAAATCTGCCGCAAGAATAGAAGGTGATAAAATATTTTTACAACTCATTTTCAATACTTTTTCTGGGATTTTACTTCTTCATAGATTGCTTTGTAACTGTTGTATCTGCTCTGGGCGATCTTTCCGTCTTCCACAGCTTTTCTGACAGCACAATCCCGTTCTTTGATATGGGAACAGTCTTTGAAAGGACATTTGGAAGCATAAGGAGAAAACTCAGGGAATAAGGAACCCAGTTCTTCCTTTGTCACATCATCCGCAGACACAAGAAGCGACGTGAAACCCGGCGTATCAACGATATGGTAGGACCGGCCGATCGTATAGATCTCGTTGTGTCTGGTCGTATGTTTTCCTCTTCCTGCTTTGCTGCTGATCGCACCGACCTGGGCAACTTCTTCGTTTCCGACTCTGGAAAGAGTATTCAGGATCGTGGATTTCCCCACGCCGGAAGGTCCTGCCATAACGGTAATCTTGCCACGAAGCTGCATTTTCAGCCCGCTGAGAGACGGCCGTTCCCCGCCGGCAGAAATAAAATAAACTTTATGTCCCGACTTTTTGTAAGTATTTTTCAGATTCTTGATATCATCGGATTTGGCTAGATCTTTTTTATTAAATACAATAATCGTTTCGATCCCCTGCTTTTTCATCAGCAGCAGGAAACGATCCAGGATGCTCAGATTCGGAAATGGACTCCTCACCGCAAATACGACCATAGCCTGGTCTACATTCGCGACTGCAGGACGAAACAGGGAATTTCTGCGGGGAAGGATCTCCGTAACATTACCTGTACGGTCATTCTCACTGATCACATCAAACTTCACATCATCGCCTACGAGAGGAGTGATGTTCTCGTTCCGAAATGCGCCTTTTGCCCTGCATTCATAGATCCTGTTCTTATCCGATGCTACGTAATAAAACCCAGCTAATGCTTTGATGATCTTTCCGTTCATACTGACTTTCCTGTCTGTTATGGTTCAACGACAACCTGCGGCTCCTCTTCGATCGGGATTTCAATCGGTTCTTCTTCCGACGGTTCTTCCACAGGTTCCTCTACAGGCTCCTCCACCGGTTCTTCCACAGGCTCCTCCACCGGTTCCTCGACTGGCTCTTCCCAGTTGTCATCCGGATAATATGGCTCTTCATATGGTTCAACGCCGACGACAAGCGTAACGGTAGACCACTCTTCCAGCTCTGTTCCGGCCTGCGGATCCTGTGCGATGACAATCCCGTCATTGCCGTATGACACTTCATAATAAACAACTGAATTAAGTGAATTCAGATAAAGAAGATCGTTGGCGTTATATTCCGCATATCCAAGGACATTAGGCACATAAGACATGATCACTTCGTGACCAAGACTTACCACGATCTCGATCTCGGTATCCTTTGCCACTTCGGAACCTGCTACCGGATTGGTTTCGATCACATGGCCTTCTTCAATCTCTTCACTGTAATCTTCAGTCACTTTTACACGGAATCCCAACCCTTCCAGCTTAACAATAACAGATTCTTTTTCCTGGTTGGTATAATCTTCCAGAGTTGTGGTTTCCTGCCCCGAACTTACAGTCAGAATGATTTCCTGCCCGGTTTCCAGATTTATGCCGCTCTTCACAGACTGATCGATCACATATTCCCTGGCAATGGAATCACTGTGGGCATACTTTACTTTGACAACAAATCCAAGATTTTCCAACGCTGTCTGCGCCTGGCTGACTTCCATACCGACAACGCCCGGTACCTCCTGCCCTGTCAGGACAGTTGTCTGGACCTCTGTCTGTGGCTCCTGCGGAACAGGTGTATTGCCGCGGCAGCCTCCGGAACTGAAGGTTGAAAAACAGACAACAGCCAGAAGGCCTATGATTACGATACCTGCAATAATGCCGCAGATTACCAGAGCTCTATCGACTTTCTTACGATCGGAATTTCTCGTGTTTCTGGGAGGAGCCGCAGCGCCTCTTCGCTGGGGCTGATATCTGGGATCATAAGATCTGCCCCGGTAGCCCTCGTACTCTCTTCTCGCCGGATTCCTCGTGTTTCTCTCTGTATAGGGAGCAGTTCTTCCTGAAGACCTGGGCCTGTTTGGATTCTGGGAATAGGAAGATCTTCCGAAGACCCGATCTCCTTCTCTTCTTAGGATCTCAGCATCCTCTTCGGACATAATGACCGTAGCTGATTCAGACGGTTCCGGTTCCAGTACGACAAAATCTTCGTTTGGCGTGATCAGGGATGTTTTAAGATCAGACAGCAGGGAAGACGTTTTCTGGTATCTTCTGTCCGGTTTTCTCTGCGTACATTTTTCTATGATCCTGGAAACACTGTTCGGAACTCCCTCTACAACATCCGATACCATCGGAACATTTTCCTGGATATGTTTCAGGGCAATGGAAACAGTAGAGTCTCCGTCAAAAGGAAGCTTCCCTGTTACCATCTCATAGTAAACAATACCAAAGGAATAAATATCTGTCCGGTTGTCGATCTGGCCTCCCCTGGCCTGCTCCGGAGAGATATACTGAACAGATCCCAGAATATCGGTACTGATCGTATTGGCTGTTGTAGTCCTTGCGATACCGAAATCCGTAACTTTGATCTTACCTTCTCTCGAGATCAGCACATTCTGAGGCTTGATGTCCCGGTGAATAATGTGCTTGCTGTGAGCGGCATCGATACCCTGCGCGATCTGGATCGCAATACTTGTAGCTTCCTTGACAGGAAGCCTTCCGTTTCTGTCAATGTATTTTTTCAGTGTGATCCCGTCAACATATTCCATGACGATATAATAGATACCGTCAGTCTGGTTAACATCATATACACTGACAACATTCGGATGAAGCAGCGCAGCTGCAGACTGGGCCTCAATCTGAAAATTTTTAACAAATGTCTTGTCTTCGCAGAATTCCGGTTTCAGAAACTTGATGGCGACATAACGGTTTAGTTTGTGACATCTTGCCTTGTAAACATCACTCATGCCGCCGGAGCCGATCTTCTCAAGGATCTCATACCGGTTCTCTATTAAAATCCCTTTTTGGATGTTCATTTTGTCCTCTGTTTTATCTGGAAATCAAAACAACAGCAATATTATCTTTCCCGCCAGCTTCATTCGCCAGATCGATCAGTCTCTGCGCCTTCGCCTTCAGGGTATTGTGGGAATTTACCACGGATTTGATCGTCATATCGCTGACCATATTGTACAGACCGTCCGTACAGACCAGCAATATCTCATCTTCTTCCAGCACCACCTGGAAAAAGTCCGGTTTTACCGATATCTCCGCGCCTATTGCTCTTGTTATCACGTTATTTTTCTTATGGAATCTGGCTTCATCCTTGGTGATCTGTCCTTCCCGCACCAATTCCGCGACATAAGAATGATCCCATGTGATCTGGGTAATCTCATTCGGGCCGATCACATAAGCCCTGGAATCTCCGACATTTACCACATAAGCGATATTGCCTGAAACCGTAACGCCTACCAGGGTTGAAGCCATGCCCTGATACGCCGGTTCCTGCCCGGCATCATATACGATACGGTTCGTTTTCAGTACTGCTTCCTTAAAAATGGAAAGCGGCATCTTCGATTCCGAAAACTCCACGAAATCGAAAAAGTTTTCTGCAGCCGTAGAAGAGGCATACTCTCCGGCGTTATGCCCACCGAGTCCGTCACATACGACATAAAGATTATCGAGATTTCCAATCGGTTCATCACATTCCAGGGTATAATCCTGGTTGTATTTTCTGGATAAACCGATATCTGTAATTCCGTAAGATTTCAAACCGTCCTCCTGACAAGCTGACCGCAGGCGCCTGAAATATCCCTGCCCATTTCCCGCCTTCTGGTAACATTGATCCCGGCATCTTCAAGGATCTTCCGGAACAGCCTGATGTCCTGTTCCTTTGCGGCGCCGAAATCATTTTCCGGCACCGGATTGACCGGAATCAGGTTGATATGGGCATTTCTGCCTTTCAGCAGTTTCGCCAGAGCTTTTGCATGCTCTTCCTTATCGTTGATCCCGTCGATCAGGCAGTATTCAAATGTAACCCTTCTTCCCGTATTGCTGAAATACTGGTCACAGGCATGTAAAATTTCCTTAATGCTGTACTTTTCCGCGATCGGCATGATCTTTTTTCTGATCTCGTCAGAAGGAGCATGCAGCGAAAGCGCAAGAGTGCATTTTAAGGATTCTTTGCTCAAACTTATTATAGCGGGTACGATACCGCATGTGGATATTGTAATATTTCTTTGACTGATGTGCAAGGTGTTTTCATCGCTGACCAGCCTGATAAAATCCGTTACATTGCGGTAATTTGTCAATGGTTCTCCCATGCCCATGATCACAACATTGGATACTCTTTCCCCTGTATCTTTCTGTATCTCGTAAATCTGGGAAAGGATCTCAGAGGTTGTCAGATTTCTGATCAGTCCCCCGATGGTGGATGCACAGAATCTGCATCCCATAGCACACCCCACCTGACTGGAAACACAGACACTGTTTCCGTGCCGGTAACGCATCATAACACTTTCGATATATTGGTGGTCATTCAGCTCAAACAGATACTTCCTGGTACCGTCAATACTTGAGATCAGTACATTCTTCTTCACTACATTTCTGATCTCGCAGTCTGCCTCCAGCTTTTCACGAAGGGAAGCGGGAAGATTCTTCATTTCATCAAAAGAGGTCACAAGATGGACATGCAGCCATTCAAAGATCTGTTTCGCACGAAAAGAAGGGACTTCATATCCGGCGACCAGCGTCTTTAACTGTTCCAATGATAATGATTTAATATCTGTTTTGAGCTCCATGATCATGTCCTTTTATGCTTTCCCTTTGCGAAAAACCGAATAATAGAATCCGTCATAGGGATCTTCCCCCGGGAAAAACTGTTTTTCCTGTAACTGTTCAAATTCAAAATTGCTTCGAAACCAGTCTGCGTTCTCCTTGTTTTCCTTTTCTGTAACGGTACAGGTACTGTAAAGAAGGATGCCTTCCGGTTTCACATATTCCTGCACAACAGTCAGGATGCTGCGCTGCAGTTTTGCTAGTTCTTCCGGATCTTTCGGTTTCAGCCGATATAAGATATCCGGCTTTTTTCCGATCACTCCCAGACCGGAGCAGGGAAGATCTGCAATGACAAGATCCGCCTTTTTTATCACCGTCTCATCAGAAACCAGGGCATCATGCGCTGCAGGATTAATATTAGAAAGGCCGGTCCGGCTGATATTCTGTCTGATCAGGCTGACCTTCTCTTCCGACAGATCCCTAGCGGATACCAACGCATCCGGAAAATGTTCTGCAAAGAACATGCTCTTACCGCCCGGAGCAGCGCATACATCGATCACAAAAGAAGGACCGTTGAGAAACCGCAGCGCGTCCTCAAGTGCCATGACAGAAGACGGATCCTGCATGATGATCATCCCTTTTTGAAATGCGTCCAGGGATGTCAGACTGTCAAACCCACTGACCATAAAGCACTGCTCAGCCTGCGGGATCCTTTGTACATTGCATCCATCCTTTTCCAGGGTATGGATTATCTCGTCTGCGGAATATCTGGTACAGTTAAGCCTTACATACACCCCGTCTTTTTCTTCTTTGACCTTTTCGAAAAATCTGACCGTTCGTTCTTTTCCGTACTGATCCTCGATCAACCGGTAAATCCATTCCGGCGCGCAGCAGCGGACGTGGTCAGGAAGAACCAGGGAATCTGCTTTACTGTCCAGGGTACGCAGAAGTCCGTTGACAAAACCGGACAAATTACCGAATCCTCTTTTTTTCGCCAGTTTTACCGCTTCATTGATACAGGAATAGGAAGGAACAGAATCCATAAACCGCATCTGATAAAGACTCATGCGCAGGATATTCCTGATAACGGGTTTCATTTTTTTCATAGGAACAGACGAAAATGCTCCGATCTCATAATCCAGCCGCACCAGTGTTTCCAAAGTTCCGGAAAATGTCCGGTTGATAAAGGAACGGTCCCTTGCGTCCGGCTGTTCTTTTTCAAATACTTCCCGGAGGACAATATGGCTAAGCCTTCCTTTATCCAGCGTTTCCGTCAGCATATTCAGGATGATATTTCTGGGGTTATTCCTGTCCAAACTGTTCTCCCTGCGTAATCTTTTTCCCTCTCAGGAATTCTTCCACGGACATTTTCTTTTTTCCTTCCATCTGCACCACAAGCGGCTTCAGATATCCTTCCCCGGTACAGATCAGGAATTGCTTCTTATCCGCATAGGCAACACTTCCCGGTGTTGCCGCTTCCGGCACGTTGTTTCCTTCCGGCAGTTCAGCGAGAGCCTGCACTTTCCAGATCTTAAAGGTCTTTCCACCCAGCTTTGTATAGGCCGAAGGCCATGGGATGCATGCGCGCACCTGCCTTTCGATCTGTACGGCACTGTCATGAAAGTTGATATGTCCGGCTTCTTTTGTGATCTGTTTCAGATAAGTTGCCTGGCTGTGATCCTGGGGTACAGGAACGATAATACCCTGCTCCAGCCCGTTGATCACCTCCAGCATCATCTTTGCGCCAAGCACAGCGGATCTTTCCTCCAAGGTTTCCGAGGTCTCTTCCGGATCCAGCACAAAGGATTCCTGCAGCAGGATATCTCCGGCATCCCAGTCTGATACCAGCTGCATGATCGTAACACCCGATACTTTGTCGCCATTCAGGATCGGTCCGCGCAGCGGTCCCGAACCTCTGTATTTCGGGAGCAGTGACGGATGAAGGTTGATACATCCGAATCGTGCCATATGAAGAAGCCTGTCAGGGATCTTCTGCGCATAAGCTGCCACCGCATAAATATCCGCACCAAGGGACTCCAGGAAATCCAGGAATAATTCGTCCCCGATCTTTTCAGGCTGATATACAGGAATATTGTATTTTAACGCAGTCTCCTTTACCGGGGAGATATTGAGACTCATCCCTCTTCCGCTTTTCTGATCCGGCTGTGTGATCACCGCGATCACCTCGTGATCAGAAGCGATCAGTGTTTCAAGTGCCGGGACAGCAATTCCCGGCGTTCCCATAAAAACGATCTTCATAACTGATTCAGCCTTTCCTTATTCGATGGATCCTTCCGGATCTTCTTCCTCATCGTCTTGCGCATGGACATCACGCAGTTCACCTTCTACTTTATCCGTATAGAGGATCCCGTCCATATGGTCGCATTCATGACAGATCGCCCTGGCAAGAAGACCCATGGCTTCTCTTTCAAAAGGTTTCATATTGCGGTCCAATGCTTTCAGCCGGATGTGTTCCGGTCTTGTCACCACACCGCATTTTCCCGGGACGGACAGACATCCTTCATAGTCTGTCTGCAGATCCTCTCCCACCGGCTCCCAGACAGGATTGATCATCACGATCTCTTCTCCCGAGGAATGGGTCAATTCATTGACAGGTTCTGGTTCCTGCCCTTCCTCCAATTCTTCAGGTTCCGGCTCCGGGACCCATACTACCGCAATGCGCTTAAGGATACCGACCTGGACCGCAGCCAGACCGACTCCCTCCGCCTCATGCATGTTTTCGATCAGGTCATCGATCAGTTCCTCCGTTCTCGGAGTCATTTCTTTTACCGGTTTTGATGTTTTTCTTAAGATCGGATCTCCGGTCTCACGGATTGTTCGTAAAGCCATGTTTTTTCTCCTAATTCATATTTAATGAAAAATCAAAGGTTATCTGAATCTTCCTGCCGGGCATACTTTCAGAGAGTTCTTCCGTTCTGTCCTTGATCAGGGTGAGGTTCTCATATTGTCTGGACTTGATATAGATCACTTTTCTGTACTGATCCTGTATCCTGGCGATTGGTGCCGTGGAAGGTCCGATCTTTACTGCATCAAGCCCTTTTTCGATCAACAGGTCAATGGCCCGGCTGATCCTGTCACAGGCCCTGTCCAGTAAAGCAGTATCTTCGGAAGCAGCATGGATGCCCAGCATATTCATGGATGGCGGATACCCGAGGAGCCTGCGGTATGTCATTTCGTAATCATAAAACGCCTGGTAATCCTGAGATGCGCCTGCGCGTATTGCATAATTATCCGGAGAATAAGTCTGTATCACAACCTGTCCTGTTCTTGTTCCCCTCCCGGCCCGGCCGGATGCCTGGGTCAGAAGCTGGAACGTCTTTTCTGCTGCCTGGTAATTCCCGGAATAAAGGGAAATATCAGCTGCCAGGATCCCTACCAGGGTAACATCCGGAAAATCATGTCCTTTGACGATCATCTGGGTTCCGATCAGGATATCCGCTTCATGATTGGCAAATGCGGAAAGGATCTTTTCATGTCCGTCTTTTTCTTTGGTTGTATCTGTATCCATGCGCAAAGTCACCGCATCCGGATACAGGCTCTTTACTTCTTCCTCCACTTTCTGTGTCCCGGCTCCGAAGGTCCCGATATATCTGGATCCGCAGGACGGACAGACAGATACCATAGGCTGTTCATATCCGCAGTAATGGCAGATCAGTCTGCCGTTGTTGTGGTATTTGAGAGAAACATCACAATGCGGGCACTGGATGGGAGTTCCGCAGCTGCGGCAGGATACAAAACTCTGGTAAGCCCGCCTGTTGATAAACAGCATGACCTGCTCTCTTTTACGCAGTCTGTCCCGGATCAGTTCGTCCAGCCTGCGGCTGATGATGGAACGGTTGCCGGACGCCAATTCTTTCCTCAGATCCAGGATCTCCGCTTTCGGGAGGCTGGCTCCTTTTGCGCGTTCATTCAGGCAGTATAGTTCATACAGCCCCTGCTGTGCCTTATAATAGGATTCCACGGAAGGCGTTGCGGATCCCATGACCACGATCCCTCCAGAAAGTTCTGCCAGTTTCACAGCAACTTCCCTGGAATGATAGCACGGGGCTGTTTCATTTTTATAAGTACCTTCATGCTCCTCATCAATGATGATAATGCCGAGATCAGGAAAAGGAGTGAACAGGGCCGATCTCGGTCCGATGATGATATCCACATCTTTCCTTCTGGCCTTTTCCAGCTGGTCGTGTTTCTGTGCAGGAGTCAGCCTTGAATGGATCACAGATATCCGGTCTCCGAATTTTTTATAAAACCGAAGGACTGTCTGATAAGTCAGGGCAATCTCCGGGATCAGGACGATGGCCTGTTTTCCCTTTTGGATCATCCGGTCGATCAGATCGATATAGATCTCTGTTTTTCCGGAGCCGGTAACACCTCTGATCAGGGATGGCCTGAGGTCATTTTCTTCATAACGGTTCCAGATAGAATCGGAAACGGCTCTCTGGGAAGCATTCAGCTGGATCGTGTAGGGAGCTTTGTCTTTGACAAAAACCGCACTGCGCAGGTTTTCCCTGACATCCACCCGGATCAGTTCCTCTTTTTCCATACTTTTTATGGTTGCAGGGGAAATATTCAGCTTATCTCTTACGATCTCGTACGGAAGGATCTTCTCCCGGGCGATTTCCTTTAAAAGTCTGTATTTTGCGACCGTCCTCTTATCTTTTTCATAACGAACCAGCGCAGTTTCAATTTTCTCTTCATCCCCTGAAGCAGCAATGTATCGTTCCACTACCGGGGAGGAGTTTTTTTTCACCGGAAGAACGATCTTCAGGGCACGGTTCATCGTAGAGCCGTAATTGGTCCTGATATAGGCAGCCAGTTCGATCATCCTGGATTCGATGGTCTTACTTCCGGGGACCACGCCTTCAATGCATTTCAGACGCGCCGGATCATATCCGGGCTCCTTTCTGATATCTGTCACAAATCCCCTGATCCGGCGGTTTCCTTTCCCAAACGGGATAATCACCTGACTGCCGCAGCAGATCTCCTGTTCCATCTCTTCCGGAATCTTATATTCAAATGGACGGTCCACATTCTCATGGGAGATATCAACGATCACATCTGCATATTTCATTTACGGTCTCCGTTTTCCAGTTCCTGATACATTTCCTCGAAGGTAATGGAATCCACAAGGATTTCCCTGGGCTTTGCACCGTTCTGCGGACCCACTGCGCCGAACTCTTCCAGCTGATCAATGATCCTGGCGGCTCTGTTGAATCCCAGATTGAACCTCCTTTGCAGCATGCTTGAAGACGCCTTGCCCATTTCTATGCACAGTTTTCCTGCCTCATAAAAGTATTCGTCATATCGTCCGGCTCCCTCTGCATTGTCTGAGGTATCCGTCCCTGACGGTTCTCCCTGCGGGGTGTTCTGGTATTTTTCAATCTCTTTGGATTCTTCCTCAAAATAATTGTGTTTATTATTACTGATCAAGAAATCCACGGTCCTTTGTATCTCATCATCGGATACAAACGCGCCTTGTATCCTGACCGGTTTGACATACCCGGTCGGATAAAACAGCATATCGCCATTGCCAAGGAGTTTCTCCGCTCCCTGCATATCAATGATCGTCCTGGAGTCTACCTGGGATGATACAAGAAGGGCAACCCTTGCAGGCACATTGGCTTTAATCAGACCGGTAACGACATCGACAGACGGTCTCTGCGTTGCAATGATCAAATGGATGCCTGCAGCCCTGGCAAGCTGTGCCAGACGGCAGATCAGCGCTTCTGCTTCTTTCTTGGCCACCATCATCAGATCCGCCAACTCATCGATAATGATCACGATCTGATTCATCATACGCGGGTTTTCTTCCTGGGGATTTACGGTTCCCTTTGCGACTTTGGCATTGTATGCCCGGAATTCCCTGACTGAGGACAGCTGCATTCTCTGATAACGGTTCGTCATCTCATTGACGGCCCATCTGAGGGTACTGACCGCCTGTCCGGGATCTGTCACGACATCTTTCATCAGATGAGGAATGCCTGCATAAACACCGAATTCCACCTTTTTCGGGTCAATAATGATAAGTCCGACCTCGGAAGGCTTAGCTCTGTACAGGATCGTCATCAGGATCGTGTTCAGGAATACGGATTTACCGGAACCCGTAGTTCCTGCAACAAGAAGATGAGGCATTTTAGCAATATCCGCCACAACGACATTGCCGGAAATATCCATACCCGCTGCAAATGCGATCTTGGAAGGATGATTGATAAGCTGCGGTTCCTCAAGAAGCTCACGCATGTAAACGGTCTGCCTGTTCTTATTGGGGATCTCAATGCCGACAGCCTGCCGCCCGGGGATAGGCGCTTCAATCCTGATCTCGGTCACTCCCAGGTTCAGTTTCAGGTCATCCGCCAGAGCGGTGATCTTATTGACTCTCGTACCAAGCTCCGGCTGCAGTTCATAACGGGTTACGGAAGGGCCGGCCTGGATATCTGTCACAGTGGCGTTGACGCCGAACTGTTCCAGGATGATCTCCAGATTCCGGGCGATCTTCTCCAGTTCCGCTTCCGAAGAACGGTTCCTGCCCTTGACTCTCGCAAGAAGTTCCATCGGTGGGGCATAATATACAGGGCTTCCATCTGACGGAGCAGAAAAAGTATCCTGTTTTTTCTCCACAGTCTTTTTTACGGTCTTTGGTTCCGTTCGTTCTGGCTTTTTCTCTTCTTTGCGTACTTTTACAGGACGTTCCTGCTGCCTGCGGCGGTTCACTTCTGCTTCCTCCACCTTTGTTACAGCGGCTTTGTCCGAAAACTCCCATTTGATCTGGTCCTCATCCGGCGGTATGATCAGAGTATCGGAAAACAGATCCCTGGAGGATGTCTTTGCCGGCTCTTTTCTTTTTGCTCCGCTCTTTCTGGTGATCTCATGGATTTCATCACCATTGGCATTGTGCGGCATCATATCCAGCTCATTGCTGACGCCCCTTGCTTTATTGCCGCTCCGGACAATATCGGTGGAACCGTCCCTCAACGGCTGAGCCTTTTTCGTCGTTCTGGTAAGCAGGGTATTATGAGACCGTCCGTGTTTTTTACGGGTCTTTACCAGACGGATGATCGTCCCCTCTTCGTCTTCCGAGATCAGGACAGGTTCTTCATAAGAATGTGACGGGCGGGATGATCTCCTCTCCTTCAGCTGCCTTTCATACGCCTCATACCTTTCATCCTCTTCTTCGTCCTCTTCCTCATATGCTTCATATTCCTCAGGATCTCTCTCCCGGGTCAGCCATGCGAAGAATTGGCGGATCTGGTCTTCAAACACAAAGAACAGACAGATCAGGATGATCAGGATCGTTATAATGATCGCGCCGGATTTAGACAAAAGAAGATACAGGCCCAGTGCAATGCTGCCTCCGATAATCCCTCCTCCTGTCATATTTTCAGCGCAGTTTTTGAAATAGGAAATAACATTATGATCATTCAGGGACAGTGGAGAAACCAGGTGTGACAGAACGCACATGGCAAGGAACATAAAGCAGGCGCAAAAGATCGTCCTCAGCTTCCTTTCCTTATAGGTGGAGGCTGCAAACAGCACCAGTACCAGAAACGGGAACATATATGCCATCACGCCGAACAGTCCGAACTGTCCGTATTTGATCCATCCGCCGAATGTTCCGAACACATTGAAATTGCAAAGTTCCAGAACCAGAGCGATCAGGATCCCCAGAACCAGGGCAGCAGCAAAACTCAGGCTCTTTTTTTCTTCCTGAACCTGCTGTTTCGCTCTTTCCTTTCCGGCAGTTTTGTTTCCCGCTTTTGCAGTTTTACCAGCTGCTGCTGTCTTTCCAGTCTGTTTTTTTGTTGTCTGTTTTTTATTTGATGCCAATGATTTCCTCCGAAAAACCATACTATCCCATTTTCATGAATTATTATTTTACTATTTATTTTCAGGATGTTCAACAGGTGCTCCCTCTAAAAAAGTTTCACAACCGGTCTGAAATGAGTTATAGTAATATACTATGAAAAAAAGAATCCTGACGCTCATCGTCGTTCTAATGATATACATTACAAATACCGTGATCTTCTGCTGTTTTTCTGCTGCAGCAGCGCCATCCGACCTGATGCCGGACGTTTCCGAGATCAGTATCGGACAGCTGCTGGTGCCGGAGCCTTCTTCCCTGCGTTCGGATTACCTGGCTCTGCAGCTGCTTGCCCTTAACTGCGGCTATACAGCAGAAGATACCAGAACCCTGTACAGTTCCGCAGGTCTTAATGTGCTTTCCCAGTCTCATTATGACAAAGATGACACGGATCCGTCTCACACATGTGCTTTTACTATCGGGGAAGGAATCGTCCGTCAGAACCTCCTGTTCACAAAAAAGGCGATTGTAGTGACGATCCGGGGAACCGCCTCCGGTGAATGGTATTCTAATTTCGATTTCTGTCCTTCCCATAGTGATGATGCGGTTTTTTCGGAAAACTTTTTATTCTGCGCGGAAGATGTTTTTCTGACTTTGAAGGATTATCTGGACAGAGAGGACGATCCTCTGGTCCTGATCACCGGTTACAGCAGAGGTGCTGCCTGCGCTGACCTGCTGGGACTGCTGACAAACGAATATCTAGGGCCGGATCGGGTCCATGTTTATGCATTTGCCTGTCCGGCGGTCGTCAAAAAGGATGCGGATCTTCCCTCCTGCCCCAATATCTTCAATTATGTTAATCCCTGTGACATGGTACCAAGGCTCCCTCTTTCACAGTGGGGATTCGGCCGCATTGGTCAGGACATCCTTCTTAAGTGCGCTGATGAGAATCTGAGGGATACTCTGGATCGTTATTCGGAAACACTGTATCAGGCAGCGCCGTCCATCCATTCCTACTACAATGACAGGCATTCCCTGACAGGCCCAGGACTCAGTGAGAATGGGATCACATCGTTTGAGAGTATGCTCATGTTATGCAGACATCTGATCTCAGCCTCACCGGATCTTTTGTCAGATAACAAAGATATTGATATGGACACGGATGCAGATCTTTCTGCTGCTTTTGATGCATTGGAGAACAGTGATCTGTACCCGCTCGCGCAGATCGGCAATGAGATGAGTTCTGATGGGTTTGTACTCGGAAGAACGATCCTTCATCAGCATCTTCCGGATATTTATGCGGAACTGATCAGGATCCTTCTTCTGGAAGAATAAGGAGACATCTATGGCGTATATCGAGTTTCATAATATATCCAAGATCTACCGTACCGGTTCCAACGAGGTCCGTGCTCTTGACGGGATCGATTTTTCTGTGGAAAAAGGGGAACTGTGTGTGATTGCCGGTCATTCCGGTGCAGGCAAAACGACCCTTCTGAATATTCTGGGAGGAATGGATACTGCATCCTCCGGAGAGGCCTGGCTGGACGGCAGTGACATCACTTCTCTTTCCCCGAAACAGCTCACCGGTTACCGGAGAAATGATGTCGGATTTGTGTTCCAGTTTTACAATCTCGTACAGAATCTGACTGCACTGGAAAATGTGGAGCTCGCTTCCGAAATCTGCCGGGACAGTCTGGACGCACGTACAGTGCTGAAAGAAGTCGGTCTGGAAGATCGTATGGACAACTTCCCCGGACAGCTTTCCGGCGGAGAACAGCAGCGTGTATCTATTGCCAGGGCCATCGCCAAAAACCCGAAAATCATCCTCTGTGATGAACCCACCGGTGCTCTGGATTATCAAACCGGCAAAGCAGTCCTGAAACTATTGCAGGATATCTGCCGGAATACCGGAAAAACAGTGATCATCATCACTCACAACAGTGCCCTTACACAGATCGCTGACAGAGTCATACGGATCAGGAGCGGAAAGATCCTTTCTATGGAACACAATCCTTCACCTGCCCCTGTGGAAACGATCGAATGGTGATCCAAATGGGAAAGACAAGATGGAAAAACATGATACGGAATATCCGGGAAAGCCTTAACCGGTTTCTTTCCATCGCTTTTATTGTTGCTCTCGGTTCCGGCTTCATGGCAGGTCTGGCGGCGGCTTCCCCTGATATGTATGATTCTGCGGACAGCTATATCCGGCAGTACCGCCTGTTCGACCTGGATATCCGTTCCACGGTGGGATTTACGGAGGAAGACCTTGCAAGTTTACGCACGGAAGATCAGATCGGCGGCGTCCTGGGAGGCCGTGTCTTCGACATGGTTCTTCACGATGCAGGCGGATCCGATTTTACTTCCCGTGTTTACGGCTTTCTGGATGAAAACGGTGAATCTGACATGAACTGCCTGCAGCTTACCGAGGGGCGGCTTCCTCGTGCGCCGGGAGAATGTGTTGCGGAATCTGTTTTCGGCCGATATACCGGAGAAGAGATCCATGTCGGCGATGTCCTCACCTTGGAAGGAGACAGTTCCGGTGATGTCACGCTGCAAGATATTATGACAGATACTTCCCTGACGGTTGTAGGGCTGTGCAGAAGTCCTATGTGTATTTCCGTAGAAGGGGATCCTTCCAGTACAGGTTCCGGAACCATCAACCTGAATGTGTACGTACAGCAGGATTTTTTTACCTGCGATTATTATACGGATGCCTATCTTCTTATAAAGGATGCAGATCAGATGAATACCTTCGGGGATGCATATACCGAATACATTGATTCTGTGATAGAAGACCTGAAGCCTCTCGGAACGAAGCTGGTATCAGATCGGATCGGAATCCTGACAGAAGATGCAGAAGCACAGATCAAAGAGTTGGAACTTCTCGTTGAAGAGTTGGAAGGAGTTTCCATAGTTAAGGAGGAACTGGACTCAGATCTTTCCATTCGCCTGGAAATGAATGCCATTACAAAAGATGCTCTTCCCTCCCTTTCCGGATTGCTGCAGCAAACACAGCAGCTTTTCACCGATTCTTCTGACAGTAATCAGATGCAAAATGCATCTTCCCTTCTTCTGGAAGAAAAGCTGGAAGATGCCAGAACGCAGACGGAACAGCTCAGACAGGGTTCCTGGATCTACCGTACCAGAAATGATCTGGCCGGTTTTGACAGTTATTCCAACAATGTCGGCAAAGTATCTGCCCTGGCAAAGATCTTCCCGGTCTTTTTCTTCATCGTCGCGCTTTTAGTTGCCCTGACCACCATGACACGTCTGATAGAAGAACGGCGCCTGCAGATCGGCACGCTGAAGGCACTGGGATATTCCAACGGACAGATCCTTTCCGAATATCTCCTGTTCAGTCTGTCTGCTTCTGTTCTCGGCTGCATTCTTGGATTTGCTGTGGGATTCCGGATCTTTCCTCTTGCGATCAATGCTGCTTACAGCATGATGTATTTTCTTCCTTCTATGACTGCACCGATCCGCTGGGAGATTGTATCCTGGGTGGCTCCCGTTACAATCTGCAGCATTCTTCTGGCCGCTTTGTGGTCCTGCTGGAATGAATTCCGTTCTGTTCCGGCTGCTTTAATGGTTCCCCGCTCTCCTGCACCGGGAAAGCGGATCTGGTTGGAGCATATTGGTTTTATCTGGCGTAAATTGCCATTCACTTACAAAGTCACTTTCCGAAATCTGTTCCGTTACAAAAAACGTTTCATCATGACGATGATCGGTGTCGCAGGATGTTCCGCACTTCTTCTGACCGGTTTCGGTATCCGGGATTCTGTCAACGATATTGTTGACAAACAGTTTGGTGAACTGTATCAATATGATCTGATGTATGTCCTCGACAAAGAAGATTCCTTAAGGGAAGACACAGAACTTTCCAACATCCTAAATGACAGGCAGTTGATTTCATCTTTCCTGCTTTCCGCTCAGGAAACCGGAAAGATCTATTTCGGAAAAGACAGACAGGAGCTTACGATCTTCGTCCCGGAAGATCCGGATCTTTTCCCGACCTTTACCGTGCTGCGTGACCGCAAAAGCCATGAGGAATTCCCCCTTGCCGATGGCAGTGTCATCCTGACGGAAAAGATGTGTGAAGAAATGAAGATCCGGGCAGGTGACACGGTGCTGTTGGAAGATTCTGACGGGCATCAGATGCAGGTAATCGTCTCAGCGATTGCGGAAAACTATGTTTCTTCCTTCGCCTATATGACCCGGGAATGTTACGAGGAACTGTTTCAGCATGCCCCTGACTTTACTACGCTCCTTTGTATCAGCGAACAGGATGTTTCTTCAAAGATCCTGTCAGATCCTCACGTTCTCTTCGGACGTTCTGTAAGCAGTCTGAAGGAATCCTTTTCTGACAGCATCAGAAGTATAAACGGCGTGATCGCAGTTCTTATCCTGGCCGCCGGTCTGTTATGCATCGTCGTCCTGTACAATCTCATTAATGTCAATATCTGTGAGCGAAGAAAAGAACTTGCTACGCTGCGTGTCCTTGGCTTCTACAAAAAAGAAACCCGTAGTTATATTTTCCGGGAAACGAATATCCTGAGCTTTCTTGGATCTTTGGCCGGTCTTCTGATCGGAATATGGCTGCATGGTTTTGTCGTACGTACAGTAGAAGTGAATCACATCATGTTCGGTCGGGAGATCAAACCGTTAAGCTATGTGATCGCTCTGGCAATCTCGGTGGTATTTACACTGATCGTCAATGTGATCATGAGAAAAGCTGTAAACAGTACGGATATGGTGGAAGCCATGAAAGCCAATGACTGACAGAAATTCTTTTTTCTGTGAGAGGGAATACAGTGGGAGAAAAGTTCAGTTTCAATTCACTTTTCCCCCACTGTATTCCCTCTCACAGGATAAAAAACAGTCAGTCGTTGGCTTTCACGGTTTTCCCATTTATACCGGCAATTTAGGCATCCTATATGGGAAAAGCAGATTGATCATTCTTGTGGAATAACAAAGGAAGGCACATCCATCGGAAAAGTGAATTGAAACTGAACTTTTCTGATGGATGTGCCTTCCTTTGTTTTATTCAGTAAGAATGATTATTCTTTTGCCTTATCGGTCGGCTCTTTCGCGTCTTTGATGCTGAAGGAAACTCTTCCCATCTTATCCGGGCCAAGGCATTTTGCCTTCACAACATCGCCGAGGGTCAGAACATCTTCCACGCATTTAATGCGTTCTTTCGCGATCTTGGAGATGTGGACCATGCCTTCCTTTCCGGGAGCGAACTCCAGGAATGCGCCAAACTCCTTAATAGAAACGACCTTGCCTTCATAGATCCGGCCTTCTTCAAATTCGGAAACGATAGTTTCGATCATTCCCTTTGCCTGCTCAAGCATTTCGGGATCCACGCCGCAGATGGAGACCATTCCGTTGTCATCGATATCGATCTTGACATTGGTTCTTGCAATGATCTCATTGATCACCTTGCCCTGCTTGCCGACAACATCACCGATCTTATCAGGATCGATCTGAATGCTGATGATCTTAGGCGCATATTTGCTGAGTTCTTTTCTGGGCTCAGAGATCACAGGAAGCATAACTTCATGAAGGATATAGGTTCTTGCCTGTTTTGCTCTTGCGATCGCTTCTTCCACGATCTTTCTTGTCAGACCATGGATCTTGATATCCATCTGAATAGCGGTAATACCTTCATCTGTACCGGCTACCTTGAAGTCCATATCGCCGAAGAAATCCTCAAGGCCCTGGATATCCGTCAGGATCAGATAATCATCATCCGTTTCTCCTGTTACCAGACCACAGGAAATACCTGCAACAGGTCTCTTGATGGGGACACCGGCTGCCATCAGGGACAGGGTGGATGCACATACAGACGCCTGGCTGGTGGATCCGTTTGATTCAAATGTTTCAGACACCAGACGAAGTGCATACGGAAACTCTGCTTCAGACGGAATCACCGGAAGGAGAGCTCTTTCTGCCAGTGCACCATGTCCGATCTCACGACGTCCGGGGGATCTGTTCGGTTTTGCCTCTCCGACAGAATATCCCGGGAAATTATACTGATGCATATAACGTTTTGTGGTAACATTCAGATCCAGTCCGTCGATCTTCTGGGCATCGGATAACGGTCCCAGGGTTGTGGCGGTCATGATCTGTGTCTGTCCTCTGGTAAACATACCTGAACCATGAGCTCTCGGAAGAATATCGATTTCAGCAGACAGAGGACGGATCTGATCGATCGCACGTCCATCCGGACGCTTATGATCTTTCAGGATCATCTTCCGAACAGTCTTTTTCTGATAAGCATAAACTGCTTCATCGATGAACGGAAGGTAATCTTCATGTTCCTCCGCGAATTTCTCATTCAGCATATCCTTGATCTGGGAGATATTGGCGTCACGGACCTGTTTTTCATCTGCGAACACCGCTTTTTCCATTTCTTCCTGCGGAACCAATTGAACGATTGCATCCATCACTTCATCCGGGATCACATGGCTTTCATATTCATGTTTTTCCTTTCCGGTCTCCGCAATGATCTGTGCGAAGAAACGGTTGATCTCACAGTTCAGCTCATGGGCTTTAAAGATTGCTTCGATCATTTTCGCTTCCGGCACTTCCTTTGCGCCTGCTTCGATCATGATCACCTTTTCCGGAGTGGAAGCAACCGTAAGGGTAAGGGCAGTAGCAAGTTTCTGCTCTTCCGTCGGGTTGTAGACCAGCTCACCGTTAACCATACCCATCTGAGTCATGGCAACCGGACCGTCAAACGGAATATCCGAAATACAGGTAGCCAGGGATGATCCAAGCATCGCAGCCAGTTCAGCGGAACAGTCCGGATCCACACTCATAACCAGGTTATTGAGTACTACATCATTTCTGTAATCCTTCGGGAACAGAGGACGCATCGGTCTGTCGATCACGCGGCTGGTAAGGATCGCGTTTTCAGAAGGACGTCCTTCTCTTCTGGTAAACCCTCCCGGGATTTTTCCTACAGAATACATCTTTTCTTCAAAATCAACACTCAGGGGGAAGAAATCGATTCCATCCCTTGGTTTTTCGGAAGCAGTAGCGGTGGAAAGGACTACGGTGTCACCATAATGTACCAGAACTGCTCCGTTCGCCTGCGCTGCGACTCTTCCGATTTCAACCTTCAAAGTCCTTCCCGCAAGCTGCATTTCATAACTTTTAAATTCTTTGCTCATTGTTCTCTCCTTCTTCTTCTTGGCGAATGCCATATCCGGCCGTTTCCATGAAACAGCTCATTATAAACAAACAGACTTTAAGGAAAAATCCCTAAAGTCTATTTTATGAACTATTTTCTGATGCCTAATTTCTCAATCAGCTGACGATAAGCTTCGATATCTTTGCTCTTCAGATAATCCAGAAGACCTCTTCTCTTACCTACCATCTTCAGAAGTCCTCTTCTGGAATGATGATCCTTCGGATGAGTCTTAAGATGTTCGGTCAGTTCTTTGATCCTGTAGGAAAGGATCGCTACCTGAACCTCAACACAACCTGTGTCAGCTTCGTTCTTGCCGTACTCTTTGATCAGTTCGGCTTTGATTTCCGGTGTAATCATAATAATATCCTCCTGTTTTAAATAATCACCAGCAGCTGAAAAGCGGTCGGAGTGTCCGTCCTTTAAGCTGCGGTTCACAACAGCTGATATATTAACAAATGCCGCTTTTGATGTCAAGTTAATATTCCTTCCGCAGATTGGGGAATAACCCTCCCCGGAAAACGCATTCGCTGATTGTTTTCCGGAGAGGGTTATTCCCCGATCCAGAATAGAAACAATAAGAACTGCCACCTATAAGCGGCAGTTCTTATAAACATCAATACATTTTGACAGATTATCTGTACACGTGTCCGTCGGTTTCGAATTTCGGCGGGATGTACGGAACCTGAAGCCATGAATCATACTGTCCGCCAGTGTGGATGATATGCTTTCCATGGTTGTCAACGTCCCAGCTGAGCGGCTCGAACCAGCCTTCGCGGATGTAGTTGCCAGCGATCTGGATACGGAGCTTCTGTCCTTTGTGCCAGAAACGGGAGGACGGAACGATTGCGATATCAACCGGAACGATCTCGCCGTCTTTGAGCTTCTCCTCTTTCAGGTTGCTCTGTACCGGCCAGTACTCTTTGCCTTTCAGTTTGTACTTTTTCATCTCTTCCGGCCACAGAGCACGGCGGCTTACGCGCATCTTGCCCCACTGTCCCGGATGAGGCTCATTCAGAGTCGTCCACGGCAGCCAGTTGCCCTTGCTGTCAGCTTTCTGAATATTCACAAACATATCCATATCATCATAGCCGTCACAGGAAACCCACAGTCTGAGCCACATGTAACCGGTCAGTTCGGTGTCTTCCTTGAATTCCATATCGAATTCAACTCTGTCGATATAGCCGTCTTCAGCGGTCTCGCCGTTATAGGAAACAGAGGATTCGATCTCAACAGGAGTATCCTGCATGGTCATCTTGGAGGCATCCAGATAATACTTTCTCCATTCGGTCCTCTTCAGCGGCCATTCATTTTCAGGACGTCTCTCCTGGTAATCATGCTCCATAACGTCCATAACATCGATACGTACCTTCGGGGTCATCTCCCAGCCGTTATGGATATCTTTCAGATAGCGGTCATAGAACAGCTGCAGATCCTGCAGGTTGCGCGGATCGTAAGTATCCGGCCACTCAAAGTCTCTGTGCGCACGGAACCATTTCAGTTTGGATTTGCATCTGATGTAAGCTCTTGAAGAGCCGGGCAGATGGAAATGTGACCATCCTGCTGTCTGGTATACCGGGATCTTGACTTTTGAAAAATCAGCCATCTTGTCATTCCAGTATCCGTTACGGAACGGGTAAACACGTGCCATAGCAACCTGGTCATCAACACCGCCGAGGCCTGTTACCTGTGCTGCGATGAACTCATTGAAAGAAAGTGCCGGGATACCGCCTTCGTACAGGGAGTCGCCGTAAAGGTCTGTGGTGCTCTCCCACGGAGCGATGCAGGCAAGATGCGGCGGGCATTCTGCCGCGATGCCCCACTGATGCATGGCAACACCGGAGTTACCTGTCATACCGATCTTTCCGTTGCACCATTTCTGCTGTGCCAACCACTCTACGAAATCATATCCGTCTTCTCTGTCCTGATGGGTAAACATATGAACGTTACCCTCGGAATGTCCTGCGCCACGTACATCTACGTTTGCGACAGCATATCCCTTATAGCACCAGAATGCCGGGTCTGAAGATTCAAACTTCGCCAGCTTGGATACTGTGTGAGGCGGAACACCCATGATCTGCCATTCACTCATACCATCGCCGGGACGCTTTCCAAACCAGCTCCAGGATACGATGCAGGGAATCTTATCATAACTCGGAACTTCGTCCATCTCTGCAATCCTTGAAGGAAGGAAGAGATCTGTATAGATCTTGCAGCCGTCTCTCAGGACAACTTCCACATCCTGCATACAGGTAACACCAGGCGCTGCTTCATAAGTTCTCTGATTGAAAGCCGGACAGAATCCCTGTCCCATTCTTGCCATCGGATCTTCTGCCTGAGACAGGTCAAGATCTTCCTGGTTAGCAACGGGCTTACGGGCATATCTGTAGATAGCTTCAATCTTTTCACCCTGAAATTCTTCTTCCAGTGTGAAATAGACTTTCGGATCGAGACCATCCATAACTTTTTCCATATTAAAACCTCCATAACCATATAAATGTGTCAACCATTCACAACAGAATTATTTTATCGAAAAAACAGGACAATGTCTATTGAGATTTTGGATTGTATGAAACAGATACAATTTATCTGCATAAAAAAAGATGTGCCATCAATTGACACATCTGAAAATATAATCTTTCACTTCCGTCCGTTCTATTTCCAAAGCGATCGCCAGTTCCCCATACAGCTTATCCTCCGCCATCTGGAAATACTTTTCATCACTGGCCGTTACTTTCTTGCCTTCTGAGATCCTCTGCTGCTTCCTGGCATAAATTGTTTTGATGATGCTGACAAACTTATGGGGATCACATGTCCGGATGGTTTCCTTGTAACATTCTTCCCGTTTCTTTTCGTCCGGGATTCCTAAGAAACCGATATCCGGGATCCTGTTGATCAGTTCGTCCGCTTCTGCCTTGGAAACGATCGGGCGCATGACAACCTTTTCGTTATCGCAGGGAGTAAAGATCACGCTTTTTTCAGCATAGTAAGGAGCAAGCGTATAGTAATCCTGCCCATCGGGAATCCCTTTCAGGGGAGGTTTTCCGATCTCCACAACACGACAAACACCAGCATTTCCATATACAATTAAATCGCCAATCTTAAACACAAAGAATCCTTTCTGAGAAATGAAAAAACCTGCTGCTTCAGATAAGAAAACGGCTTCGACATAAGATGAGAGATGAATCGTTACTCTGATGCATTTATTTTATCATTTCTTGAAAGGAAACGTAAGTAAAAAATCCTTGGCAAAAATGCGAAAAAACTATTAAAAATAACCAATTTACGGGCTTATCCCGCATTTAATTCAGTGCCGGGATAAAGGAAAATCCGATTGCGAACAGGATGGACGGGAGCATGTTTACCACCGATATCTTTTTGTCACGGATCAGATTCAGTCCAACCACAAAGATCAGGACAGATCCTACAAAAGACAGATCCGTCAGAGCCAGATCTGTCATGATCGGTTTTATGAAAAAAGCGATCACGGAAATAACGCCCTGAAAGATCAGAACAGAAACAGCAGAAAAGACACAGCCCTTTCCGAGAGCACAGGTCAGCGCACAGATGGTGATCAGGTCCAGGATGGATTTCAGAAGAAGAATGGAGATATCTCCATACAGAATATCGTTCAGGGAACCGATGATCGCCATAGCTCCGATACAGACGGTACAGGAAGAAATGATGAAAGCATCTGTGAATCCTTTGTCAGCATCGCTTTTTGATTTGGCTTTCAGCCAGTTTCCGAACCGTTCCAGAACTTTTTCCAGATCCAGTGCCGATCCGACGATCGTACCAAGGGCAAGCGCAAGGGTCAGCAGCATGGATTTCTGTGTATCAAACCCATTTCCATTGATCACCAGCATTTTGGAGATCGCTCCTGCGATCCCGATGATCATCACGCTGATACCGTTGCACAAAACAAGGGATTCCTGTACTCTGGAAGGGATCAGTTTTCCGAATAAGACGCCGATCAGACCGCCGACCAGGATCGCCGCTGTATTGATTATCGTACCTAAACCAAACATTAATACTCACCTTCTGAAAGTCATTGTAAATATGATCCTGTCATTACCGCCGTAACGACAGACGATCGATCCTCCAAAGGATCCCATGATCGCCCTGGCCGCGGAAAGGCCTATTCCATTGCCCGTCTGCTTACTGTAGCGGGAAGAATCCGGTCTGTAAAATCGTTCAAAAAGGCGTTCCGGTTCACACTCCGGCAAATAATCCGTGAAATTCTCGCACTCCAGTTCCACCAGCCTGTCTTTCCCGGAAGCGATCACACTGAACTGTGTATGATCCTTCGCGTATTTGACAGTATTATCGAAAATAAGGGACAGGAGCTGACTGAGCCGGCTTTTCTCTGCTTTGACGGTAAGATCCTCTTCGATCACTTCAAAAAGATACAGATCTTTTCGCGCAAAAGATTCCCGGTACATTGTAAGGATCTCGTGCAGCAGGCTGCTCAGATCCACATCCGTAACAGTCTGTTCGTTAAATCCCTCTTCCGCCCTCGTAAGGGTCAGCATATTATTCATCAGGACCGACAGCCGCATGGTTTGGTCCTTAATGTTTTTCGTCCACTTGTTTTCCCCGCTGTGCAGTTCCAGGACCTCGGTGTTCGCCTGTATAATTGCCAGCGGAGTCTTGATCTCATGTCCTGCAAAAGTGACAAAATCCTTCTGCCTTTCCAAGTTTTCAACGATCGGCTTTATGATCGTATTGGAAAGAAGCATGACCAGAAGAAGCAGTATTCCGAAACAGCCGATAAACAAGATGATCGAAACCAGGATTTCCCTTCTCTGCGTATCCAGTTCTCTTTCCCGGTTGAGGAAAATATAGATGGTATCCCGTTCTTCTCCCGGGACAGATGTATACTTGTACCGGTCGAACCATCCTGCATAATGGTCGATACGGAACATCGTAAGTGCCATTTCCTGTGCCCTGTCTTCTTCTATATGGGAATCCCTTGATGCATCGGCGCTTTTCACGTTTCCTGAAGAATCTATAGTAACCGTAAAGTAAGTTGCCCGACGGATATCATTATCATATGGATCCGGATAATTAAACCCGATCTGTACCTTTGGCTTGATATCCTCTTCCCCGGGATCTGATTCCCCGTCCGCCTGTTCCGGCGGCAGTTCTCCTTCCGAAGCGCCTCCCTGGCTGTCGTTTTTCAGATCATCGTAATCCAGATCCATGCTGAAATCCGATTTGATCCCATAGAGCCTTGCCAGTTCGTCCAGGATCATATCGGTATGGGAATTCATATAGGTATAATTGGAAACATTCTGGATCACAAACAAAGCTACCAGAAGCACCGTAACTGCCACCATGGAAGTAAAGATAAATTTTTTCTTTAACGCTTTGATCATTTTGTGCCTTTACTCTGGATCGTATATCCGATGTTTCTCCTGGCAGCTATTTCAATATCCGCATTCATGGCAGCCAGTTTTTTCCGCAGGTAGGAGATGTATACCCATACGATGCCGACCTCCGCATCTGTCTCATAACCCCAGACTTTCGTCAGCAGATCATCCGTGGACAGATACATTCCCTTGTTCATCATCAGAAGTTCCATGATCTGGTATTCGATCTTGGAAAGCGTGTAGGATCTGTCCGGAGAACTCAGCTCGAAACTTGCCGTATTGAGGCTTATATTGCCCACGGTCATGATCTCGGGGGAATACTCCTCCCGTCTCCTCAGCATAGCCCTGACACGTGCCAGGAATTCTCCCATGGCAAATGGTTTCGCCAGATAATCATCCGCTCCGGAATCAAGGCCTACTATCCGGTCCTCCACTTCATTCTTGGCAGTCAGCATCATGACCGGCGTGTGGATCCCCATGGCTCTGATCTTTTTCAGGACCTCCACACCACTCATTTTAGGCATCATCACATCCAGGATAATACCGTCATAATGCTCTGCTTTTATAAAATCAAGGGCTGCTTCACCGTCATAAACGGCATCCACCGTATACTTATGAAAAGTGAGGATATCCACAACCGCTTCCGACAGGGGTTTTTCATCTTCCGCATATAGTAGTCTCATAACTTCTCTCTTTCATAAGGTTCACCATTAATAGTTCTCATAATAATAGTCGTGGACAGCCTCGGCCACATAGTCTCCCATCAGGATATAACCTTCCTCCGTCAGGTGGAGCCGGTCGGAACCAAACAGGTCCTCATTTCCTTCCTGTTGGAGCGTATCGAAATACGATTTCAGATCGATCAACTGCAGATCCATGGTCTTGGCAGCGCTGGCAATATAGTTATTGGCCTGTTCCAGCTTGTCCTTTTCCAGGGAATCGGCAGCGATCGGATAATTCAGGAGAAATACCCGGGAGCCCTGTTTGATCATGGTATCCGCATTCGTCTCCAGGGTATCCACATAGTCTGCTCCGGTGACAAAATTATTGATGGTATAAAGGACCAGGACAATATCTGCCGTTCCCGACAGACGGGAACAGCTTGTTTTCTGGAGAATGCTTCCGCCCTGTCCGTAGTTTTTGACTTCCAGCGACTTGAATTTATACGTTTTTCCATCCTGCGAAAGGAGCTGGGGAAGCTTCTTCTCCAGTTCCATAGGATAGGTTATTCCTGCAGTTTCCGAAAGCTCACCGGACGTAGTGATCCCTTCCGTCAGAGAATCACCGAAGCATTCGATCAGAACTTGTTCCTTATCTCCGAAAAGATTGCCGGAAACAGACTTGCTCTTATCAATGCCGATTCCCGTAACGGCCAGGATCACTACGAGAATGAATACAAAAGCCACGGTACATACCATACCGATGGTCCGCTGTCGGTCCAGTTTCTGTTTGGTCTCCTCATCCAGCTTGTCAATAACGGATTTATATCCATCGAAAGGACGTTTTTTATAGCCGGTCTTAAAATCGTTTTTAAAAAAATTCATTTCTTTCCCTTGCTTTTCATGTTGTAATAGACCGCCTGGAGTTTCACCGCTTCTTCTTTTTGTTCATTCAGTATACTGATCTCGGCAAACATCGTGGTCTTGCCGCTTTTCAGTACCCTTGCCTCTGCATAGATCATCTTATCCCCTAACATAGGTCTCATATAAGAGATCGTGGAACTCACAGTAACGGGAAGGGAATCCGTCATCCGGCAGGCAATTCCTCCGATCACATCACCGAGACAGAAGATAATGCCTCCATGAACGGCGCCGGAGGGATTTAAGTGCTGCGGCTTGATCACGACTCTGCCGGCAGCATATCCCTCACCGACTTCCGTCAGTTCGATCCCGGAATACTCCGTATAGCCCTTCATGGCTTCTTTCCGGATCGTTTCCAATAATTCAGTCATGATCGCTCCTAAAACTCAAATTTATGTCTGAAGTATTCTTCCAGATCGCTGATCGCGACACGCACCTGTTCCATGCTGTCTCTTTCCCTGATCGTCACGCAGCCGTCTTCCTGGGAATCAAAATCATAAGTGATGCAGAACGGTGTTCCGATCTCATCCTGTCTTCTGTAACGTTTTCCAATGGTTCCACGGTCATCAAACTCACAGTTATAGTATTTGGACAGCATCCTGTATACTTCTTCTGCCTGCGCATTCAGTTTCTTGGAAAGCGGAAGCACGCCGATCTTTACCGGGGCAAGAGCCGGATGGAAGCGCATGACGGTTCTGACATCGCCGCCTTCAAGTTCCTCTTCGTCATAGGCGCTGCACAAAAATGCCAGAACGACACGGTCCGCACCCAGAGACGGTTCAATGACATACGGGATGTATTTGATATTCTTTTCATCATCAAAATAATCCAGCGGCTGTGAGGAGAAGGTCTGATGCTGGGTCAGGTCATAATCTGTCCTGTCCGCGATCCCCCATAATTCGCCCCATCCGAACGGGAAGGTGAATTCAATATCTGTGGTTGCCTTTGAATAGAAGGACAGTTCTTCCTTATCATGATCCCTGGTACGGATCTCTTCGTCCTTGATATTCAGGCTCTTCAGCCAGTTGATACAGAAACTTCTCCAGTATTCAAACCATTCCAGGTCCGTATCCGGTTCACAGAAGAATTCCAGCTCCATCTGCTCAAATTCCCTGGTACGGAAAGTAAAGTTTCCGGGAGTGATCTCATTCCGGAAAGATTTGCCGATCTGAGCAATACCGAAAGGAATCTTTTTGCGTGATGTTCTCTGTACATTCTTAAAATTCACAAAGATACCCTGCGCAGTCTCAGGACGAAGATATACCACATCTTTCGCATCTTCTGTTACCCCCTGGAACGTCTTGAACATCAGATTGAAATGGCGGATCGGGGTAAAATCACTCTTTCCGCAGGATGGACACGGAACTTTATGTTCCGTAATGAACTGTTCCATCTGTTCATCACTCCAACCGTCTACGGAACCCTTCAGTTCAATGCCGTTTTCCGCAGCATAATCTTCAATGACCTTATCTGCACGGAAACGTTCCTTGCACTGTCTGCAGTCCATCAGAGGATCTGAAAAGCTGCCGATATGTCCGGAAGCTTCCCAAGTACGGGGATTCATCAGGATTGCGCAGTCGATCCCGACATTGTATGGGCTTTCCTGTACAAATTTCTGCCACCAGGCTTTTTTTACGTTATTCTTCAGTTCCACTCCCAGGTTGCCGTAGTCCCAGGTATTGGCCAGACCGCCGTATATCTCCGATCCGGGATACACAAACCCGCGGTTTTTACACAGTGCAACGATTTTCTCCATTGTTTTTTCCATGATCAGTTCTTCCTTTATAAATTATTTCCGAACACCGGATGTGCCGGATAAATAAAACGATTACAATTCTTTCAGCAGGGCTTCCGATTTAAACTCCCTGTCGGTACTTTGTTTCATCAGACGTGCCGTAACATATCCAAACTCTTTCAGGACTTCTTCCGATAAAGAAAAAGAAAACAGCTTTTCAACAGGTGCTTCTGTCACATAACGAAATGCTTTCCTGCATCCGGCACTCAGATCCTTCGCGAAAGTGTAACTGCCGGTTCCCGAAACCAGCCGCTCCAGAGTCGGACAGAGTCCGTTGATATGAAGCATTTTCAGTTCGTAAATACATCTTATCAGTCTGTCGGGTACCTTGTCCAGTTCCAGAGCTCTCAGACTGCAGTAAATCAGCTTCAGCATATCCGCTGCCTCCACATTTTCCCTGGAAAAATACCTGGCGACTTCCAGAAAATAGAATCCGTAACAGGCTTTATCCAGGTTCTCCGTCAAGGATTCAAAATAGGTAGAGATCTGCGCAGAACGGATATTGTAGGAGCTCTTTCCCCGCATCAGGCTGAACTGTCCGAAAGCAAAAGCTCTGGTAACAGATACCAGGGAGGAACCGGGTTTTCTTGCTCCGCGGGCAAATGCCGAAATCCTTCCAAACTGTGCAGACAGCAGTTCGGTCCTTCTGTCATATTCTCCGATCGGCATCACGCTCAGGATGATCCCCGGCGTTATGATCTCATCCATAAAGAATCAGCCTTTCCTGTCATATCCGAGGTTTTTCAGCTGTGTATCTGAATCTCTCCAGTCTTTCTTCACCTTTACCCAGATCTTCAGATTGACCTGGCAGCCGGTCAGTTTTTCGATCTCAAATCTGGCAGCCGAGCCGATCTTTTTCAACATGGAACCGCCTTTCCCGATCACGATCCCTTTATGGGAATCTTTTTCACAGATGATAGAGGCATCGATATCCACAATGGGTTCCCTGTAACCTGTTCCGGAAGGATCCATGGTCTTTACGCTGCGGGATCTTTCATGGTAGCGTTCGATCACAACGGCAATCCCATGCGGGACTTCATTGTCCAGGCAGTGCAGGGACTTCTCCCGGATGATCTCAGCGGCGATCTGTTTCATTGGCTGGTCGGTCAGGGTGTCTTCGTCAAAATACATAGGCCCTTCCGGCAGGTAGGAAAACAGAACGCTGATCAGTTCATCCATATTGGTGCCGCATCTGGCGGATACGGGTACGATCTCGGCAAAATCATAGGCGTCTTTATAGAGATTGATACTGTTTACGATCTCTTCCGTGCCTTTGCTGTCTGTCTTATTGATCGCCAGGATGACAGGCAGATCTGTTTTTTTAAGTTCCTCCAGGATATACTGTTCTCCTGCGCCGATATACTCCGAGAGTTCGACGATCCACAGTATGACATCCGCGTCCTGAATCGTGCTGACCGCTGTGTTCAGCATGTAGTCCCCGAGTTTGTTTTTCGCCTTGTTGATGCCGGGCGTATCCAGGAAGATCATCTGTCCTCTTTCGTCCGTATAAACGGTCTGGATCCTGCTCCTGGTTGTCTGCGGTTTGTTGGAGGTGATCGCGATCTTCTGGCCTATGATTCGGTTCATCATGGTGGATTTTCCTACATTCGGTCTTCCGATGATCGCAATATATCCTGATCTGAATGATTGTTTTTCCATCTATCCTCTTGTTATTTATGCAAATAAGTTTTCCACACGGTCAAACAGGTCTTTGTCTTCTTCTATTTTGCTTTCTCCGCCTACCACACAGAGCCGTTTCATGGAAAGAGCCTTTCGGATCAGCGGAGCGAGTGCCCGGATATCCTCTGCGGTAGTATCAATGATCTCCTCCCGTGCTTTCTGGATATCCTCCTGCCGGATCCCGGTCAGATAGGCATTCATATCCCTGGCACCTTTCTGGGCGGGAGTGAGGGGCGTATCAACCGTACTCATGGTGCCGATGATGTATTTGGTCAGTTCTCTTTCATCCGGATCGAATTGTTCCAGATACTCCGGTATTCTGTCATACACTTCATTGGTTCTTCTAAGGTTCGGATCCCTGTAGGAAACAAATACACAGTTTCCGTCAGGAGAAGCATTGCACATACATCCGTAAGCTCCTCCCTGTACACGGACATTAAACCACAGATAATCAAACCTCATGATGGTCAGAAATACTTTCATACTGCCCCTGTAATCAGCGCCTCTTTCCGAATACCTGCCGCACCTTGCCACATACTGGACGGCAGAGGATGACCGGAATGCTTCATTCCCGCTAAACAGCACATTGTCAAACAGCGTGTATTTCCTGCTGTTTACCGGCAGACTGTTTACTTCATTGGACTTCTGTCCGGACTGTTTGGAAAACTGCTCCAGTTCTTTCCGGAATGAAACAAGTTCCTTTGTAAACAGCGCATAGCCTTCCTGATCGCCGGTGAAGCTGATGACCAGATTGGACGGTTTCAGGATCGTACGGATGATAAAGAGCAGTTCTTCGGACAGGCGCTTTCTTTCCCGGTCAAAATTCTTCTCCAGGTCCTCTACAAATCGATAAAAAGCGATCCCGTTGATCTTTTCCCGAACGGCAGATGATTCCGAATAGTAGGAGGCTGCCCTGACAGAGGCGGCGACATGTCCCATGGAATTAAGGGACATTTGCAGCTTGCTTTTCAGTTCCGCAATGATCTCGTACAAACGCTTTCCGTCATCATAATGGCTATGGAACAGGATCTCCTTTACCAGGTCCATGGCAGCAGAAATATTGCAGTTCAATACCCGGAAGGAAAGATCCGTCAGCAGTGAATAGCTGCTGTCATCATAACGATCCGCATAGATCCCGGTATCAGCGGACATTCCTCCTGTAACGATATTGATCTCATCATTCAGCCCGGCGTAGGTATAGTGATCCGTGTCCACAAAACTGACCACGGATTTCAGCAGGCTCAGATAAGGCAGTTTCTCGCAGGGGATCTCGTTCGCATCAAAAAACAGGCTGACATAGGCGATCCCGTTTGTGGCATAGTCATGACGTACGATCCGGAATCCTTCCGCTTCCTCTTCCAGATTGGAAAACTCCGGTGCTTTCCGGTCAATATCTGTTCTTTCCAGCAGCGGTATACACTTCTTCAGTTCAGCAGGATCTTCCTGTTCCTGATACCCGGCCAATGCCTTTGTCTCATTTACGAGGTTTTCAATCTGCTCTGCAGTCAGTGACTGTTTGAATGCCTGCAGTTTATCTCTTACCTGCTGTTCCCGTTCTGCCTCCATCCCCCTCTTGGGAGTCAGGACCACAAGGGCGCTGTTCCTGCTGTCTGCCAGATATTCCCTGATCATCTGTTCATAATACCCGGTATCAATCTGTTCCCTCAGGAAACGGAATGTATCGGAACATTCGATATGCATCAGAGGAGCATTATCATCATAAAGCCAGCTGTCCAGGGCATTCAGGCCGTATATAAGCCCTTTGGGATACCCACCGAAATCTGCTTCCTTGTATTTGAATTCCAGACTGTTCAGGCTGGCCGTAAGGGATCTATGGTTCAGCTGTCCATCTGCTGCTTTGCGGAATTCATCATTAATGATCTCCAGAAACCGTTCCGCCTGGGAAGCCTCTGCATTTTTGGAAATGATGGAAAAATATTCCTGCTTCAGTCCCGTGTCAAACCCGGACAGAATATCCTTGCCGATCCCCTCATCAAGAAGCCTCTGCCTCACAGGAGCTCCCTGTGTATCCACAAGAGCATACTGGATCATCTGCATGGCGTAATACTTGTACGGATCCAGATTTGTACCGCAGTGAATGTTATAGCTCAGGTAAGTGTTGTTTTCTTCCGGCTCATCTTCCGATATGGCATATTCTTTTTGTACAACAGCCATCTGCTCAAAATCCGGCTGTGTCAGGATCTCGGAATCCACCCTGATCGCTTCATAATGTGACAGGTATTCTCTGTCCATCCAGTCCAGACGTTCCTCCGGATCCATATCTCCGTACAGGAAAATGTAACTGTTTGAAGGATGATAATAAGTCCTGTGAAAATCAAGGAACTGCTCATAGGTCAGATCCGGGATAAATGCAGGATCTCCACCGGATTCATGCCCGTAAGTGGTATCCGGAAACATGGCATGCAGTGTTTCCCGTTCCAACACTCCTTCCGGAGAAGAAAAAGCACCCTTCATTTCATTGAATACGACACCGTTATATTCAATGGGAGCATCCGCATCGTTTATGCTGTAATTCCATCCTTCCTGTTTCAGGATTTCCGGATGCTTGTAGATATTGGGATGAAAGACCGCATCCATGTAAACGCTCATCAGGTTTTTAAAATCCTTGTCATTCATGGAAGCACACGGATAGACAGTCTTATCCGGGTAGGTCATAGCGTTCAGGAAAGTATTCAGAGAGCCCTTAACGAGTTCTACAAAAGGATCTTTCAGCGGATATTTTTCAGATCCACACAGAACCGAATGCTCCATGATATGCGCAACACCGGTATCATCTGACGGAGTCGTCCGGAATCCCACATAAAACACTTTGTTCTTATCATCGTTTGACAGAAGGAAGACCCTGGCCCCGGTTTTCGTATGGCGCAGCAGATAGACCCTGCTGTTCAGGTCCTCTGAATCTTTTTCAAATACAGTCGTATAATTGCGAAAACTCATAAATCCTCCTGTCCGTCATCAGTTAAACAGGGACTGGGCATACTCTTCAGCATCAAAACGCTTCAGGTCATGAATGCCCTCTCCGACCCCGATAAACTTCACCGGAACGCCCAGTTCTTTGGAAATGGCCACTGCTATGCCGCCTTTAGCCGTTCCATCCATTTTTGTCAGGATAATACCGTCTACTTTCATGATGCTCTTAAACTCTTTTGCCTGCTGCAGTGCATTCTGTCCTGTAGCGGCATCTAACACGATCAGGTTTTCCCTGACAGCATTCGGGAATTCGGAAGACAGGATCTTGTCGATCTTGGAAAGCTCATTCATCAGGTTCTTTTTATTATGGAGACGGCCGGCTGTATCACAGATCATGATCTCCCCGCCTCTTGCCCGGGCAGCAGCAGCGCCGTCATAGATCACGGAACCCGGATCCTGTCCTTCATTTCCGGATACCATATAGCATCCGGTACGTTCTGCCCAGATCTTAAGCTGGTCCATGGCAGCGGCACGGAATGTATCCGCACCGACAAGGATCACATTCTTTCCCCGGTTTTTATAATCATCAGCAAGTTTTCCGATACTGGTCGTCTTGCCTACGCCGTTGACGCCGATCACCATGATCACGCAGGTCTTATCTTCGAAATCATAGGCATCCTCCGGGACCTTCATCATATCGGCAACCCGGCGTATCATAAATGCCTTTGCTTCTTCCTGAGTCTTAACCTCATGAAACCTGACGTTCACTTCCAGCGCTTCCGACAGTTCCATGCTGGCCTGTACGCCCATATCACCGAGGATCAGCTGCTCCTCCATTTCTTCATAGAAAGCATCATCGATCGGCGTTCCTTTTTTAAACAGTTTTGAAAAGAATCCCATTTTCTTCCTCCGTAATTATATACTGAGATCCCCGGCTTTTCAGCCGGCCGGAGACTCCAGCGTAAATCTTCCGATCTTCCCGTTGCGGAAATTCTCCAGCAGAAGGCCGGAAGCTCTCAGTGTATCATAACTGCCGCCTTTCAGAAGGCATCCTCTGGCAGCTGCGATCTTCAGCAGCACATCCAGCGGTTTTTCCTGATCGTCGGTCTCGATCCCGTAAAAAGCCTCGAGGCTTCCGGGATAACGTTTTCCCAACAATTTTATCAGCTCCAGGGACAGTTCTTCCGTATTCATGATCTCGTCCCTTATGGATCCGATCGCAGCCAGTTTGATCCCCACATTCTGGTCTTCAAATTTCGGCCAGAGAATCCCGGGTGTATCAAGAAGTTCCAGGGTGTCGCTGATGCGGATCCACTGTTTTCCCCTGGTTACGCCGGGTTTGTTGCCGGTCTTTGCAGACGCTTTTCCGGAAAAGGAATTGATAAATGTGCTTTTTCCTACATTGGGAATTCCGGTAACCATCGCTCTTACCGGTCTGTTGCGGATCCCTCTTCTCTTATCCCGTTCAATCTTTTCAGCACAAGCTGCCCGCACAAACGGACTGATCTTTTTCAGATCTGCTCTGTTAAGGGAATTGACAGGACACACCAAAAAGCCCTGTTCTTCAAACCAGGTCTTCCACTCCGAAGTCGCTTTTTCATCCGCCATATCCGCTTTATTCAGCAGGATCAGCCGGGATTTCCCTTTCGCCATCTCATCGATGTCCGGATTCCTGCTGGAAAACGGGATCCTGGCATCGGTCAGTTCGATCACAAGATCGATCAGCTTCAGGTCTTCGGTCATCTGTCTTTTTGCTTTGGTCATATGACCGGGATACCATTGTATATTCATAACTAAAAAATTTTATCACAGACGATAAACTTTTTCATTAATTATTTCTGGTATTTTTATTGCCGCGGGATCATGACCGCCTCAAAAACAATCAGCGAATGCGTTTTTGAGACGGTCATGATCCCGCGGCCACTACAAAATTATCTAAAAATAATCCTTGAAAAAGTTTATCGCCTGTGATAAATTATTTCGTGCTGTGAAACAGATGGTCCTCTGTTACGTAGGCAGCGTGGCTGCCCGAGAAGTATTAAGAACATCGAATATTTTAAAGGAGGTCACAAGCATGAATGAGATTATCAGAAAGATCGAGGCAGGTCAGCTGAAAGAAACAGTTGACGACTTCAGAGTAGGTGATACGGTTAGGGTATCAGCCAAGATCAAAGAAGGCAACAGAGAGAGGATCCAGGTATTCGAAGGTGTAGTCCTGAAACGTCAGGGCGGCGGCGCCAGAGAAACATTCACCGTCAGAAAAACATCCAACGGTGTCGGCGTCGAAAAGACCTGGCCGCTTCACTCCCCGACAGTTGAATCCATCAAGGTTGTCAGAAAAGGTAAAGTCCGCAGGGCGAAACTGAACTACCTGAGAGACAGAGTCGGTAAGAAAGCAAAAGTAAAAGAAGTTGTCAGATAATTCTGATAAAAGGGACGATCCTGGATCGTCCCCTTTTATTTTTCCCTGTGTTTTTTTCAGGAAGTCAGCAGAAATTCTGCCAGGACTGCATTGCTGACATCCAGTCCCCTGTCCGTCAGGCGGATCTGATCTCCTTCTGACAGGATCAATCCTTCGGAACGCAGTTTCGGTATCACACCTTCAAATGTATGATCAAGATCCTGTTTGAACAGTTCGAAGAACCGTTTTCTACTGACACCGTCTGTAAGACGAAGTCCCAGGAACATGAATTCTTCCATCTGCTCTTCTCTGGACAGGACTTCCCGTTCTTCTATATCAGCGCCTGCAATATATTTCGGAAGATCATCTGTATTCTTCCATCTGACATTATCGATCATGGAAGATGCATGAAGCCCCAGCCCAAGGTAATCCGTCCGTGTCCAGTATCCGCTATTATGCCGGCATTCATATCCCGGCAGGGAATAATTAGAGATCTCATAACGACGGTATCCGGCCTTTTCCAGAAAGTCACGCGTATAATAATAGATCTCCCGTTCTGTATCTTCATCCGGAAGATCCAGTCTTCCTTCCTGATAAAGCTGTTCAAAGACCGTTCCCTCCTCGATCATCAGGGAATAGGCACTGATATGCTCCGGATGAAAAGTTCCTGCCAGAAAAAGTACTTTTTTCCATGCAGAAAGAGTCTGGCCGGGGATCGCCTGCATCAGATCGATATTGATATTGGAAAAACCGGCTGTCCGGGCTGCTTCAAATGCAGCGGCAAATGTATGAAAGTCATGCACTCTTCCCAGCATTTTAAGGTCATTGTCGTCTGTTGACTGAAGGCCGATGCTGAGCCGGTTGATCCCGAGCCGACGGTAAAGTTTCAGTTTTTCAGGAGTAATGGATTCCGGATTGCATTCGATGGAGATCTCCACCTCAGGAAGACTTTTTTTCTGCAGATATAGCCCTCTTCTTTTTGCCCGGAAACCGGTAACCCGGAAAGAAGACATAAGGCATTCCATAAGGCGTTCTATCTGGCCGCAGTTTAAAATTGACGGGGTTCCCCCGCCAATATAAACTGAAACGACCTTTCTGTCATGATAATATCCTGCCGCAGTCTGTATCTCCCGGCAAACAGCATCCACATATGCATCCGTCATTTCCTCACATCCTGCAAAGGAGACAAAATCACAGTAGCGGCATTTTTTCCTGCAGAAAGGAATATGAAGATATAATTCCAGCTCTTTCATTTATTTATCATCCAGTTTCAGAACACTCATAAAGGCCTTCTGCGGGATCTCCACGTTGCCGATCTGTCTCATCCGCTTCTTGCCTTCTTTCTGCTTTTCCAGAAGTTTCTTCTTTCTGGTAATGTCTCCGCCGTAGCATTTTGCAAGCACGTCCTTACGCATGGCTTTTACCGTCTCACGGGCAATGATCTTGCTGCCGATAGCCGCCTGGATCGGGATCTCAAACAGATGACGCGGGATCTCCTCTTTCAGCTTTTCACACATTTTACGGCCTCTCTCATAGGCAGTGTCTGCATGCACGATAAAGGAAAGCGCATCAACCTCTTCCCGGTTAATCAGGATATCGAGTTTCACCAGATTGGAGGGTTCGTATCCCTTCAGTTCATAATCAAGGGACGCATACCCTTTGGACCTGGATTTCAGGGCGTCAAAGAAATCGTAGATGATCTCGTTGAGAGGAAGATCATAGCGCAGGATCGCGCGGGTCGCCTCGATATATTCGATTTCTTTGTAAATACCTCTTCTTTCCTGACACAATTCCATGATCGGACCGATGAACTCGGAAGTCACCATGATCTCTGCCGCAACAACAGGTTCTTCCATGAATTCGATCTCGGAAGGATCCGGCATATTGGTTGGATTGGTGAGATCCAGGACCGTCCCGTCTGTTTTATGGATCTTGTAGATAACGGACGGCGCCGTCGTGACCAGATCCAGATCGTATTCCCTTTCGAGTCTCTCTTCAATGATCTCCAGATGAAGAAGTCCCAGAAAACCGCAGCGGAATCCAAATCCCAGAGCAACCGACGTTTCCGGTTCATAATTAAGGGAAGCATCATTCAGTTTCAGCTTTTCCAGGGCGTCCCTGAGATCTTCGTAATGGGCTCCATCTGCCGGATACATGCCGCAGTACACCATGGACTGAACTTTCTTATAGCCCGGGAGAGGTTCTTCACAGGGACGGTCTTTTTCCGTGACTGTATCACCCACCATGGTATCCCGTACGTTTTTGATGGACGCAGTAAAATACCCTACCATGCCTGCCTGCAGTTCCTCACAGGGAATAAATTTGCCGGCGCCGAAGTATCCCACTTCCACCACATTGTAGGACGCTTTGGTCGCCATCATGTAAACCTGGGAACCGGCTTTCAGTTTTCCATCCCGCACCCGGATAAAAACGATAACCCCCTTATAAGAATCATAAACAGAATCAAAGATCAGTGCTTTTAAAGGCGCGTCCGGATCCCCGTCCGGCGCAGGAATCTTCTCTACGATCGCTTCCAGGACAGCATCAATGTTGATCCCGTTTTTGGCGGAGATCAGAGGCGCGTCCTGTGCTTCCAGACCGATCACGTCTTCGATCTCTTCGATGACCCGGTCAGGCTCTGCACTGGGAAGATCGATCTTATTGATGACCGGGATCACTTCCAGATCATTATCTATGGCCATATAAACATTGGCCAGGGTCTGCGCCTCGATTCCCTGTGCCGCATCTACCACAAGAACAGCTCCGTCGCACGCCGCAAGGCTTCTGGAAACTTCGTAGTTAAAGTCCACATGACCTGGGGTGTCGATCAGATTAAAGATATATTCATGTCCATCCTTTGCATTATAGACGATACGGACGGTCTGCGCCTTGATCGTAATCCCCCGTTCCCTTTCCAGATCCATATTGTCAAGGACCTGGGCCTGCATTTCCCGTGCGGTCAGGGCTCCGGTATTTTCGATGATCCTGTCCGCAAGAGTGCTTTTTCCATGGTCAATATGCGCGATGATACAGAAGTTTCTGATATAATCCTGGTTCATTCAAAATTCCTTTATCGTTTTATTCTTTACATCCTGTCCGGTGCAGCAAAGCCTAAAAGGCTGATACACTGTTCCAGGATCCTTCCGGTCAGCTGAAGAAGGCTCAGATAACTGTTCTTCTTTACCGGATCTTCTTCCGTCAATATCCTGACCTCATGATAAAACACGTTAAACGCATTTGCCAGATCGTAAATATAGGAGCAGATCTTGTGCGGAGCAAGTTCCTGATATGCATTTTCCACTACTTCACTGAAGCGTGACAGCATGATCAGGATCTGTTTCTCCGATTCTTCACCGGTAAACATAAGGGCGTCGGAAGACACTTCACCGCTCTTACCCAGGATCGATTTGATCCGGACAATGGTATACAAGATATATGGACCTGTATTTCCTTCAAAGGAAGTAAATCTCGAAATATCAAAAATATAATCCTTGGTAGCCTGGTTGGAAAGGTCTCCGTATTTTAATGCGGCAAGTCCTATGATACCTGCTGTCTTTTCCGCTTCCTCAGGATCAAATTCCCGGTTTTCCTGCATGCGCTGAAGGACAGCGTCATTGATCTCGCTGATCAGCGTTTCCAGCCTCATGACGCCTCCCGACCTGGTCTTATAGGGCAGTCCGTCTTTTCCGTTCATCGTTCCGAATCCCAGGAAGGTCAATTCCGTATCATCCTTTACGATGTGAGCTTTCCTGGCAGTGCGGAAAACCTGTATAAAATGAAGATCCTGTCTCTTATCCACCACATAGATCACATGGTCGGGATCAAAGAGCAAACGCCGTTCCACCAGGGTCGCCAGATCCGTTGTGGAATAAAGCGTGGCACCGTCCGACTTCACGACAATACAGGGAGGCAATTCTTTTTTGTCGGTATCTTCCGCGATATCCACGATCAGCGCTCCCTCGCTTTTTTTCAGAATCCCCTGCTTCTTCATGTCTTCCAGCATGGCCGGAATATAAGGCTGGGCATCACTTTCCTTTTTCCATAATTCAAAATGCACATCCAGCGCATCATAGTTCTTTTTCAGATCTGCTATGGAAACATCCAGTACATGGTTCCAGATTGCCAGATAGCCTGCCCTTCCGCTCTGAAGATCCAGCGTTGCCTGATGGGCTTTTTCCGCAAAGGCAGGGTCTGTCTTGCATTTTCCGGATGCACAGGGATAGATTTCCTCCAGTTCCGAAATAGTAAAGGGCGGATCAGAAGGATAGTCTCCCTGATAATTAGTGTCAAAATATACCAGTTCCGGGGATCTTTCCTGCAGTTCGGCAATAATCTGCCCCATTTGCAGTCCCCAATCCCCCAGATGCACATCGCCTACCGCTTCATGTCCGGCAAAAAGACAGATCCGCTTCAGGCTCTCCCCGATAATGGCAGATCTTAAATGTCCGATATGAAGAGGCTTAGCCACATTGGCTCCACCGTAATCGATGATGATCTTCTTTTTCGTTTCGGCCGCCGGGTATCCGAATTTGTCTGCGCCTGCCATCTCTTTCACATAACCGGCGAGCGCAGGCCCGGATACATTGATATTGATGAATCCGGGTCTTACCACATCTACCGAGGAGAACCAGGCATTGTCTTTCAGCTCTGCCGCTACCTCCTCCGCAATGGTCAGAGGCGCTTTTCCGGCTGCTTTTGCAAGAGCAAGAGCTCCGTTACACTGGTATTCGCACAGATCCGGCCGGTTGGAAACAGAAGCCGTAATCTTCTGCGGATCATAACCCAGTTTTTCAAATGCCGTCTTCAGCTGCGCTGAAATAATATCAATATATTTCTCCATCTGATTCTCCGTTCCTCTTTACAGTGTAATTCCGTTATCTTTCAGCATTTCCCTTGCACTGTCAAGAGAATCCACGCCATGCATATTCTTGATCGGGGCAAATTCTTTTCCCCTCTCCACTTCAAAGGCCATGCAGCCATCCATCATTTCGATCATATCAAGGACAAGGCTTTCATATTTATTACCATTGATCTCATCGGGTTTGATATATTCGCCGTTGTCATTGACATACGGGATCTTCTTCTTTGCCACATGCAGAGGCATGTTCATATCCGCGATCCGTTTGAGCGCAGCAGTCTTGAACAGATAGTTCAGGATCACGCCGCTGTTATATGCATAGTCACCGTTTTCATCCTTCTGATACATCATTTCCTCACTGAGATCGGAATATTCGATGATGGAAGGGCGGCCGTCACGATAGCACAGGACTCCTACCTTTTCCTCCGGAGCAACTTTGCTGATCACCTTGGCGCCTACTTCACAGCCGGACAGGATGGTCGCACCGATAAATGCGGGATCCGCAATGCGCTGAAGCACATTATCCACTGCAAAAATATTGATCCATTCAATCCCCATCTGATCCAGCAGTTTTTCATAACCTGCTGTCTGCATGGATTTATACCAGCCGCCGTTTCCGTTCGGTGACAGGGCAATATGATCCTTGGCTTCCAGATAGACCTTTCCTTCGAAATCGGTGGCCGGAGCCATTTCCTGCACGAAGAAATGAATATGGCTCTCATCATATCCGAAATAACCATGTTCTTTCAGAAATGCTCTGGTAGCCTCATCATTTTTATCGGAGGTCATGATGAAAAGTTCGATCCAGGAATCTGCTTCCTTTACAACATCCATCAGGTTATTGATCAGGCATTCAAAGATATAAAGTTCCCTGGTAATACCCACATTCAGGGTACCTTTCGGTCCATCAAGGCCAAGACGGGTCCCCTGCCCGCCTGCCAGCAGAAGCGCTGCTGCTTTTCCTGCGCGGATGCATTCCAGACCGATTTTTTTCAATTCCTCTTTTCTTTCTTTGATCTCCGCGATCTTCATGGCACCCATCGGTTCAATATGTCCCTTATTGAAATCAACCGGCTCCAGGTTAATGCAGCCGAAATCAACAGCTTCGATCTGATCTAACAGAAACTTTTTCTGGCTGTCATCCAGCTCATCATAGAATCTGAGAAGCTGTGTCTGACCGTATTTCTGAAGTTTTTCCATTGCCTGTTCGTAATTCATTTTTCTCCTCCCTCATTCTAAACAAACAAAGACCATAGTTAAAATAATTGTACTATAATGCGCCGGATTATAAAAGCCTAAACCTTGAAAACTGTTTTGTATTACAGTACGATATTACTGCACATTTTCATCCCTTCAAAGATCCGTATGCCTGACAGCTATGGATTATAATCATTCTCAAAACAGGGCAATCCGTCACGGGCAGGGTCCTGCTCTCATTACAGCCGGACCGGGTTCCGGCAAAACTATCGTTATCATTAACCGCCTGCTTTATCTGATCCTGGAACGGAAGATCGATCCGGAGCAGATTCTGGTTGCCACATTTACAAAAGCCGCTGCACAAGAGATGGCGGAACGTTTTCGTTCTGCGTATCAGGAAACTCCGAGGATTCCTGTATTCGGCACACTGCACAGTATCTTTTTCCGTATCCTGAAAAGCGGCAGTGATCCTTCCCTTCGTATTATTTCGCAGAAACAGCAACTGGCACTGATCCGGAAAGAACTGCAAAGATTGGATCTGTATGCAGATGATCCTGAATTATACGCCGGAAAAATCCTGAATGAGATCAGCCGGGCGAAAAATGCCGATCGTCTCCCTGAACATTGTTCCAACCTGGTTTCACCTGATCTGTTTCGACTGATTTTCCGTTCTTATCAGGATTATCTGGAACAGAACCAGATGATGGATTACGACGATATCCTGATCAAAACAAAACAGCTTCTGGATTCCCGGGAGGATCTTCTAAATAAGTGGCAGAAAAGGTGTTGTTATATCCTGATCGATGAATTTCAGGATATCAATCTGCTTCAGTATCAGATCCTCCGGATGCTGGCGCTTCCGGAGAACAATCTGTTTGCGGTTGGCGATGAAAACCAGTGCATCTACGGATTCCGAGGCAGCAGTCCCAGATTCATAAAGCAGTTTTTAATTGACTACCCAGGCTGCATCCGGATCTTTCTGGATGTCAACTATCGATGTTCCGAAATGATCATACGCAGATCCTGCGCTCTTCTGGAAGCCGGTGGCATTCGTTTTCCCTCTTCTGTCAGGGCAGGAACAACGCGGGAAGATTCGGTATATACCCTGCACCAATATCATGATCAGCAAGAAGAAGCAGAAGATATCGTCAGACAGATCCGTCGTTATCAGAGTACTTTTCCCAACGGAATCGCAGTACTGTTAAGGAGCAGCAGGGAAATTCCGTCCCTGATGCGTATCTTTTCGGAGTCAGGCATATCCTGCAGAAGCCCCAAACTGCCGGATGATTTTCGGGATCATTTTATCGTCCGGGACATCTGTTCGTACTTCCGGACAGCTTCCCGGAGAGGAAGCCGGCAGGATCTGCTGCGTATCATGAACAGGCCATTCCGGATGGTATCGAGGGCGCTTCTTTTGAATCAGTCCGAAGGGGATCCTCTGAAGCAGCTCATAAGGACGGTTCAGGATGATCCGATCCTTCTGAGATCTCTGCGGAAGCTGGAAGGAGAGCTTTCTTTTCTTTCGCAGCTGACTTCCTATGCCGGAATAGAATATCTGCTGCATGTTGTCGGATACGGGTTCTTCCTTCAGCAGTACGCTGCAGAACATGGAATCAGCTCGTGCCTTTATGCCCCAGTATTATCCCGGCTGAAAGAAACGGCCAGGACATATCCCTCTCCGGATATGTTTTTGAATTATTTGTCCTGTTCAGAACCAGAAACCCGGTCTGATCGGCTGCCGCGTGAAGGCCTTGTCCTGGTTGATACCATGCATGCATCCAAAGGAATGGAATATGATGTGGTATTTCTCCCAAGGCTGAACAAAGGAATCATACCAGCCGGCAGCATACAGGATACGTCCATAGAAGAAGAGCGACGGATCTTATATGTTGCGATGACAAGAGCCAGATACATGCTCCATTTAAGCTATACGGAATATATCAATCAAAAGAAAGTTCTCCCTTCGGTATTTGTCACTGACCTGCTTCGACTTTAAAAGTCCGGTTGCATTTCGTTCCCCGGTGTGATAAAGATACACCAGTTATCAATCTTCAATATCGGTACAGAATAAATGAAAAAAACACTCCTGTTAACAGCCACAATCCTACTGATGATCCTTATCTTTGTCTTCTCAGCGCAGCCTGCGGAAGAATCCACAGAACTCAGCAATGGGGCCGGTGCATTTCTCTGCCGGTTGTTTATTCCGGGATTTCAGGAGCTGAGCCAGCCAGAACAGATACAGCACATCGAAGGGATCGACCATGCCGTAAGAAAAACTGCCCATGGAACAGAATATTGTATCCTCGGGATCTTGTGTGCAGCCACTTTGCTTGCCTGGATAAAGAAAAGCCGGAAACTGCTGCTTTGTTCCGGCTTTCTGATTGCTGTCCTGTATTCTGTTACGGATGAGATCCATCAAATGTTTGTACCCGGCAGGGCCTGTATGTTCACCGATATCCTGATCGATGCGGCAGGAGCCCTAGCAGGAGTTCTGATCCTTGCACTGTTTCTGAAGCTTAAAAGGTCCGGGACAAGAACCGCATCCTAATCTAGTGTACTTCCTTTTCCAACAGTTCGATCCCGATCCGGATCCTTCTCAATGACTCTTCCTTTCCCAGGATCTCCATGATCTCAAAGGCTCCTCCCGGAGTACTCTGCTTTCCGGAGACAGCGGTCCGTAAAGGCCACAGTACAACGCCGTTTTTTACGCCTTTTTTCTCGATATATCCCATGATCACATCATGCAGGGCATCCAGGGAATAGTCTTCCTGTGCTTCCAGAACAGGCAGGGTTTCTTTCAGAGTCTCCAGGGAATTCTCCGAATTGGTCTTCATCTTCTTATGGGTGTACATTGCCGGATCATATTCCGGAAGTGTATCAAAAAAGTCTATCTTTTCAGGAATATCCGGGAAGATCTCAATCCTGGTCTTCATCAGTTCCAGGATCTTCAGGATGCTTTCCCAAGACAGCACAGCACCATCGGAAGTCGTAATGGTATCCGCACAATTTCCTTCACATTTGAAAGCTTTCAGGATATAAGGCATGGCGTATTTTTCGTATTCCTCAAATTCCATGCTCTTGATATATTCTCCGTTCATCCAGCGAAGCTTCACCATATCGAAAACCGCAGGAGACTTGTTGACCCGGCGATAGTCAAAGACTTTGATCAGGTCCTGCATGCTGAAGATCTCTTCATTGCCTTCCGGGCTCCATCCGAGAAGCGCCACATAATTGACGATCGCTTCCGGAAGAAAGCCCTGTTCGACCAGATCCTCAAAAGAAGAATGGCCGGATCTCTTGCTGAGCTTATGATGCTCTTCATCCGTGATCAGCGGAAGATGTACAAATACCGGCGGCTCCCAACCGAACGCTTCATAAAGACGAATATACTTTGGAGTGGAAGAAAGATATTCATTTCCCCTTACTACATGGGTGATCCCCATCAGATGGTCATCCACTACATTTGCGAAGTTATACGTGGGGAATCCATCGGATTTGATCAGGACCATGTCATCCAGTTCCTTGTTTTCCACCGTAATGGCGCCATATATATCATCCACAAAAGTAGTAGTGCCTTCGTCCGGAATATTCTGGCGGATCACAAACGGCATACCGGCGTCCAGGTTCGCCTGGATCTCTTCTTTTGGAAGATGCAGACAATGTTTGTCATACAGCATGATCTCCTTGCCTGCCACGGTTGTTTTCAGGGATTCCAGCCGTTCTTTTGTACAGAAGCAGTAATAGGCTTCCCCTTTTTCCACCAGTTTTTTTGCATATTCCATGTATATGCCCGCCGACACTCTTTCAGACTGGACATAAGGACCACAGTCACCCGGCTTATCCGGTCCCTCATCATAATCAAGTCCCGTTTCTTCCAGTGTACGGTAAATGATATCCAATGCCCCTTCCACAAAACGCTCCTGGTCGGTATCTTCGATCCGCAGGATGAATTCTCCGTCTTCATGACGGGCGATCAGATATTCATATAATGCAGTCCTCAGGTTTCCGACATGCATTCTCCCGGTAGGGCTGGGAGCATACCTGGTTCTAATCTTCATTTCCATCTCCATTTCAAATATATTATTTTGCCTGAATATAATCCTTGGCTGTCAGCAGCTCTGCCAGAAGGATCGCGCCGCCTGCAGCACCTCTTACCGTATTGTGGGACAGTCCGACAAACTTGTAATCAAAAAGTTTGTCTTCTCTTAACCGGCCGAAACTGATTCCCATACCATTCTCATACTCTCTGTCCAGGACAGGCTGCGGACGGTTGTCCTCTTCAAAATACTGAATAAACTGTTTCGGTGCAGACGGAAGTCCCAGCTCCTGCGGAAGCCCTTTGAAACTGGCCCATCTGTCCAGGATCTCTTCTTTCGTCGGTTTCTTTTCAAAATTAACGAATACGGCAGCGGTATGTCCATCCTGAACTGCAACTCTGAGACACTGGGCCGTTATCACCGGTTTTTCTGCCGCCACGATCTTGCCATCCTCAATATGTCCCCATACTTTCAACGGTTCCATCTCGCTCTTTTCTTCTTCTCCGCCGATATAGGGAATCACATTCTCCACCATCTCCGGCCAGTCCTTAAAGGTCTTTCCTGCTCCGGAAATTGCCTGATAGGTGCACACGACCACTTCCTTCGGTCCGAATTCTTTCAGTGCATGAAGGGCAGGCGTATAGCTCTGGATGGAACAGTTCGGCTTGACCGCCACAAACCCCTTCTTTGTTCCGAGACGTTTTTTCTGATATTCGATCACTTCCAGATGATCTGCATTGATCTCCGGAATCACCATCGGTACATCTTCTGTCCACCTGTGGGCAGAGTTATTGGATACAACCGGCGTTTCTGTTTTGGCATAAGCGTCCTCAAAAGCCCGGATCTCTTCCTTTGTCATATCGACTGCGCTGAAGCAGAAATCCACCTGTGCAGCATTTTCCTCGATGTTGTTGATATTCCGGACAATGAGTTTTTTGACGCCTTCCGGCATCGGGGTTTTCATTTTCCATCTTGCTCCTACAGCTTCTTCGTAAGTCTTTCCGGCACTTCTTTCCGAAGCTGCCACAAGGACCACTTCAAACCAGGGATGGTTCTCAAGAAGTGATACAAAACGCTGTCCTACCATTCCGGTGGCTCCAAGCACACCAACGCGCAATTTTTTGTTCATTTTGAATTCCTCTTTTGTAAATATAATAACTACTGCAAAACTATATAATGCAGATTATACACGAACTTTCGTTCCCTTCAAGCCTCGTTTTGCCAATTTCAGCTTCATGAGTTCAACTTCTTTCGAACGATATCGGATAGTTGTCTTGTCGCCAAACCCGACAATGTAGATCTTATCGATCTCATCCAGTTTGCCCAGACTGATTCCCCTGACACCGATTGCGCCCTTTTTCTTCTCCGGTACTTCACTGAGTTTGAACCTTAAGAAAACTCCATCTTTCGTCTGGATCACCACCATCTTGTTGGTAATGACCGGTTTCTTTTCCTCCTTCACATCCTCCGGCAAAGAACTGTCTGCCTCCTCTTCCCGGTCCGCTGCTTCATAGGCAATGTCCTCATCGTCAGCCGTAAGATCAATAAACTCAAAGGTCAGCTGATCGTCATCCGGGTCGATATATTCGCTGATGATCCCGGGCTGTCCGGAAGGTGCGGGAAGATCTTCCCCTCCTGTAATCAGCGGACTTACAGCAGTTTCCTCCAAGGAAAGCTTAAGATTCGTTACATCAAACAGATCGATGCTGATCACTTCGTCCTTTTCCAGCAGTTTTGTGGCAGCGATCGTCTGCTTGGTCACATCAAATTCGGAAGCATCTACAAATTTCATCATCCCGAGTCTTGTGGTGAACAGCATCTTGTGATACTTCAGGATGCCTGAAGAACACACCTGTACAATGTTCTGGGTTTCTGAAGAATAATTGCAGAGATTGTCAATGGGAACGCCTTTATCCTTGATCTTCTTCATCGGAAGCTTCAGGACCTTGATCTGGTGCATGATCCCATTCTGGGTAAAAATACAGATCCTGTCCGTGTTCATGCATGGGATCACATATTTATACTCTTCGTTGACTGCATCCGCATTTTTCTCGTATAATGCAGCGTCGATCACCTTGGCATAACCGAACCGGTCCATCAGGAATACTACTTCCTGCTCCACGATCTTTTCCTCTTCGTATACGGCAGTCTGCGCATCACAGATTTCTGTTCTTCTTTCATAGCCGTATTCCTTCCGGATCTTCTCTAGATCTCGGATGATCACTTTCCTCATCGCCTTTTCATCGGAAAGGATCGTTTCGAATTCCTCGATCTCTTTCAGAAGACGTTCATACTCTTCCTTCAGCTGCAGGATCTCCAGTCCGATCAGCTTGGCCAGCCGAAGATCCAGGATCGCCTGTGCCTGACGTTCCGTGAAGCAAAGCTTCTCTGCCTGCGCTGCCGATTCCGGATGACGGAACTTTATATCCTTGATATCTCCATGGATCAGACAGGCTTTCGCCTGGGAAAGGCTCTGGGATCCCCGAATGATCTCAATGATCAGGTCGATGATATCGCAGGCTGTAATAAGGCCTTCCTTGATCTCTTTCTGTTCCAGGTCCTTTGCAAGAAGCGTCTTGTATTTTCGGGTATTGATCTCATACTGAAAATCGATACAGTGTGCCAGGATCTGCTTCAGACTCAGGATCTCAGGTTTTCCATCCACGATCGCCAGCATATTGACGCCGAAGGTGTCTTCTAATTTGGTTTTCTTATATAGCAGGTTCTTGACCTTTTCCGGATCGCTTCCCTTCTTCAGTTCGATCACGATCCGCATTCCCTCTTTTGAGGATTCATTGGAAATATCCGCGATATCCTGGTTTTTTCTGCTTTCCACCAGATCGCATACATCCAGAATGAATTTGCCGATATTAGCCCCGATCATCGTATAGGGAATTTCCGTGATCACCAGTCTGTCGCGATCAGTCTTTTTCTTCCCCTGCTCCAGAACGACTTTTCCTCTCAGTCTGATCTTTCCGGTACCGCTCTCATAGATATCTTTCAGTTCACTCTGATTGATCACGATGCCGCCGGTAGGAAAATCAGGACCTTTCACATATTCCATCAGTTCCTCTGTTGTGATGGTCTTTTTCTTCATGCAGGCGATCATGGCATCGATGATCTCATTCAGGTTATGAGTCGGAATACTGGTGGTCATACCGACTGCAATGCCCTCCGATCCATTGACCAGGATATTGGGAATCCTGACGGGAAGAATCGCCGGTTCTTTTTCGGTTTCATCGAAATTCGGGACAAAATCCACCACATCCTTATCCAGATCCGCCAGATAGACATCCTGCGTAAACTTCTGGAGTCTGGCTTCCGTATAACGCATGGCAGCTGCTCCATCACCTTCGATGGAACCGAAATTGCCGTGTCCGTCTACCAGAGGCATTTCCTTTTTAAAATCCTGCTCCATGACCACCAGCGTCTCATAGATGGAAGAGTCGCCGTGAGGATGGTATTTACCCATGGTATCGCCGACAATACGGGCAGATTTCCTGTGAGGACGATCTGGGCGAAGTCCCAGCTGTGACATGGCATACAGTACTCTTCTCTGAACAGGTTTCAGGCCGTCCCTCACATCGGGGACAGCCCTGGCAGAAATGACACTCATGGCATAGTCGATATAGGACTTCTGCATGACTTCCGAATATTCACTGTTTAAGATGGTCTCTGACATAAATGAAAGCCCTTCCTAGATATCGAGTTCAGCGCTCTGCGCATTCTCGTAAATAAACTGTTTTCTGGGACCCACATCAGATCCCATCAGCATCTCCGTTACTTCCGACGCCAGTCTGGCATCATCGATCTCCACTTTTTTCAGTACACGGTTTTCCGGATCCAGCGTGGTTTCCCACAGCTGCTCAGCGTCCATCTCTCCAAGTCCTTTGTACCTCTGCAGTGTAAAATCTCCTTTATGGCCTGCACGGTATTTCTCCAGCGCATAATCGTCGTAAAGATATTCTTCGGGGCCTTTCTTCGGAACTGCTTTATACAGAGGCGGAGTTGCCAGAAAAACATGACCCGAAGAGATCAGATCCGGCATAAACCGATAGAAAAATGTCAGCAGCAAAGTTGCGATATGGGCACCGTCCACATCGGCATCCGTCATGATGATGATCTTATTGTATCGAAGTTTGCTGATGTCAAAATCATTGCCGTATCCTTCGGAGAAGCCGCATCCGAAAGCCTGGATCATGGTCCTGATCTCTGCATTGGCAAGCACCTTGTCAATGGATGCTTTCTCCACATTGAGGATCTTTCCTCTGATCGGAAGGATCGCCTGGGTCCTTCTGTTTCTCGCTTTCTTGGCAGAGCCGCCTGCGGAATCACCTTCCACGATAAATACTTCGCATTCTTCCGGATTCCGGCTTTCACAGTTGGACAACTTCCCGTTTCCTTCCATGACAAATTTGGATTTTGTCAGGAGGTTGGTCTTGGTCTTTGCTTCCGCTTTCCGGATCTTGGCGCTCTTTTCCGCGCATTCGATCGTCTTCTTGAGATTCTCCAGGTTCTTGTCATAGTAGCGGACCAGTTCCTCATTGGTGATATCGTTGGTCACCTTCTGAGCATCCTGATTGTCCAGTTTGGTCTTGGTCTGCCCTTCAAACCTGGGATCGGGGTGCTTCACCGCTATGATGGCCGTCATTCCGTTCCGGACATCGGCGCCGGTGAAATTCTCGTCCTTGTCTTTCAGGACTCCCAGTTCCCTGGCATATTGATTGATCAGCTGGGTAAACCTGGCCTTGAATCCGGTAATATGGGTTCCGCCTTCCTGGGTATAGATATTGTTGCAGAATCCAAGGATGTTTTCCTGGAATTCATTGATGAACTGATAGGCGCCTTCTACCTCGATGCCGTCTTCTTTCCCTTTGAAGTAGACGACCGGGGCAACGGCTTCTTTGCCGGCATTGAGTTCATTGACATAGGCAACCAGGCCGTCAGGCTCGTGGTACACGACGGTCTCTTCTTCATGAAATCTTTTGTTGGTAAATGTAATCGTCAGCTCCGGATTCAGATAGGCTGTCTCATGGAGTCTGCTCTTAATGGATTCTGCCTTGAAATAGGTTTTTTCAAAGATCTCTTTATCCGGAAGGAACGTGATCGTGGAACCGGAATCACTCTTTCGGCAGGTTCCGCTCTCCCGAAGGGGATAACAGACTCTGCCTCTTTCAAACCTCTGGTTGTAGATGATCCCGTCCTTTCGGATATCGACGGTAAGCCATTCTGAAAGGGCATTGACAACAGATGCACCGACACCATGAAGACCACCTGAGATCTTATAGTTCCCGTCTCCGAACTTGCCGCCTGCATGGAGAACGGTAAATACGACTTCTACTGCCGGCCTTCCTGTTTTGGAATTGATCCCTACCGGGATTCCGCGGCCGTTATCCTTGACCGTTACGGAACCGTCCTGGTTCAGCGTGACATAGATCTCTGTACAATAACCGGCCAGATGCTCATCCACTGCATTGTCCACGATCTCATAGACCAGATGATTGAGTCCCTTTGAGGACACACTGCCGATATACATCCCCGGACGTCTTCTGACGGCTTCCAATCCTTCCAGGATCGTGATCGCATCTGCATTATAGGTATCGTCTCTTTTTGCCATAATTCTCCTGTTCTGTTATCTGATCCTCTCGGGAAGTCCGACTTTTTTCTGAACTTTCCTCAGCGTCTTGGTAGCTTTATAGGCTGCCCGCTCTGCATTTGTCTTGATAATGCTGTCTACATAGGCTTTGTCGGCGGATAATTCAGCGAACCGGTTCCTGATGGGAGCCATGGCATCCGCAACGGTTTCGCCTACGGCAAGCTTGAACTCTCCATAACCTTTTCCGTCGAACTCTTTTTCGATCTCCTCTACAGACTTACCTGTAGCTGCCCTGTAAATATCGATCAGATTCATGATACCCGGTTTGGTGTCCGAATAAACGACCTGCGTCTCCGAATCGGTAATTGCCCTTTTAAACTTCCGTATGATCGTATCCTTATCGTCCAGCACATAGATGCATCCATTTGGGTTTTCATCGGATTTGCTCATCTTCTTAGAAGGATCAGCCAGCGACATGACTCTTGCTGCTGCTTTCCCGAAATAAGCCTCCGGGATCGTAAAGACATCTCCGTAAATACTGTTGAAGCGTTCCGCAATATCCCTGGTAAGTTCCAGATGCTGTCTCTGATCCTCTCCTACGGGAACAACGGAAGTCTGGTAAAGCAGAATATCGCTGGCCATCAGCACCGGATAAGTAAACAGACCGGAATTGATGTTGTCAGCATGTTTTGCCGATTTGTCCTTGAACTGGGTCATTCGGGAAAGTTCACCCATATAAGTAAAACAGTTCAGGATCCAGGTGAGTTCCGCATGCGCGGAAACATGAGACTGGAAATAAATGCAGTTCTTTTCGGGATCCAGGCCTGCTGCAATAAACATCATGAGGACATTCCGTGCCTTCTTCCTGAGTTCGGCAGGATCCTGCCGCACCGTAAGCGCATGAAGATCAGCGACTGCATAGTAGCATTCGTATTCATCGCAAAGGTTAATCCAGTTTTTCAGGGCTCCGTAATAATTTCCGATATGAAGCGCCCCGGTTGCCTGCATCGCACTGTATAATACTTTTTTGTCCTCTGCCATAGTATTTCATTCCTTTCAGAAATAGATCAGATCTTTTCTCTTCTGATACTTTTTAAAATAATACACAACATCGAAATGGGTCTGCTCTTCTGAGATATCCACCATGACCCATTCCGGTTTCTTATCAAGATTCGGGAACCAGGAATCCGCGCTGTATACATAATCAACGGATGTAACCAGTACTTCATCGCATTGATCCAGCAGTTCCGTATACAGGCGCTTTCCTCCGAGAACATAGATGTCTTTTATGAAGGACTGTGCTTTCTCAAGAGCCTGCGCCGTACTGTTGACGACCAACGCACCGTTCACGGTGTATTCGCCGTCTTTGGTCACAATGATCGTAGTCCGATTCGGGAGGGGCTTTCCGCCGAAAGAAAATTCGAACGTATGCCTGCCCAGTATGATCACGTTTCCATAAGTAGTATCCCTGACAAATTTCACATCATCAGGGATGGTGATCAGCGGTTTATGTTCTTTACTGATGGCCCAGTTCCTGTCAGCCGTTACGATCATACTCAACATGAATGATTCCCTCCGGATCCTCAGACTGCGGCAAGCGCCTGTTCCAGATCAGATATGATATCCTCTGCACTTTCAAGCCCGCAGGAGAAACGGATCAGGTCCGGAGCAACACCGGCTTCCTTCAGCTGCTCGTCGGAAAGCTGCCTGTGGGTATGGCTTGCAGGATGCAGCAGACAGGTATGGGAATCTGCTACGTGGGTTTCGATCGTCACGAGTTTCAGGGCATCCATAAAACGATTTGCATCTTCCCGGCTTCCCTTCACACCGAAACAAAGGACGCCGCAGGTTCCTCCCGGCATATATTTCTGTGCCATTTTATATTCCGGGTCATCGGGCAGTCCCGGATATTTTACCCAGGCGATCTTTTCATGCTGCTTCAGATACTGCGCCACCTTCATGCCGTTGCTGCAGTGCTGTTTCATACGGACAGCCAGGGATTCCAGTCCCAGATTCAGATAATAAGCATTCTGCGGTGACTGGATACATCCGAAATCACGCATCAGCTGCGCCGTTGCTTTGGTAATATAGGCACCTTTGCCGAATTTCTCCGCATAGGTGATCCCGTGATAAGAATCATCAGGAGTGCAAAGACCCGGGAATTTTTCCTTGTGCGCCATCCAGTCAAAATTGCCGCTGTCAACGATCGCTCCGCCCACCGCGCTTCCGTGTCCGTCCATGTACTTGGTTGTAGAATGGGTCACAATATCCGCACCGAATTCAAAAGGACGGAGATTCACCGGCGTGGCAAACGTATTGTCAACGATCAGCGGAACTCCATGATCATGAGCCAGTTTCGCAAACTTCTCAATATCAAGTACATTGACAGTCGGATTGGTCAGGGTCTCGCCGAAAACACATTTTGTGTTCGGCCTGAAATACCGGCTCAGTTCTTCATAGGATAAAGTCTGATCCACAAAAGTACATTCAATACCCATTTTCTTCATCGTCACGCCGAAAAGATTATAGGTTCCTCCGTATATGCTGCTGGCGGAGATAAAATGATCTCCTGCTTCACAGATATTGAAGACCGCGAAGAAATTCGCCGCCTGTCCGGAACTGGTCAGCATTCCTGCTGCGCCGCCCTCCATGTCACAGATCCTGGCGGCAACCAGGTCGTTTGTAGGATTCTGCAGTCTGGTATAAAAATATCCTGACTCTTCCAGGTCGAACAGTCTTCCCATTTCGTCACTGGAGTTGTATTTGAAGGTTGTGCTCTGGTAGATTGGGATCTGTCGTGGTTCCCCGTTCCCCGGTACATAACCTGACTGTACACATTTTGTTTCAATGTTATAGCTCATGTTTTTTCTCCTGTTTTTTTTGTTTCTGTTTCAACTCTGCCGGGCAGGATTTGATCACTGCCCTTGAGATTGGCATAACAATGGCTGTATAGATTACAGACAATACTGCCCATACAAGGAGCCTGATCGGGATCAGGCCGATCAGAACCTCCAGTGTCATATATTTAAAAAAGACAACGCCGTCCAGATAGCTGGCGATCCATGTCAGTATGACCGAAAGGAATCCGGATGCAAAGATCCCTATACCAACGGACCGGATACTGATCCGGTTCTTAAAAGCCTTGAAGATCAAGCCCGCTACAAGGCCCTGCATGGCATATGGCAGGATCCAGAACGGGGTCGTTACCGTGATTCCAAACGTCAGGAGCTGGCTCAGGAATGCACCGATCAGACCTGTAACAAACCCTTCCACTGGTCCACAGATAAAAGCTATCACCAGAAACGGAAGTGCTGCCAGTGTGATCTTCAGCTCGTTTCCTATACGGATCGTCAGGAACAATTCCAGGATAATATGGAGCGCAACACTGACGGCACATAAACAAATATCAAGAACTGCCCATTTTTTCATCTTTTCTTCTCTTTACTCTGTCTGCTTATTCTGACTGCTGCTTTATGATACGGTCTGCCACATAAACGCCGCTGGCGGACGCATGGGACAGGGAGTGTGTCACGCCGCTTCCGTCTCCGATCACATACATGCCCGGATATCTGGTTTCCAGATTCCGGTCCACCTCTACATTCATGTTATAGAATTTCACTTCCACTCCATACAGAAGTGTATCATCATTGGCTGTTCCAGGAGCGATCTTATCCAGGGCATAGATCATCTCGATGATACCGTCCAGGATCCTCTTCGGAAGAACCAGGCTCAGATCTCCCGGCGTCGCGTTCAGCGTCGGCCTGACAGTGCACTCATCGATCCTCTTCTGTGTACTCCTCCGTCCTCTTTCCAGATCACCGAATCGCTGTACGATCACGCCGCCGCCCAGCATATTGGACAGTCTGGCAATGCTTTCACCATAACCGTTGCTGTCTTTGAACGGAAGCGAAAAATGTTTGGAAACCAGAAGCGCAAAGTTCGTATTGTCTGTTTTCTTCTGCTCGTCCTCAAAGCTGTGTCCGTTCACAGTGATAATGCCGTTGGTATTTTCCGTAACCACGATCCCTCTCGGATTCATGCAGAACGTCCGTACATTATCTTCGTATTTGTCTGTGCGGTAGACAATCTTGCTTTCGTACAGTTCATCTGTGATATGGGAAAAGATCTCAGCCGGGATCTCTACCCTGACACCGATATCAACCCGGTTGGAGCTGGTCGGGATATCCAGTTCCCGGCAGACATCCTCCAGCCAGTGGCTTCCGCTCCGGCCGACAGAAACGATGCATCTGTCACATTCGAAGGATTCCTTCTGTGTGATGACACGAAATCCTGCGTTGCTTCTTTCCAGCCTGATGACCGGGGTATTGAAATAAAAATCGATCTTATCTTTCAATTCCTCATACAGGTTTCCCAGGACAATATAGTTTTTATCCGTTCCCAGATGACGAACGGATGCATCCAGAAGCGTCAGCTTATTCTGCATGCATTTTTTCTTCAGGGATGTTCCGGCTGTAGAATACAGAGCGGTTCCGTCCCCGCCGTATTTCAGGTTGATGCTGTCAACATAGTACATCAGTTCAAGGGCTTTATCCCTTCCGATGTATTCGTAAAGATTACCGCCGAAATCGTTTGTGATGTTGTACTTCCCGTCAGAAAAAGCGCCTGCCCCGCCAAATCCATTCATGATCGAACAGGTTTTGCAGCTGATGCAGGACTTGATCTTTTTGCCGTCGATGGGACAATGTCTTTTTTCCAGGGTGCTTCCTTCTTCGAAAACCGCTACCTTCAGATCGGAATTCTCCGCAAACTCGTAAGCGGCAAAGATTCCTCCCGGCCCGGCGCCGATGATGCAAACATCATACTTCATGTATTTATCCACCTCATATGATCATAATATTCTGTTTTAAAACATAGATGTTAGTTTACTATAAACAATGGACAACGTCAAACCGGCAATCCTGGGCAGTTATGGTTGTCCGCAGCCGGTCAGCCGTCTTGTGTCAGCTGACGAACAGATCGTAACTGATCAGCGTTTCAGTGATATGCTCAAAGAAGTCCCGGCTCCATAATTCGACCGGCCTCGGATCTCTCACAAAAGGAAGCACTTCCCGCTTGATCCTGTCAAAATTAATCTTGCGGAACATCTCGATGAGCATACTTTTCAGATCCTGCTCTTTGAATTTCTCTCCTGCTGAGATCTGCCCGCTGCGGATCAGGTGCCTCCTGAGATGTCTCAGATTTACGGGAATGTTTTTCCCTAAACAAAGCGTATAATCATACAGATATTTGCCGCTTTGCATCCTTCTGGATGAATGATCCAGCAAAGAATAGATAATCTCCGCCATGAGGGACGGACCGTCATACAGACGGATCTCATATGGCGCGGGCAGAAGACGGTATCGATGTTCATACCCTGCATAATCTGCGGGATTTGGATCCGCTTTCAAAAGGAGCTTGATCCTGCTGAGTCCCGGTACACCGAAGGTACAGCGGTCTTCTTCAAACACCAATATGGTCTCTGTCTTGTTAGAACTGTTGTTCCCTGTTTTCTTTCTGTTTCCCGGATCTTCCACACCCATCCAGAACCCGTAAGAAGAGATCTCCTTTTGCAGGATCTCATAACAGTCTTCAAACCTGACAGGTTGTCCTGCCACTGAAGACTTGAATTCCAGGATTTCCGAAGACCTTTCCGAATCATAAAACATCTTTAATGCCGTATCGCCGTACAAAGCAGCCGAGCGAAAGATCCCTGCACGGGAAAGTCCGCACAGAACGATCTCTTTCAGGATCTGTGTTGCGGCGATCTCTTTGTCGGTATCCTGTATATAAGGCTGCATGGAAAACATTTGCGTAAAGATCTGGTCCATTTTCAATTCCTCATCATACGTTCCAACAGTTTCAGATTTGTACAGTGATATCCCTCTGCCAGTTCTTCGATCCTGTCACTATTAAGCCCCATCAGGGACGATTCCGTCATGTGGATCTCATCAAACAGGTAGGCTCTTAATTCCGCTTTGTTCCGAAAAACGGCTGCAGCATACAAAGTATCGCACAGTGCTTTTTCCGGAGAAGCGATCTGATAGAAGTATTCCCCTTCTTTTCTGACCAGGATATCCATTGGAAACACAGTATCCGGGACATCACGGTACAGATAGGTCCCGAAGGCGTTCCGATACTGTTTCTTTTTCTTCTTGCCGAAAGTGGCCGATGTGTAGGCATATACCCTGTCTCTGATCAGTCCGTAACGGGCGAGTGCAAATTCAAAAGAAAGGTAGGATGGTCCGTAAATACATCCTGCCAGCAGAAAACCGGGTACAGAAGGGTCTGTTTCATAAAGCCCTCGGACAAGCGGGATCAGATCCCCCTTTTCAGCCGCCCGGCTGATCTTGTTTCTCGGAGACTGATATCTCCTGTATTCATCAATGAGAATTGCAGTAGTTTTTAACATATTTTCACCAGTTAGTTGCATTATATTGTATTTTTCGGTGAAAATCAATCATCTATTTTGCGATTATTTTAAGATTTAAACAATAAATATTACTTTTTCCTTACAAAATTCGCATCTGAAAAAACGTCAAAAAAACAGCCGGAGGAAGAATTCTCCGGCTGTATGATCATGTACTGTATGCTTAAATGCAGTTTTTACAGTCTCTCTTTTTTCTCGATATCCAGGAAATATTTGTAGGTATCAACAGTCAATTCCCCACAGGCTTCTTCGTCACAGGCAATGATCGCTCCGTTGTGCATCTGAAGTGCGGAGCAGGTCCATTTCTGGGAAACACCGCCCTCCACAACAGCTGCCATGGCACGGGCTTTGTTATGGCCGGAAATCAGGACCAGCACTTCCTTGGAATCCGTGACGGTTCCAATTCCTACAGACAGTGCCTGTGCAGGAACTTTCTCCGGATCATTTCCGAAGAAACGGCTGTTTACGATACGGGTATCTGTGGTCAGATCCCTGAGTCCTGTACGGGATGTCAGAGAAGTAAACGGTTCATTGAACGCCAGATGGCCGTCAACGCCGATGCCTCCCATAAACAGATCGATCCCACCGTAGGAAGCGATCTTTTCCTCATAACGCGCACACTCACCTTCCGGATCATCCGTCATGCCATTGAGGATATTGATATTTTCAGGCTTCATATCGACCAGATGATCAAAGAAATTATCATGCATAAAATACCAGTAGCTCTGATCATGTTCATGAGGCAGTCCCAGATATTCATCCATATTAAAAGTTACAACATTGGCAAAAGAAATCTTGCCTTCCTTATTCATACGGATCAGTTCCTTGTATACACCGATCGGACTGGAGCCGGTGGGAAGTCCCAGGATAAAGGGTCTGTCTTCCTTATGGCTGTTGATCTTATCGGCAATATAATTGGCTGCCCACTGGCACATTTTATCATAGTTGTCCTGTATTACGACTCTCATTAACGATTACTCCTTCTAGATTAGTATTATTATGATACGTGTATGGGGAACCTTTGTTACAGTTTTGATTCTGTTTTTTTCTTTCCCTTTAACGACCCACTTGATAAGCCGTGGCAGCATCCGCCGAATCTTTCGATCACTGCCATTCCTCGTCAACCGTTTTCGGTCCTGGCGCTAACAGACTTTTGTGTTCCTCCTGATCAAAAGGCTGTTTTATTAACCTATATAGTATACGTATATGACAAGAAATTTCAACTGTTTTGTTTTCCGGGAGTTCTATGCTATACTTTTTGCAGGCTAAAAATATTAATTGCATATACAAAGGAGAATTATCATGAAAAGCGGAGATCGGATCAAACTTGGAATTCAGATGTTTAATTTTTTTGCAGGTGGTGACTGGGAGCATATAAAAACGCAGGAAGATGCGGAACAGCTTTTGTCAAAGCTTGCGGAAGCAGGATATGACGGAGTGGAATGGCTGAATTTCAGTTTTCAGGGAAAAGATCTGGACATTTCCGGAATAAAGCAGAAAATGGACGAATTGGGACTTGAGACCTGCAGTTTGCATTTTCATTACCAGACTGCGGAAACGCTGGAAGAAGACTGCCGGATTGCGGCAGAAAGATGCCTTCTTCTTGGAACGGATAAACTGATCTTTGCCTTTTCTCTTCCTACCATGTTCGGGATCCAGCCGGACGACAAAGGAAACTACACTCCGCAGCAGATCGACGAATGGGCTTCCTGCACAGATCATGTGCTTTCTGTCCTGCAGGAGGCATGCAGGAAAACCGGTATAAAAGTTCTGTATCATAATCACAATACAGAATTTCTGAAAGGAACAGACGGCCGATATTTTCTTGATATGATCCACCCGGAAGGATTGGAACCGGATGTCTACTGGATCAGCAAAGGGCTCGATGGAAAGGTTTCGTCTGCACTCGATTACATTCGGAAGTATGATGGAAAGATCATGCTGCTTCATATGAAAGACGGTATGGACGGATCTGTCCATACCGGTGAAATGTGCGGTTGGGGAAAAGGCACCTATCCGCTCCAGAAGATCGCAGACTGCGCAAAGGAACTGGACCTTCCCTGGGTGGTCCTTGAAAACGATGCGCCGAACAATTTCGGCACATCAGGACTTGAAGATGCCCTGGAATGTGCCGAATACGCTGCAAAACATATAGATCTCAGAAAATAACCGCGGTTAATCTTCCAGAATTGTGATGGTTTTCATAACCTGGTCTTCAAAGGGGCAGTCATTGTACATATTACGGGGCTGCCCTACTATTTTATCCGCGGTTTCCATCCCTTCCGTTACTTTGCCGAAAGCCGCATACTGACCGTCCAGATACGGCGCATCATCCACCATGATAAAAAACTGTGAACCGGCGGAATCAGGATCCATGGCTCTGGCCATAGACAGCACGCCTCTTGTATGCTTCAGGTCATTTTTGATTCCGTTGGCGGAAAACTCACCTTTGATCGAATATCCTGGTCCACCGGTACCTGTTCCCAAAGGACATCCTCCCTGGATCATAAATCCGGGAATGACTCTGTGGAACTTCAGTCCGTCGTAAAATCCTTCTGTTGCAAGTTTCGCAAAGTTAGAAGCAGAGATCGGTGCAATGTCCTCGTACAATTCTCCTTTCATTGTCGACCCGTCTGCCATTTCAATGATAAATCTTTTCAATGATCCATCCTCCGTTTCATCTTTTTCCTAATTATTGATAGCGCACTTCCACGCAGCTGTGTCCTTCATACCGGCAGGTCATCTCGATTTCATCCTGTCCTTCCAGCAGCGGCTGCAGAAAGTATTTGTCCCCTTCCCAGAGATTCAGCTGCAAAACTTTTTCTTTCGGAATCCAGCAAAGCTCTCCTTCATCACAGATAAAGGATCCCTTTTGCATATCTCCCGAAAAGATCTCCTCCGTGCTTTCTGTTCCAGACGGAAGTTCCTCCAGATGGCGAAAACATTCCTTTCCTTCAAACGTATCAGCCGTATACAGATGCATGTCTTCATCCGGCCAGGTATCCGAAACAAAATGCACAACTCCACGGAATCGATAACCTGTCAGCACCAGTCCCGTTTCTTCACGAACTTCCCGGAGAAGGCAAGTATCCTTATCTTCACCCGGCTCGAATTTTCCTCCGACGCCTACCCATTTCCCTTCACAGGGATCATCCGGTTTCTTATTGCGGTAGAGCATCAGATAGCACCCGTCTTTTTCGATATAGCATAATGTGGAATTAATAAAGTTTCCTGCCAATGTTCCTACCTCATATTCATCACAAAACGATTATCAGTACGAGAGCAAGACAGATCTGTATCGCCAGGATCACCGGGATCCCGACTACAAAATACCAGTGCTGTGTTTTATGATGAAATACATACATCCCGCACAGACTGCCTAAACTGCCTCCTACAGCACTGACGATGAAAAACACCTTCTCCGGTATGCGCCATTCTCCTTTTCTGGCCCTGCGCTTATCGTTTCCCATCAGGAGAAATCCTGCAGCATTGATCAGCAGAAGCCAGATCACAAGTACCCAGATCATCCTATGTTAACGAAGATGCAGCTGCCTTCGCCCAGTACCGCCTCGGTGGAAAGTCGGAACTCTTCCACAAGATCATTCGGTACATAAGCCTGGATCGTTCCAGCAAATCCGCCTCCGTGGACTCTGCACGCTCCTCTTCCCTTCAGGTTTCTCTCTGCTATTGCCAAAGCAACAGCCATTTCCTGATGAGTCGTCGCCGTTTCCGGAATTACATTCTGCAGCAGTTCCCAGGAGGATCTGCCGGATTCCCTGACCAGTTCCAGATAGCGGTCGATATCGCCCTCTTCCAGTGCGGCAATCTGCTGAACAACCCGACGATTGTCATTATATACATGCATTGCCCGAAGTACTGCTCTGTCACCGCATGCCTCACGCACTTCCCTGATCCTGGCATAGAACTCTTCTTCATCCACATCCCGCAGGACTTCTTTTCCGAACAATTTGCAAAGACCAGCCAGTTCCTGCGTGACCGCTGCATAATTGTCTGTCAGATTCTCATGGCCTGCCCCACATTTGATAATGCAGAGGCTGTACCCTGCCTTCTTGAAATCAAAATGAACTTCCTTTGATACCGGTTTGGAAGGATCTTTGAAATCAATGGCAAGAACACCATCTGCCGCACACGCCATCTGATCCATCAGACCGCAGGGTTTTCCGAAATAAACATTTTCCACATACTGTCCCAGGATAGCCAGTTCTTCTCCGGTTTTGGAGACACCGGTCAGACTGCAGCAGATCCTGCCGATCAGGATTTCCAAGGCTGCCGAGCTGGAAAGACCGGATCCCGCAGGGATGTCAGAGGTCAGATACGCATCAAACCCCTGCAGGCCATACGGCAGGAACGCATTGGCAACACCCCTTACGATGGAGGCAGGCGAACCGAATTCCTTTACCTGAACAGCAGTGTCTTTGAGATCCACCTCAAAAGAATCATAACCTTCCGAAACGACACGGATCTTTCCGCAATCGTTTCTTCCGACATAGGCGGTGGTATAAAGATCTACCGGACCCGCCAGCACTCTTCCGTGCTCATGGTCTGTATGGTTGCCCCCCAGTTCTGTTCTTCCGGGAGCACGGACCGTCAACTGTGATTCATACCCATATAATTCTGAAAATTTATTCATTGCTTTTTCCTTTCAAGATTGCAGCTTCTTTGTCATGTCCTTCTTCAATGGTCTTCATGACCCTCTTTTCATTGTAGAAGATGATGATCACCATGGCAATCAAGCAGAGCACCAGGGCGATGATCAGGCTGATCCTATATCCGGTACCGTTATTGCGGATCACTTCTTTTCCCTCGACCAGTTCCGTATACTGCCCCACTACTGCAAGAGAAGTAAAGATGATCATAGCCACCGACTGGCCAAGCTTGAACGCAAACGTTCTGGCAGCGTAGAACATGGCATCCCTGTTTTCTCCGGTCTCGATACAGTCGCTTTCCGCGATATCCGCTACGATCGCCTGCGGGATCACGCCAAGTACCGACAGCGGAACGCCGACCAGAACACAGATGATGAACCCATAGACCACATTGGGAATAAAGGTGATCTTTCCGGCAAATGCGGATACCAGGAAGGCAAATCCGAACAGCGCAAAACCTGCGATCAGGAGTTTTTTCTTGCCGAATTTTCTGGACAGGATATTGACAATGGGATAGCAGACAAATGTCACCAACGTCATGAAGATGAACAGGATCATATAGTTATCCAGTTCCAGAAGGTTTTCCACATAGAAAATAAAACCGGTATTAAAGATGGTGATGCCGATCCAGTAGATCACATCCGATACCACGAAGACACGGAAATGTTTGTTCCGGAAGGTCTTGCCTAAGGACTTGAAGGCATTTTCCTTCACAGGAGCAGAATTGTCATAATCTTTTTCCTTGATCACAAACGCAGGAATGATCATACAGATGAATGCGATCAGTGCAAGTACACCTAAGACAAGCCTTGCGCACAGATAGTAATCCCATCCGGTTGCACCCTGCAGACCTTCCCAGATCATTTTCCCCGCAAATGCAATTCCGGTTCCTACAATATAAGTAAGAGAAATATAGGTGGAAATATCCATACGATCCTTCTGGCTGCGCCCGAGAACCGGGATCAGCGCATTATACGGCGTGCAGTATGCTGTCATGAAGATATAGAACAGTACCATGGTGACAGCCAGCCAGACAATGTTCCAGACAGATTCCCCCCTGACGGGACAGCAGAAGATCAGTACTGTGACGATCGCAAACGGAAGTGCTGCGTAGCGCATGAAGGGAATTCTCTTTCCCAGCTTGTTGCTGCAGTTATCTGACATATTGGCGATCCATGGATCCGTCACAGCATCCACCAGTCTGCCGGCAGCAGTGATGAGTCCGATCACTGTCAGTCCTATAAATGTTGCGCTGGTTACAAAGGTGATCACACCATTTCCGGTAGCGTCCGGAAGATAAAAATTGACCAGAAGATTGGATACGATACCTGCCAGTATCGACCATCCCAACTGGCCAATGGCGAACACCCATTTAATCTTTGTTGTTACAGTTTTCATAATACTACACCCCTTTCTTTACAAACACATCCCATTGTACTAGGATTCAGGGATTATTTCCACCAGATTATTCATTTATTGACAGAAATGATCCTGCGGATGTACTATTTTCAAAGGGTAAGAAAGAACAAAGGAGATAGCTATGTATACAGCAGAAGATTTCAGACAGGCATATGATGATTATATTGCATTTGCAAGACAGCTGGCGGATAATAAAGGGTTCTTAAGCGGGATCCTCGGCGTATTCGGTCTCAATAAAGGGGCTGCCAATGATCCGGGCCACGAAAAATTCTATCTGGAGATCAAGGCCGCCGTGGAAGCAGTCTGTGAAGAGCATCCGGACAGCAAAACTGCCGGGGAAATTGCAGATGTGTTGTTTTCTGCCAGATACCATTACCATGAGGAGCCTGTCACTCCCTATATGTTTATTGCGGTGGAAGGCGCTGCTGCGGAACTGATCCCCTATCTGTCCCCGGAAAAAGTCACTGAGATCTACCGGCAGTACAAAAAAGATAATCCAAAAAGCCAATGCGTACCGGTGCAAAAGAAAGTACTGAAGGCTTTGAAGGACGCAGCCGAAAAACCCCGGGTCTGAAAGACCTCCGGTAATCGGCTTGCCTGCAGCAGGCATGAAATCAAAAAGGCAATGTGCAGATGTCATTTCCGCACATTGCCTTTTCATTTTACTATTTACTTTGATCAATACGGTACATATCCCCAGGCGATGGTACTGCCCATGTCGGTGTTATTGTACCTGCGTTCCCATTCATCCAGACTCAGGGTTTCCAGATATCCGATGCTGGAGATAACCTGCCCGTCACCGAGATAGATCCCTACATGACCGTACTGTCTGCCGAGATAGGTATAGGAGCTTCTTGTCGCGACCACCATTCCCGGCTGCAGATCATTGATATCAGAGCTGTAGCAGACATATGCCCAGTAGTCATTGGCATTGAAACCGGATGAAATGCTGGATGTCAGTCCGCTTTCCGTTGCATAAGAGTAATAGGAAGGCTTAAGGTTGTTGATATTATAGGTCAGGATGCCGGCATTTTCCATTACATTGGTTACCCATGCCGCGCAATAGCCTGCCCCGGTGGAAGGCGTTCTGTAAACAGCATCCAGAACTGCTGACGCATAATCAAAGGAATATGATGACCCTGTGGAGAAACCGGAACTGCTGCCGGTCAGAAGACCGATGGTCGCGGAGCCTGCTAATCCGTCTGCATCCAGTCCGTAATCACGCTGAAAATCGATCAGAGCCTCTTCCGTCAGATCCCCGAAGAATCCGGTCGGTGCACTGTAAAAATACCCATAGTCTGAAAGAAGCACCTGAAGGGTATAGACATCCGATCCTTCCAGACCGTTATATAAGGTTCTGGTAAATGAGGATTCATCATAAGAGTAAGAGGAATCTTCATAATCATCATCCGAATCATAGATTACAAGGCCCAGATAGCTGCCAGTTTCCGGTCCCGCAACACCGTCTGCTGTCAGACCATGATCATACTGGAATTCGATCAGTGCCTGTTCTGTGATATCGCCGAAATAACCGGTCGGTTCATCATAGAAATAACCGTAAGCCATGAGAAGGCGCTGAAGTTCATACACATCGTCTCCGCTGGATCCGTTATAAAGAGAGCCGCCGGCGCCGAATGCCGTGCCGCACATGGCGATCGTAAGAACAGCTGTTATAAAGAATATCAATAATTTACGTTTCATATTACACCCTTATTACGCCTAAACGGCATACTTTTATTAATATTATCTTAATACTTTTGTAATAATACAATATAAAGGTGTAATATTCAAGTAATATTTCGATTTGTTTACAGCCTTCTACAACAGAATATCCGCTGCCACCGGAAACGTAAAATAAGTATCCGGATAAGGCTCGTCTTTCAGCATAAAATGCCACCATTCGCAGTCGATAGGAAGGAATCCGTTCCGGATCATGGCACTTTGCAGAAACATCCGGTTATCATACTGTTCCTGCGTAATCCCACGATAATCGGGATGGGAGATTTCTCCAAAGAAATCGAAGGGGCTTCCCATATCCAGCTCTTTTCCGGTGCTCATATCCAGAAGCGTCAGATCCACTGCGCTTCCCCGGCTGTGACTGGAATTTCTGGCAATATATCCGCGGGAAAACAGGACCTGTTTTTCCAGATCCGGATAAAAATAGGGCTTCATACGGATATCCTGATCCTCGATTCCCCACAGGACAAAATGCTTGACGGCTGTCACCGGACGATAGGCATCAAACACTTTGAGACGGTACCCTTTTACGATCATCTCGTTGCTGACTTCTTTTAATGCCCTGGCTGCTTCCCGTGTCAAGAACGCGCAGGGTTCTTCATAACCGTTGATCCTCTCCCCGATGAAATTATAGGAGGAATGATAGCGGATTTCCTGGATGATATCCGGAACATAATCTGCAAGGACGACAAAACCGGATGTATCTTTCGTATAATCTGTCATTACAATTTCCTTCCACAGTCTCAGGCCGGTTTTCCCGGAACAGTTTTACAATACTCAGGCATCAATGGTAGCAATGGCGGGAATGGTCTCTTCCAGCACATCCAGCACAATCCTGACAGTATCCAGCGATGTAAATAATGTAACGCCATTCTGAACCGCACACTGTCTGATCGCCTCTCCGTCTTCATAATGAACCCCGGACAGAACAGCCCTTGTATTGATAATATAACTGACATAACCGGCATGGATGGACTGCAGGATCTCGTCGCTTCCCTCACTCAGTTTGCCTCTCGCCCTGGTGCGGATTCCGTGTTCCTTCAGGAACATAGCTGTGCCGTATGTCGCTTCAATGTTAAACCCCAGTTGATAAAAACGCCGGATCAGAGGCAATGCTTCTTCCTTATCTTCATCCGCCAGTGTCACAACGACAGTTCCATAAAGCGGCATTTTGACGCCGGAGGCCTGCAGTGCTTTAAACAGAGCCCTGTTCAGCCGGTCATCGTAACCGATGGCTTCGCCCGTGGATTTCATTTCCGGAGAAAGATAGGCATCCATGCCGCTTAGTTTCGCAAAGGAAAATGCCGGGGCTTTCACATACCATTTTTTCTTTTCCGGCGGAACCATCTGAGTGATGCCCTGTTCCTCAAGGCTCTTTCCCAACATGACCCTGGTAGCGATCCGGCACAGCGGAAAGCCTGCGGATTTGGAAAGGAACGGAACACTTCTGGACGCCCTGGGATTTACCTCGATCACAAACACCTGCTCTTCTCTGTCCACGATAAACTGAATGTTGAACAGACCTACGATCCCAATCCCCAGTCCCAGTCTGGTGGTATAGTCTACGATGGTTTCCTTGACCTTCTCTGAAATGGAAAACGGCGGATAGACACTGTTGCTGTCTCCCGAATGAACGCCTGTGCGCTCCACCAGTTCCATGATTCCCGGCACAAAAACCTGTTTTCCGTCGCAGATGGCGTCAACCTCCACTTCTTTTCCCATCAGGTATTTATCGACCAGAACCGGTTTGTCTTCATCCACTTCCACAGCGTTTTTCAGATAATGACGCAGCATTTCTTCATTGGCCACGATTTCCATGGCTCTGCCGCCCAGAACAAAGCTGGGGCGTACCAGGACAGGATAACCAATCCGTTCTGCTGCCGCAACGCCGCTTTCGATATCGGTAACTGCCTCTCCTTTGGGATTGGGGATGGAAAGGGATTTAATGACTTCATCAAAAGCATCCCTGTTTTCCGCTTTTTCGATGGCACTGCAGTCAGTCCCGATGATCCGAACGCCTCTTCTGGCAAGAGGTTCTGCCAGATTCACAGCCGTCTGTCCTCCCAACGTCACGATCACACCTTCCGGATGTTCCAGATGGACGACATTCATGACATCTTCCGCGGTAAGAGGTTCAAAGTAGAGTTTATCCGCTGTTGTATAATCTGTAGATACCGTTTCCGGATTGTTGTTGATGACGATGGCTTCGTATCCTTCTTCGTGAATGGTCTGGATAGCATGCACCGTGGAAAAATCGAATTCCACGCCCTGTCCGATCCGGATAGGACCGGAACCGAGGACGATCACTTTCTTTTTATCCGATACAATGGATTCATTTTCCTCTTCGTAAGTAGAGTAAAAATACGGCACATAGCTGTCAAATTCGCTGGCACAGGTATCGATCATCTTGTAGACCGGAAAGATTCCCAGCTCGACTCTTCGCTGATAGATCTCTTCCTCCGACACATTCCACAGTTCCGCGATATAGGAATCCGAAAATCCCATTTTCTTGGCTTCCACCAAAAGCTCCACGAAATTGGGATTCAGTTCCATCTCTTTTTCGAAATCCACGATCAGTTTGATCTTGTCCAGGAAAAACATATCGATCCCTGTAATGTTGCAGATCCTGGAATGGTCTACTCCCATCCACATGAGCTGGGAGATCGCATAGATCCTGTCGTCGGTACCACTCTTGATATATTCCAGAAGATCCTCCACACTCATGTTCTTTTTATCGAACTTTTCCATATGGATATGGTTCTTGTTGATCTCCAGGGAACGGATGGCCTTCAGAAGGCTCTCTTCCATGGTCCGGCCGACGCTCATGACCTCACCGGTGGCTTTCATCTGGGTGGAGAGTGTATTGGATGCAGAGGAGAATTTGTCAAATGCAAACCTCGGCATCTTGGTGACGACATAATCAAGGGATGGTTCAAAGCAGGCCGGTGTATTGGCCAGCATGATCTCATCCAGGTTCAGTCCGACGGCAATCTTGGCAGAGACTCTGGCAATGGGATAGCCGCTGGCTTTGGAAGCCAGGGCGGAAGAACGGGAAACCCTGGGATTGACTTCGATCACATAATAGGTAAATGACTGCGGGTCCAGGGCAAACTGGACATTACACCCGCCTTTCACACCGAGCGTACGGATGATCTTCAGAGCGCTGTCCCTAAGCATATGGTATTCCTTATTGGTCAGGGTCTGCACCGGCGCCACAACGATGGAATCGCCGGTATGGATCCCGACGGGATCCAGATTCTCCATACTGCAGACGGTGATCGCCGTGTCGTTGGCGTCACGCATCACTTCGTACTCGATCTCTTTATATCCTTTGATACTTTTTTCGATCAGGACCTGATGCACAGGAGACAGCTCCAGTGCATTTTTCATCATCTCAGACAGTTCCTCCGGATTGCCGGCAAATCCTCCTCCTGTTCCTCCCAATGTAAAGGCAGGCCGCAGGATCACCGGATACCCCAGCTGCTGCGCCGCTTCCAGCGCTTCCTCCACACTGTAAGTGATCTTTGAAGGGACCACAGGCTCGCCGATGCTTTCACAGAGTTCTTTGAAAAGTTCCCTGTCCTCTGCCCTCTCTATACTGTCAGCGTCCGTTCCCAGCAGTTCGATCTCACATTCTTCCAGGACACCTTTTTTCGCCAGCTGCATTGCCAGGTTCAGTCCGGTCTGACCCCCGATCCCCGGCACAATGGCGTCCGGCCGTTCTCTTCTGCAGATACGGGCAACGTATTCCAGAGTCAGCGGTTCCATATATACTTTGTCGGCAATCGAAGTGTCTGTCATGATCGTGGCGGGATTGGAATTGGCCAGAATGACCTCATAGCCTTCTTCTTTCAAAGCCAGACATGCCTGTGTGCCGGCATAATCAAATTCTGCGGCCTGACCGATCACAATAGGACCAGATCCGATCACGAGCACTTTTTTGATATCCGTTCTCTTAGGCATTGTCTTTCGCCTCCTTCATGACCGTAATAAACTGTTCGAACAGGTAGGTGCTGTCCTGCGGTCCAGGCGCACTTTCCGGATGATACTGCACGCTGAAGACACGGTCGGCCAGACATTCCACCCCTTCTACCGTCTGATCCAGAAGATTCATATGGGTAATAGAAAGATCCGTGTTCCCGACACTGTCCGCATCTACGGCATAGCTGTGGTTCTGAGATGTGATCTCGATCTTTCCGGTCTTCAGATTCTTGACCGGATGATTCCCGCCTCTGTGTCCGAACTTCAGTTTATATGTCCTGGCTCCATAAGCCAGGGAAATGATCTGGTGTCCCAGACAGATTCCGAAGATGGGATACTGTCCCCTAAGGGCTTTCACCGTTTCGATCACAGGTACCACATCCTCCGGATCTCCCGGACCGTTGGATAAGAAGATGCCATCCGGATTCATAAATGCGATCTCTTCGGGAGTCGTATCATATGGAACGATCGTCACATTGCAGCCAAAACGGTTCAGGCATCTGATGATGTTCAGCTTGATCCCGCAGTCCACTGCCACCACATTAAATTGGTGATTGGATGTCCGGCTGTACCAGGTCTTGCTGCTGGTAACCCTGGAAACCGCATCATGGGGCACAGGAGTCTTTCGGATGATCTCAAGGCCTTCTTCCAGAGACGTTGACAGATCCGTGATCAGCATCCTTCTGGATCCGATATCCCGGATACTTCTGGTCAGTTTTCTCGTATCAACGCCGGAAATCCCGGGAATCCCATTCTCTTCCAACAGTTCCGAAAGCGTCTTGGTATACCGGAAATTGGACGGCATATCATTATAATCCCGTACGATCATCCCACCGATCGAGATATTCTTGCTCTCATAATCATCATCGGTGATACCGTAATTGCCGATCAGCGGATACGTCATGACCACGATCTGGTCCGTATAGGACGGATCGGACACGATTTCCTGATATCCCACCATGGAAGTATTAAATACGATCTCGCAGACTCTGCTGTCCGCAGCGCCGAATCCGTATCCGTAATATTCACTTCCATCTTCCAAAATTATCTTTCTGTCTATCCTGTTCATTCTTCCAACTCTCACGCGCTATCTGTCGTTGTAACGTAATAAAGTAATATTAGCGCCAATTATACTAGATTTTTCCGGGAATGTGTAGAGAAAATCACATTTTTGTTTTCTCATTCCGGTTCCCAGAAGTGCTTCTCAGACTTTGGAATACGCGGTTTTTACCGTTACTCCGGAAATCCGCCCGAGTTTTCCTGTCAAGGCGCTGATCACATCCCCAGGCGCCACGATCGCGACACTGATCAGGGAAATGTTTCTTGCAGGATAAGGAACCCCCATCCTTCCGATAATATATTTTCCGTATTCATGAAGAAGTGTATTGATCTCCAAGGCGCTTTCCTTATCCTCCACCACAATGGCGATCACTGCCAGTCTTTCGTTTTGTTCTTCCATAAACTTCCTCCTTATCTTGTTCCTTACTTCGCATCCTGTCTGCTGCTCTCTGACAGCCTCAGTGGTATAACGGTCGGATATTCCCTGCCTTCTATCACCTCATGATACACGGCAATATCCACATGAAAAGCGGCTTTCATATGTTCCGGTGTCAGGATATGTTCCGTTCTTCCGAAAAGATGAATACTGTTCTTGTACAACAAAAGGGAATGATCCGCGATCCGCAGGGCATGATCCGGATAGTGGGTATTGATGATGATCGAAAGACCGTCGTCATGGCTTAGTTTTTTCAGCAGTTCCAGTACCACAAGCTGGTTTCTGAAATCCAGACCGGATTCCGGTTCGTCCAGGATCATCAACTTCGGCTGCGCTGCCAGGGCTCTGGCGATCAGCACAAGCTGCAGTTCGCCGCCGCTGATCTCCGAACAGTTTTTCCCGGCTAAATGGGAGATCCCAGCCGTTTCCATCACCTGCTCCACGATTTCCATATCCTTTTTCCCGGGAACTGAAAAGTTCCCCAGATAAGGACTTCGTCCCAAAAGGATCATGTCTTCCGTACGATAAGAAAAAGCAGGTTCCCGCGCCTGGGGAACATAGGAAATGTATTTCCACAGATCAGTCCTTTTCCATTCCCGGATCTTTTTGCCTTCCAGGCTGGTATAACCGCTTTCCCAGGGAAGAAATCCCAGGATACACTTGAGCAGCGTCGTCTTACCTGCGCCATTTGGCCCGAGGATTGCCACCACTTCCCCGGGCTGTGCGCTGAATGTGATATCCATCAGCACGGGATGGTCTTTGTCATAGGAAAATGTTCCCGCATTTACTTCCAGGCTCACAGCTTAAGACCTCCTGTTCTTCGAAGCAGCAGAATGAACACCGGTGCTCCGATGATGGCAGTTACGATCGAAACCGGGATCTCTGCAGCTGACACACATCTTGCCAGAGTATCCACGAGCAGCATAAACAAAGCCCCTGACAGAATAGACGACGGTACGACATAACGGTTGTCATTTCCGAAAAGCATCCTGGAGATATGGGGGATCAGAAGCCCTACCCACCCGATCACGCCGCAGGTAGATACCACGGCTGCAGTCGTCATGGAAGCCGCTGCCACCACAAGCACACGGATCAGTTTCAGATTGATCCCGAGAGATCTTGCTTCGTCTTCCGGAAGAGAAAGCGCGTTCAGACGGAACCGCAGCAGGAAAACAATGATCGTTCCCAGAAGGATCAGCGGGATTCCGAACAGCATTGAAATACGGGTAACACCCGAAAACCGGCCCAGGAGCCAGAAAGTGATGACCGGCAGCACATCCTGAGGATCTGCCACATATTTAATCAGAGATACCAGTGCGGAAAACAAGGAGCTGATCACCAGCCCGGCCAGAATGATCATCAGAATGGAATTGCGTCTGGATCCCATCCTTCCGGTCACCAAAAAAACGAGAATAACAGCCAGTGCGCCGAACAGGAGCGCCAGCAGCTGGACCTGCACGGATCTACCTCCCAGCAGGATTCCCAGGCACGCTCCAAAGGATGCCCCGTTGGCAACGCCCAGTGTATCCGGTGTTGCCAGCGGGTTTGCAAACAGGCTCTGAAAAGCAGCTCCTGACGATGCCAGGCCGGCTCCCGCCACAAGCGCCATAATGATCCTGGGGATCCTGATATTAAAGATCACAGTACTGACATTGTCCTTTCCTTCCTGGACTCCCGGCAGACCGAACAGTTCCGCAAACACCCTTGCCGGAGATATACTGAACTGGCCGGCACAGAGTGCAAACAGGGAAAAACCAAGAATGAGGGCAAAAAGTACGATGATCCAGATGATAAACCTGCGTTTTTGTTTCATTTCCAGCTTCCTGCTGCACTGGATGGATGATACATTGCCTCAATCTGCTCATCCGTCAGTTCTACTCCATAAAGGTCTTTATAATAAGCTCTCACATCTTCAGCCAGATCAAATTCCGGGAACAGTTCCGGATACAGAAGGCTGGCCATCCATTCCAGTGTCATCGGAGTATCCACACCCGGCGTATATGTCCGGTAGGTTCCGAGAGGCATTTTGTAAACCTGACCGTTTGCAACTGCCTTCACACTGCTCCAGTCATCATCTCCGATGGCATTTGTGTAAAGATCTTCCGGCTGTGTCTTTGTGAAATTGGTAATGATGATAACATCCGGATCCCAAACATAGACCTGCTCCATCGTGATCGCGGCATTGGAATTATCAGCTTCTACTTCATTCGCTGCATTAAGAGCACCGGATGCATCGCACCACCACTGACCGAAGAAACTGGAGCCGGAAGTGATCATCGTGTTTTCATCATACTGGAACAGGAACAGAACCTTCTTTCTTTCTGTCTCATCCATATCTTTGGTCCGCTCCTGTATCAGGTCACGGATCTGTGAACTGAAGGCAGATACTTCTGCTCCAAGGGAAGCATCCGGATAGATCTGACTGAGCAGCTCGATCCATTTATCATAAGTTGTGATGCAGTCATAATTCCATTTCGTCGGAGAAACGCCTACAGCGGTAAGCCCTGCATTTTCCAGCTTTTCACAAACTGCTTTATTGGCTGCATTGTAATATACAATCTGCGGATCCAGAGTGAGAAGCGCTTCGATGTTCACATCATCTCCGTTCATGATATCCGTAGTGACATCCAGAACCTCCGGAAACAGTTCTGACAGGATCCCGTTCTTTGCGGCATTCATACTTGCCGGCTGCATGGCAAGGATCGTTTCGGCAGAGCCCAGGAACACCGTCAGCACAGACGGCAATGGCAGAATGTCCAGGATCACGACACGGGTCGGATTGACGGGAACTGTCACTTCCCTGTCCGCATGATCAACGATCGTAACCGTTCCTTCCTGGGCCGCTGTTTCCTCTGATGCTGCTGCAGCACCTGCCAGGGAAACCAGCAGGCAAAGAATGAGGATCATCATCGTCAGGATCCTGCTCAACTGATTGGTAAATACTTTCATAAAGAATCTCCTTTCTTTCCTTCCGGGATCCTTCCGGATTCCTAAAGGTCAGCAAAATAATACTCTATGATCATCTGCCCGAAAGCAGCGAACATACTTGATACTCTTTTCCGGCGAATACGGGGATCTGATCCCGGAAGATCCTTCCGGAATAGGCTTCATGGGGAAACCTGACGAAATGTTCCGGGGCTCCTGGTTTTTGAACAACCTGGTACAATGGATCTGCGATCACGGTGTCTGCCGACCGCATCACATGGATCAGATCCTGTTCGGCAATTCCTTCATCGGGATCCGGCCAGAAGGCGAAGGCTTTTTGCCCGTACCTTCCTGTTTCAGGCAATGCATTCACCGCATACGCAAGGGACCTGGAAAAAACCTCTTCCCCGATCACAACGATCCCCTGTGGGAAAGGGTCCTTCTCCCGGGCGTCCGAAATATTCACAAACGGATTCCGATCCAGGCCGTCGTCCAGGGTTTCCTCGACGGCCTGAAGCAGCGTCTGCGCCGCCGCTTCCCCGATTGGAAGGCCCTCCACAAAAGGCATTCCGCTTCGTTTTTTCATAAAACGGGCTGTTTTTCTTCCGGCAGATGAGACTACCACATTGCAGCCTGCCCGGTAGGCATGCGTCAGCTGTTCAAAGGTATCTCCCATAGCCATGCAGACATTGATCTCAAATCCCGCCTCTTCAAACGTTTTCCGCAAGGCTTCCACATTACCGTTGATGGAAAAATCCAGCGGCGTTACACCCAGCAGATTGATCTTTTTTTCTTTCGTCCTCTGGTATTCCGAAGGATCGCAGAACCGTTCCACAAATGCCCGGAAGGCCATATCCGCTCCGCTCACATAAGACCGCAGTCCGTCGGTCGGAACCGGGAGTACCGGTATGCCGCATTTCTCTTCGATCAGATGCGCAACGCCTTTATAATCAAATGCGATGATATGGGGGATCGATGCCCCGCACAGGGTAATGAACCGGGGATGAAGATCCCCTGCCGCCTGCACCACATCTTTAATCAGGACCGTATCATCTCCCATGACCGCTGTGATCTCATCCAGCCCTGATACGAACATCAGGCTGTCAGAATCATACCAACGGGGTTCGTCATGGGTCGTATAGGTAGAGTTGCATCCGGAGGGATCATGCAGGACCGTCATGCCTCCGAGTTCATACATAGCAGAGCAAACGCCTGATACGTCGGCTGTATAAGTGCAAGTAAAAACATGGGTCTGGTAATCTTTTTTCATCCGCAGCTGCACCCCCATCCTTTGATCTGTACCAGTTGTTTCATCGGTTTTGTTTCCTGCGCAGCCTCCCTGATCAGTTCCATCAGACGGCGGATCCCCAGGTATCCGTACATCCCGTCATTTTCCACAATATTGACAAAATGATCTGTATCATTGAAATACGCGCTTTTCTGACCGATGGCAATGATCTTTCCTTCATGTCCTCGTTTCATCTGACGGATATTCCATCCCAGTGACTGATAGATCTTTAATTCCGGCATAGCTGCTTTCAGCTGATCGAAGATCTCCCTGGATTCCGTGAAAACATCGATAAAGACAGATTCTACCCGAAACCCTTTCTGATGCAGGAAAAACGCCAGTTCCAAAGGGCAATCCACGGCGGTATAGTCTAAAGACACCGGGGTATCCCCCAGGACCTCCCTCGTTTTTTCGATTTCTTCCTCCGTTCGCTTACGCTCTGTCCGGATCTTTTCTTCACAGATCCCGGGAATCCCCAGAGTTTCAGCTGCTTTTGCCATATCTTCATCGATCTTTTCATACAGATACCCGCAGTGCATCGGGATCCATTCCTGTCCCAGCCGGATCTTCATATCTTTCGCCGCCCTGGCTGCTGTTTTATGAAAGGTAAAATTGACACAGGAAGCAGCCATCTCCAGGAATTCGTCATAGTTTTTGCAGGTATTCAGGTCCATGACACGAATCCCGGCATCTTCCAGCATCCGGTTCAGATCACTGTAAGGTCCATAGGGGAAGCAGTTTCCTACCAGATTTACCTGATCTGGCCTCCTTTCCGTCGGCTTAAGCAGTCTGTGGATCTGCCTCCACAGGGAAGGGACCGCAGGAGCTGTTCTTCTCATGATGGGATCCATATAGCAATCTATAAAATCGATATCCGGATATTCTTTCCGAAGGATCTTGTAGATCCTCTGATAATTAACCGCCATAAAATGATGGATACAGCTGGTATAGATCAGCATAGCCCGGGGACGTGTCGGCAGTTCTTCCAGGATCCTTTTCGTTCCCCGATAAAGTGCCTCCTCCATATCTCCTTCCAGGATATTATCCTCTCCTACGGTTATCGTCGACAGTCTGTCCATGGCTCCCAGTTCCGCGGTCGTGAGCACAACCCCTCGAAGGCAGCTGGTGGGACAGACAAAAACCTCATGAGACTGCGGAACCAGTGTCCCGATATGAACGATATTCCAGACGCCGCGCACAGGAGACGCATAGGACAGTCCGATATCTGCATTGTATTCATATTCGATCTCTTTCAGCAGCTGGTATTCCTTCATGATACAGCTTCCTCCCGGATCATTTTTTCCGCCAATATACGGATCTGCTTTGCAAAACTGCAGTCCGGATACGCTTCCATGACCGTCATATTCCGATCCTGTGCCTCCGACACCAGATTTTCTCTCGGAAGATCGGCCAGGATCTTTGTATGAAGTTCCTGTGCCAGCTCTTCCACTTTTTTCTGCTCGTCCGGAACATTTCTTCGGTTCAGGATCAGCCCGCCGAGATGGGCATAGCCTCGCTCCCGGAAATTATCCACTGCCATAGCGATATTGGCTGCCGCATAGATAGACATATTCTCACCGGAAGTTACGATAAATACTTTCTCGGCATACCCTTCCCTGATCGGCATGGCAAATCCGCCGCAGACGACATCGCCGAGAACATCATACAGAATAAGGTCCGGTTTCAGGATCTCAAAGGCATCTCTTTCTTCCAATGCTTCAAATGCAGCCGCGATCCCGCGTCCGGCACAGCCAAGTCCCGGTGTAGGACCTCCTGCTTCCGCGCACAGGATTCCCTTGTATCCCGTAACAAGCAGATCGGAAAGCTTAGCTCCTGCTCTTTTTTCCCGCAGCACATCCAGCATGGTCGGGATCCTTTTTCCGCCATGCAGGTACAACGTGGAGTCCGCCTTCGGGTCACATCCGATCTGCATGACTTTCATCCCCATGTCTGCGAAAGCGCAGGACAGTGCCGCACAGGTCGTGGATTTTCCGATTCCGCCTTTTCCATATACCGCAAATCGATACATTTTATTCTCCTTATAAAAAACTGCCGGAAATGATCCGGCAGAATAAATTGATACTTCTATCTCATAAACCTGTTTCTTCCTGCTCAGATATTCTTTGCAGTCGGATCATGGATTAGAATAGCAAAACGTTATCCCCTCGTCAAGAAGACGCACAGGATAGTGTAAGTTATTACTCGGGTTGAATGCCGCAGACTCCGGCAAAAAAGATGTGATAAAGAATTCTGTCTGCACTTTACCTCAAATCGATTTCCTTTTCAACCCAACTCCCGGGTAGCACATCCTCGGCCTGCCTGTC
>JAFWOB010000056.1 GCA_017510065.1 Parasporobacterium sp.
CGAATGCCCAGTATTATGCCGTTACCGGCGACAAGGTCTGCCTGGAAAGAGCACGCAAAGCTTATGACACATATTATGAACTTTCCCACGGAGCGGAAGATCCGACCCGTTTAGGCCCCAAGACCGATCCTGCCACACGCCGGTTCCGTTCCTTCGGAGGACCGATGATCTACCTGAACATGACCAGCGTCATGATGAAGGCCGATCCGGAGAATCAGGCTCTGTATGAGCAGCGGGCAGAGGAATGCGTACATGATATTTTTGCTTATCATGTGAAGGACGATCTGGGATGCCTGCTGGAAAATGTCGGACTGAACGGAGAAACCTATCTTGATGTCACAGATGGAAGGATCATCAATCCGGGTCATGATATCGAAGGCGTCTGGTTCCTGCTGGAACATGCGAAACGTACCGGCGATCAGGATCTGGTGCCGAAATGTGAAACTATCTTCAACCGTGCCATCAATGCAGGCTGGGATCAGGAATACGGCGGCCTTCTGTACTTCATCGACTGCCTGGGCAATCCGCCGGAGGCATACGAACATGATATGAAGCTCTGGTGGCCCCATAATGAGATCATGATCTCATCTCTCATGCTTTACCGGGATACGGGAAAGGAAGAGTATCTGGACTGGTTTTTAAGGACCATTCAATACTGCCGTGAGCATTTTGCGGATCCTGAATACGGCGAATGGTACGGTTATCTGAGAAGGGACGGAAAGCCCACCGAGCCGCCTTCCAAAGGCTCTACATACAAAGGGCCCTTCCATCTGCCGAGGAGTCTGTGCATGACAGATAAGATGCTGGGAGAGCTCTTAGCACGTTGACAGTACAGGGCCTTATTGGTAGAATTTTTATGTGTTGTTAATCGCAGGATTTTCCGGCATCAGCGGGTATGATCTCTGTGAAAACATATTAATTATATTTACAGGAGGAGGAGAAATATGAAGAAAATCATTTCATTGTTGCTTGCATTATGCCTGGTGGTATCCATGGCGTCTGTAGTTATGGCTGCAGATGCACCCGAAGGCGCTTCTGAGATCACTCTTTGGACATATCCCATCGGAAACTGGGGCAATGAAGCAACGGTTAAGGAACTGACCGATGCATTCACTGCCGAGACCGGTATTGCAGTAAAGGTTGAGTATCTGACCTATGCTGATGGTGATGACAAAGTCAACACCGCTATCACAGCAAAACAAGCTCCGGACCTGATCATGGAAGGACCGGAACGTCTTGTCTCCAACTGGGGAGCAAACGGCTATATGGTGGACATCGCCGATCTGTTTGAAGAGGAAGACAAGGCGGAGATCAATCCTGCTGCGCTGGCAGCATGCTTTGCTCCAGACGGAGCTGCCTATGAGTATCCGCTGGTCATGACTGCACACTGCATGGCGATCAACTACAATGCATTTGTAGAAGCGGGTGCTGATCAGTACATTGACAAAGAGACCCATACATGGACCAGCGAGCAGTTCCTTGCTGCAGTAAACGCTCTGTATGAGACCTTTGGCGATCCTATCGGTGCTATATACTGCAATGGCCAGGGCGGTGACCAGGGTACCCGTGCACTGGTTAACAACCTGTGCGGCGGATCTTTCACCAATCCGGAGCATACCGCATATACCTGGGATGATGAGAAGAACATCCAGGCGCTGAAGATCCTTTATGATCTGAACGGTATTGACTATGACGCTTCCATCGTCGGTGGCGACGAGATCGCAAACTTCTACAACGGAATCTTTAAGATGGCGTTCTGCTGGAACATTGCACAGCAGCTCAATCCGAACTCTGCAGACACCGGCGCAGGCCTTACCCTGAACGGCGACGAGATCGTCTTCATGGCATTCCCGTCAGAGGACGGCGTAGCCAAACTCCAGGGCGGTATCTGGGGATTCGGTATCTTCGATAACGGTGATGCGGGCAAGATCGAAGCAGCCAAGACATTCATCAAGTATATGTGCGACAGCGAGCATACTGCAGATGCTGTAAGAGCTTCCAATTTCTTTGCTGTACGTGGCACCACGGAGGGCATTGATATTTCCGGTATCTGGTCAGACAATGAGATCATGAACGAATATACCAAGCTTATGCCGATGCTGGGTGACTACTATCAGGTAACCACCAACTGGGCTGCAGCACGTACCGCATGGTGGAATATGCTTCAGCAGGTCGGCGCAGGTGATGGCAGCGAAGAAGCGATCGCAGCAGCAGTTGCTGATTTCTGCGCACAGGCTAACGGTCAGTAAATCATTTCCTATTACCAGGCAATCAAGCTACACAGCGCCGCCTGCCGTTTGAGCGGCAGGCGGCGAATTATTTAAACGATAACTACGTATCACTTTGGGAGGTGCATTTCTATTGGATAAAACATTAAGTCCCAAATTGCGCCGTCAGGAAAATATAAGCGGATATCTGTTCCTTCTGCCCAGCCTGGTATTCTTTCTGGCATTCGTCGTATATCCCATGGTCATGTGTATCTGGACCAGCTTTACGGACGCCAACATGAATTCCAATACGGCGGATCACTTTATTTTCCTTGATAACTACATTGAACTCTGGAAAGATCCTGTATTCCTGAAAGCCCTTGTGAACACACTGATCATTGTTTTTGTCAGTGTGCCTATTGTCTGTATATTTTCTCTGTGGGTTGCATCGGTGATCCACAAAATGAAAGAAGGACCGTTAAGTTTCTTCCGTATCGTATTTTATCTTCCGGTCGTTACCGGTTCCGTTGCCGTAACGGTAGTCTGGAAATGGATGTATAACAACTACTACGGTATCTTCAATTATGTGCTGAAGAGTACAGGCGTTATAGACAAGAACATTAACTGGCTGGGTGACTCGAAATTTGCATTGTGGTGTATCATTATCATTTTGCTTACCACATCGGTCGGGCAGCCCATCGTTCTTTATGTTTCCGCACTGAGCAATGTGGATCATTCCCTGGTGGAAGCTTCACAGGTGGACGGTGCCACCAATACCCAGGTGTTCTGGAGGATCTGCTGGCCGCAGATCATGCCCACCACCCTGTATATCCTGGTCATCACCACCATAAATTCCTTCCAGTGTTTTGCCCTGATACAGCTGCTGACTTCAGGCGGACCCAATTATGCAACGGAAACCGTGATGTATTATATATACTACACAGCCTTCAAGCTGTACCGATTCGGATACGGAAACGCCATGGGCGTGATATTGGCGATCTTTATTGCCATCCTGTCCGCAGTACAGTTCCGGCTGGCCAAGGAAAAGTAGGGGGGTGCGCATATGAAGACAAACAATGGCAGTTCCCGCGCTTACAGTATCACCAGCATCCTGATCCTGATCATCCTGGCGATCTTATTCCTGTTTCCGCTGTACTGGATCCTGACCGGTGCACTGAAAACGCCTGCAGCTATCAATTCCGCGGTTCCCCAGTGGTGGCCCCAGGAATTCACGCTCAGAAACTTTGAAGTGCTTTTTTCCAAAAGATCCGCTCCGCTGTTTGAGATTGGTTCTCTGACAGGACCGATCATTCCCGGAGCGATCAGATGGCTCATCAATACTGTATTCATGGCAGTACTGGCCATGCTGCTGACCTGTATTACCGCTTCGCTGGCCGGCTATGCCCTGGCGAAAAAACGTTTCGCAGGCAGAGTGATCCTGTTTTCGCTTATTGTTGCAGCTATGGCGCTGCCGAAGCAGGTTATCCTGATCCCGCTGATCAAGGAAATGAGTGCTTTGGGCCTGTACGATAATCTCTGGGCTGTGATCCTGCCTACTGTCGGATGGCCTTTCGGCGTCTTCCTTATGAAACAGTTTGCGGAGAGCATACCGGGAGAGATGTTAGAGGCTGCCAGGATCGATGGAGCAGGAGAACTGAGAACCTTTATCACGGTAGTTTATCCTATGATCAAGCCGGGCGTAGGAGCACTGGCGATCTTTACCTTTATCAGTTCCTGGAATGATTATTTCCTGCAGCTGATCATGCTCACGAGTAGTTCCAACCTGACGATTTCCCTTGGTATTGCTACCATGCAGGCAGAGAACTCCACGGACTACGGCCTGATCATGGCAGGTGCCGCTCTTGCCGCAGTTCCGATCATTATCGTATTCCTGATCTTCCAGAAATACTTCACGAAAGGAATTACGATGGGAGCCGTAAAGGGATGATATCACATGTCAGAGAACAGATCCTCTGTTCCCGGAAATGTTAGAGCAAGGAAACAAAAATGGCCTTGGACATAGACCGGCATCATGTTCCGGGCGGATGTTCAAGGCCTTTTTATCATCAGATAGGAGAAAACATGAGTCAGATGAACAAATACCAGGGAATTTTTCCCGCATTTTATGCATGCTATAAAGAAGACGGATCCATAAACCCGGAGGCAGTCAGAGCCTTTACGGTATACCTGATGGAAAAAGGGGTTACCGGCCTTTATGTAGGCGGATCCTCCGGCGAATGTATTTATCAGTCTGTAGAAGAACGAAAGATCGTTCTGGAAAACGTCATGGAAGCAGCCGGCGGAAAGATGGTTATCATTGCGCATGTAGCCTGCAACAATACTGCCGACAGCTGTGAACTGGCTGCCCATGCCCAAAGCCTCGGGGTGGATGCGATCGCAGCCATTCCGCCGATCTATTTCCATCTGCCGGATTATGCCATTGCGAAATACTGGAATGACATCTCTGCAGCAGCACCGGATACAGACTTTGTGATCTATAATATCCCCCAGCTGGCAGGGGTGGCGCTCAACAGTTCTCTGCTGCGGACCATGATGAAGAATCCGAATGTCATAGGCGTAAAGAACTCCTCCATGCCGATCCAGGATATTGAAATGTGGAGAGATGAAGGGGCATTAGTCTTTAACGGGCCGGATGAGCAGATCCTGGCAGGCCTCGCTGCAGGCGCTGTCGGTGGGATCGGCGGAACTTATGCGGTGATGCCGGAACTGTATCTCAAGATCTTTTCCCTGTTCCATGAAGGGCAGATCGCAACCGCCCGGGAGATACAGGACGCTTGCTGTCAGATCATTTATAAACTGTGTTCCGGGAAGGGCAATATGTATGGCATGATCAAGGCCGTCCTGAAGGTAAACGGCGCTCCGGATCTGGGCGGCGTAAGAGAGCCTCTGTACCCGGTCCAGAAAGAAGACGAACCCATCATCCGGGAAGCTGCCGATATGATCAATGCCTGTATCAAAAAGTTCTGCTGATCGAAAGAGCCGGACTTGAGGCAGGAAGGGAGAGGACATGAAATATCTGGATATTGAATTTGATTATCAGAACAAACCATCTCTGGAGCCGGAATACATTCCTTTCGGGGTCTGGGCAGATGCTTATCTTTCCGAAGCAGCAAGACCTTTTCGTGTAGCAGTGGAAAGAGATCAGGGAAATGTATCCGTGTTTTCCTCTTTTCTCCGGGATGAAACGTATGAAAAAGCCAACTACCGATACATGGAGCGCTATGTGAAGTTTCTGCTCTGGAGTGTCGGAGGGTGGAAAGTCACCATCTGCGGCTGTGAAGAAACCGCGGAAAAACTAAAAAACGCATATAGAAGAGGCGGCGACCGGGATTTTGATGCCGGCTTCTTCGACGACGTCTATGAGCATGAGCTTCAGATCGTGATCTCGGACGAAGAGCATTTTCCAGAGTCCAATGAAAACCCGCGTTCCGTGGGAGGCCATCTGGATGGGTGCAGGATCGGATTTGACGCCGGCGGTTCCGATCGTAAAGTGTCGGCTGTCATAGACGGGACCTCCGTTTATTCGGAAGAAGTGGAATGGTTCCCCAAATTATCGGAAGATCTGTCTTATCAGTATAACGGGATCGTGGAAGCCTTTAAGACAGCTGCCTCCAAGATGCCGAGAGTGGATGCCATCGGGATCTCTTCCGCCGGAACCTTTGTGGGGAACAGTCCCATGGTATGCTCTTTGTTTATCAAGATCCCCCGTTCCCAGAGAGAAGAAGTGAAGACCATCTATGACAGGGCAGCCAAAGAGATCGGGGATGTTCCGGTGGTAGTGGCCAATGACGGGGATGCGACAGCGCTGGCCGGCGCCATGAGCCTGAACAGCGGGTCTGTCATGGGAATCGCCATGGGTACCAGCGAGGCAGCAGGCTATGTGGATCATGAAGGAAGGATCCTGGGCTGGATCAACGAGCTGGCGTTTGCGCCTGTGGATCTGAATGAAGAGGCCACCATGGATGAGTGGTCGAAGGATAAGGGCGTCGGATGTAAATATTTCTCTCAGGATGCGGTCATCCGTCTGGCACCCAGGGCAGGGATCACGCTGAATGAGGAACTGAGCCTGGCTCAGAAACTGAAGGAAGTACAAAAGCTTGCGGAAGAAGGTCATGAAGGGGCGAGAAAGATCTTTGTCAATATCGGAACCTATCTGGCACATACCCTGTCCCTCTATTCCCGCATCTATGACCTGAAATATCTTCTGGTACTGGGACGTGTGGCCTCCGGGATCGGCGGAGATCTTCTGATCGCGGAATGCAACCGGATCCTGCAGGAAGAATATCCGGCACTTTATGAAAAGATAACGGTTATGCTGCCTGATGAAAAAGCCAGAAGAGTAGGACAGAGTATTGCCGCGGCAAGTCTTCCCGAAACCTGAGGGATCAAAGGAGTATGAAAATGTCAACAACCAGAATCTATAAAAATGCAGAGCTGTTTACAGAAAAAGGGTTTGTTAAAGGCGGCTTTACGGTAGAAGGAAATGTGTTCGGCGAAGTGTTTCAGGGAGACGGCCCCGCCGGAAGCAGTGTTGACCTGGGAGGAGCCCGGGTAATCCCGGGACTGGTGGATGTCCACATTCATGGAGCCATGAATTCGGATTTTTCGGATGGAGATCCGGAAGGACTGAGGCGGATGGCAGCCTGGCTGGCAAGCCGCGGCGTTACCAGCTTTGCCCCGGCATCCATGACGCTTCCGTATGAGGTGCTTTCCAAAGCGTTTGCTGTTGCCAGGGAATTTTATGATCATCCGGAAGAGGGCTGCGCCCGACTGATGGGGATCCATATGGAAGGCCCGTTTTTCTCGGAAAAGAAAAAGGGTGCCCAGAACGGAGCCTATCTGAAGCTTCCGGATTATGAAGCTTTTCAGGAACTGTATGACGGCTGCGGCGGTCTGATACGGATCGTTGATGTAGCGCCGGAACTGGAAGGCGCGGCCGCATTTACCGAAAAAAGCAGCCGGATCGCCATGGTTTCCGTGGCTCATACCGATGCCGGATATGAGGATGCCTGCAGTGTGTTTGATGCGGGAGCAAAGCATCTGACCCATCTGTTTAATGCCATGCCGCCCCTCGCCCATCGCTCTCCGGGAGTGATCGGCGCCGCATCGGAACGGGAATTCGTTACGGCTGAGCTGATCTGTGACGGCCTGCATGTGCACCCCAGCGCTGTCCGCGCCGCCTTTAAACTGTTCCCCGGCAGGATCTGCCTGATCTCCGATGCCCTTCGGTGCCTCGGCATGCCGGATGGAGAATATGAACTGGGCGGACAGACTGTATTCCTGCAAGGAGGAGTCGCAAGACTGGCGGATCAGACCATTGCCGGTGCAGCTTCCGATCTGTACAGGGATCTTCAGAATGCAGTCTCCTTCGGGATCCCGGAGGAAGAAGCGATCCTGGCAGCGACTCTGACCCCGGCCCGTGAGATTGGACGGGAGAAGGAGATCGGCTCCATTGCCGGCGGAAAACTGGCTGATTTTATTATCTGTGACCGGGCTCTGGATCGGAAGGAAGTTTATATCGGAGGAAATAAAGTGGAATGACAGTGCCGCTTTCCCGCTGAATTCAAAAAAGCCTTGAAACGTTATGTTTACAAGGCTTTTTTCTTGCTTTCCGGGTGAGATCCGCATACTGCAAAAAAGCATGGACAGAAATACAGGAAAGGGTGTAATATTTATCAATTGCGGGTTGAAATCAAGGGGAAGACAATGGCATAATAGGAAGCAAAAGGAGTATACGAAATGATCGAAATTACAGAAACCACAAAACTGTCAACATTAATGCAGGAGTATCCCTGGCTCGTTGATGAAGCTGTTAAAATGGACTCCAGGTTCAAAGTGCTGAAGTCTCCCATCGGGAAGCTGTTCCTGAAAAACGCGACGATCGGCGAGCTGAGTGAAAAAGCCGGTCTGTCTGCAGAAGAGATCATCGGACAGGTCCAGTCCTGGATCGGAAATCATGCATAAACATTAGCTGTATTGGATAAGGGGAAGACATGGGAAAGATCATCATAGGATGCTGGGACTGCCAATACTGCGGGACCACCCGGATTTCGGGAGAACTCCGGGAATGTCCAAACTGCGGCAGAGCCAGGGACAAAGACGTGAAGTTTTATATAGCAGATCCCGAAAACTATGCCAAAGATCCTGATTCGGTGAGCCGGGAAGCGGACTGGGTATGTCCTTACTGCGACTGCCTGAATCCGGCGGCTTCCTCCACCTGTCAGTCCTGCGGGGCGCAAAGGGATTCACAGACCAAGGATTATTTCCAGAACCGGGAAGCGCAGGATAAAGAAAAGGCCGAACAGGCAGCGCATCATACGCAGGAAACGCAGCATACCCATGCTGCTCAGACCGCTTCTACGGCTGCAGCGTCTCGCGGGGGACGGGGAAGACTGTTTGTGATCCTCGCCGTGATCGCAGCCGTGATCGCCCTGATTGTCTTTCTGGTATCCCCCAAACAGAAGGCGATGGAGATTGCGTCCTGCAACTGGGAAAGAAGCGTTGAAGTACAGCTTTACAAGGAGATGCAGGACAGCGGCTGGAGCCTTCCGCAGGATGCCTACGATGTTACTTCCCGCGAAGAGATCTACGGGTACGAGAGTGTCTTTGATCACTATGAGACAAGAACAAGGAAGGTCCCGGAACAGGTTTTCGACGGATATGAGACTTCTTTGTCCTACCATGATCTGGGAAACGGACATTTTGAAGAGATCGAAAACCAGATTCCCAAGTACCACACGGAATACCACACGGAGTCCTATCAGGAGCCGATCTACAGAAGCGTGCCGATCTATCAGACCAAATACTATTTCCTGATCATGCGGTGGGTGTCGGATCATTATGAGACGACCTCGGGGCAGGATGATACCCCGTACTTTGCCGATATCGGCGTAAGCAGTACCTGCAGGGAAGGCGCCAAGACAGAGCGCTACTGGATTGTCGATACGGACGGCAATCAATATGTGACCAGTTATGATCTCTGGAAAGATCTGACCGCAGGGCAGAAGATCAAGGCAGAGGTCCAGTTCGGGGAACTTTTGCAGGCAGATCCTGCCTGAACAGGGGGGAACGTGTTGAAGTGGCTAAAAACAGCTGTTTTTCTGATGGCAGTGCTGATCGTACTTTCATCCGCATTTCCGGCATTTGCGGGAGAGATTCCTGCAGTACCGGACGCTTCCAGAACAGCGCTGTATCATGAATTTGCAGATCTGATCCTTCGGAAAATCACCGATGATACCATGGATGATTATGAAAAATGCTGTGCTGTCTATGATTATGTTCACAGTATCCATTATATCGATATCGTGTATTCCGAGGAGGACTGGCGGGAAAATGGTTATCAGATGCTGATGCAGCGGGGCGGAGACTGTTTCGGATACTATTCGGCGTCAAGGCTTTTGCTGGAGCGCCTGGGATATCAGGTGATTGAAATGCAGAACAGCAACGGCTTTACTCATTACTGGTGCCTGGTAAGCACAGACGGCGGATTGACCTGGCGGCATTTTGATCCTACCTGCTGGAGCTGGGGAAGCGACGGCTACCTGTGTATGGTGACAGATGAAGAACTGGCCTGGTATGCGCAGTGCCATCCGATCGATGCATGGCGGGTAACCCATGACTGGGACAGGATGCAGACAGTTCTGCAGATCGAGGAAATATGGAACAATTAACAACCGAAAACGCGCCTTTGTTTCTGGCGCTGGAAATAACGAAAAAAACCGCTAAAATGGTCTATGTGGATACCCCGGACCACAAGGCGGAGGAAATCTTTCGCCGGCAGGGGCTGACGTTTAAGCGTTTGAATGAACGCGCGTCCGATGACAGCCGGTATATCTTTGTGGGATGCCGGATCAGCAGAAGAGATACGGAAGTGTTCCGGAAAGCCATAGAAGAGCTGGAAAAGGTCCTTGTGCAGGAAGGTTATGAAAATTATCGGGCGTGGAGCCTTGCTGCCCTGATCGAACTGGTGGAGGACGAAGTCAATGCCGCCGGCGGTTTCGGACGAGGACTGGACAATGCCGCCGGATCTTCTGTGCAGGAAGAGATACCGGAGTACCCAAAGAGTACTTTTGTCCCGTTTATTCCGGCGGATTCCCTGCCGGATTCGCTGCTGGCCTGCTACGCCCTGACAAGGAGCGGAGCGGACAGCGCGGAAGTCATGATCTTCAACAGCCATCCGAAAGAGCAGGAAGACGGCTATCTTCTCCCGTCGGATGCATTTGCCCTGGTACTTCGCAGGGAAACGCCGATCTCATTTGAGATCTTCCGGAAAACGTATCTGAAGCATAAAAGCGGTCTGACGGGGCTGGCCTGCCTGGATCCGGACGGAAAGAAAAAGATCAGCATCCATATGCTGCCGGAGGAGACCTATCAGGCGCAGAATCTGCCGCGCACACCGGTGATCACGATCTATGACCGGGAAACGGAAGCTGTGCTTCCCGGATTTTTACGAAAATGGGATGAGAAATACCAGGAGCTTCGGAAATAACCGGGTCTCCTGACATATATAGAAGCTCCCGGATGCAGGGGCTTTGTGAAGACGAGAAAGAGAAAGGAGAAGCGGAGATCGAAAAGAGCAGGATCCCCGCAGAAAAGCAATGATGAAGTGTTCGAAATGTTCAGCCGAATTGGATGACAACGCAAAATTCTGCCCCCAGTGCGGAGCACCGGTTGGGGATGACTATGTACAGCATGAACAGTCCCAGGCACAGTATCAGTCTCAGCAGCAGGGACAGTCTCAGGGACAGTCTCAGGGACATCCTCAGGGGTATGCCCAGAGTCAGCCTCAGGGAAATACGACCTATGTGTATCAGAGAACGAATGGATTTGCCATCGCCGGTTTTGTCCTGTCGTTTTTTGTAGCGATCCTGGGGATCATCTTCAGCGCCATCGCACTGAAGCAGATCAACGACAGAGGAGAAGGCGGAAAAGGACTTGCCATCGCCGGGCTGGTGCTGAGCATCGTCTGGATCTGTGTCGCCCTGGTCCTTCTGTTGGCAGGGGCCTGTACACTGTCCAGCCTGTATTTCTGGGGATTTTAAAGGAATGGGCCCGGCTCTGACCGGGCCCTTAGATTTAAATAGGAGAAGCAGATGGAACAGAAGATCAAAGAAACCGTGGTCGGGATCATCGGCGCCATGCCGGAGGAAGTGGCATCTCTGAAAAATGCCCTGAACGACAAGAAGATCAGGAAAATCGCAGATATGGAATTCTGCACAGGGACTCTGGACGGCCGGAAGGCGGTCGTCGTCCAGTGCGGGATCGGAAAGGTGAATGCCGGGATCTGTGCCCAGATCCTGGTCAGTGTGTTCGGGGTCACGAATGTGATCAATACCGGGGTGGCCGGATCCCTGGACAATGCCATCGACATCGGGGATATCGTTGTCTCCGTGGATGCGGTTCAGCATGATTATGATGTCAGCCCCATCGGCTTTCATAAAGGAGAGATCCCCTATACAGGGCTTTATGCTTTCCGGGCGGATGAGAAACTGAGAGCACTCGCTGTGTCTGCCGGCAAAGCGGCGGCACCGGAGATCCGCATTTTTGAAGGCAGGGTATGTTCGGGGGATCAGTTTATCGCTTCTTCGGAGCAGAAATCCAGGATCCTTTCTGATTTCGGCGGCATGTGCTGTGAAATGGAAGGCGCTGCAATCGCCCAGGTCTGTTATCTGAACCAGGTCCCCTTCGTGATCATCAGAGCCATTTCCGACAAGGCGGATGATTCGGAAGAGATGTCCTACCAGGAATTTGAAGCCGCGGCTGCTCTTCACAGCAGTAGGATCGTGCACGCCATGATGGCAGGAGATCTGACATGAAACTGGACAGACAGGCTGTACAAAGGTCTTTCCGGGAATACGTTTCCGCCTATGACGCGAAAGATCCCAAGATCGCTCTGAAGATTGCCCATACCTGCCGGGTCGCCTCCTTGTGTGAGACCATTGCCCGGGAGGATGTTCCATTGGCAGACCCTGACCTTTCCTGGCTCATGGGGATGCTGCATGATATCGGCCGGTTTGAGCAGGTCAGGATCTATCATACGTTTATTGATTCCGCTTCCGTGGACCACGCCATGTTCGGCGCGGATCTTCTGTTTCAGGAAGGGTTGCTTACGCAGCTGGTGCCGGATGCGCAGCAGATCCTGACAGAGAAAGATCGCCGGATTCTGGAGATCTCCATCCGGAACCATAACCGATACCGGATCGAAGAATCCCTGACCGAAGAAGAACAGGCATACTGCCATATTCTGCGGGATGCAGACAAGATCGACATTTTCCGGGTGAACTGTGATACGCCGCTGCAGGAAATCTACAACACCAGTACGGAAGAACTTCTAAATGCCGGCGTTTCCGAAGATGTCAAAGAATGTTTCTTACACCGGACCACCGTGGAACGGGCCATCAGAAGGACTGTGACGGATCATCTGGTGGGGCATATCTGTCTGACCTTTGAGCTGGTCTATCCGGTCAGCACCCGCATTGCCAGAGAACAGGGATATGTAGACAAGCTGTTGTCTTTCAGGTCCGAAAACCCGGAAACAAGGGAGTGGTTTGACAGGATGAAAGAACTCATTTGGAAAACAGAGGACAAAACATGAATACCTTTATCGAATTTCTGGATGACGAACCGATGGAAAATGTTGCGGCCTGCCTGAAATACAGGGCGGACCGGGTACTCTTTTTCGGCTATGATGACGTGATCAAAGCCAGGAAAAGCAGTACAGAGCAGTTCCTTACGAAACGCTGCGGGGTGCAGAAGGTATTTTTCTTCCCCCTGTCACAAAAAAGCCTTCCTTCTGTCCTGCAGACCATGCGGACCCGGATCGGTGAGGAACTTAAGCTTGGCAGCAGTATTTTCATAGACATTACCGGCGGGGAGAGTATGATCCTGGCAGCTATCGGGATCCTTTCCCATGAACTTAAGCTGCCGATGTTTGAGATCGATATTGCCAGAGACCGCGTGATCGAAATGGATACCGGATCAGATAAGCTGCTCAGCAGGGATGTTCCGCCCAATGAGATCTTATTTGACATTGATCTTTATATTGAGATGCGGGGCGGCGCGGTCAATTACTCTCTGCACAAAGGACTGAAGGTCCTGGATGATCCGGCATTTGCCGCTGATGTCAGGGCCATCTGGAAGATCGCGGATGTGTACCGGGACTGCTGGACTTCCTTTACCGAACTTCTGAAATCCTGCCTGACGCCGGATGAAAACCTGCGGGTCAGCAGAAGGACCATTTCCGTGCTGGATACCTTGTCGGAAACTCCGTCTTCTTCCCTGACACCTCTGAAGACAGAACAGATGATCAGGGGGTTCGAGGAGGCCGGGATCCTGAAAGATGTAGAACTGACTGCCGAACGATATCGGTTTACTTTCAAAAATGCCGCCGTCAAGGACTGCATCTGGGAGAGCGGAGCGATCCTGGAACTGCACACTTACATGGAAGAGGAAAAATGTAGTGACGACTGCCTCGTGGGCGTTCATCTGGACTGGGACGGAACCCTTCATTCCAGGACGTCCGAAGATGTGCTGAATGAGATCGATGTCCTGTCCATTAAGGGCAACCTGATCACATTCATTTCCTGCAAAGCCGGAAGACTGGGATCCAGCCAGTCACTTTATGCCCTGTATGAACTGGAAACGGTGGCAGAGAAGTTCGGCGGCAAGTACGCCCGCAAGAAACTGGTCACCTTCCAGCCCCTGAACGAGATCTATATGGAGCGGGCAGCGGAAATGGGGATCGAAGTCGTCGTGGCGTAGGCGTGCCGAAAGGCAGGATCCTGGTGTCTGCCCAGAAATACAACGCATGAACAGAATTTATGAAATATTCAGGCTTGAGCTGCTCAATAATACAGCTTATGAATGTTTTTTTCGCGAAAATCGTTCATGGCCTGTTATTTTGAGCGGTATTTCCGACAAAAGCATTCATAAGTTGAAAAAAAGAGCCGGAACAGTATCCAAATAAAGAAAAATCGTTCATAGCCTGGTTTTATAGAAAGGAGATAGAATATGGAATTTCAGGAACTGATAAAAACAAGACGCAGTGTGAGAAACTATAAAGAAGAGCCTGTGGAGCATGAAGCCCTCGAGGAGATCATCAAAGAAGCCTCCCTGGCTCCGTCCTGGAAGAATTCCCAGACCGGCCGGTACTATGTGGTGGAATCTCCGGAGATGATTGGACAGTTCAGGGAAATGCTGCCTTCTTTCAATCAGAAGAGCTCTGCCAATGCGGCTTATATCGTTACTACCTATGTGAAAGGTGTTTCCGGTTTCACAGCCGGATCTCCGGACAATGAGCTGGGAAATGTCTGGGGAGCCTATGATCTGGGACTTCACGATGCGTATCTGGTGCTGGCAGCAGCGAACGCCGGATATGATACTCTGATCATGGGGCTTCGGGATCAGGACGGTATCCGCCGGCTGCTTGAGATCCCGGAAGAGGAATGCATTGTTTCCGTGATCGCGATCGGAAAGAGAGCTTCCGAGCCGGTACTTGGCAAACGCAAAAACCTTGCGGAAGTAGCGAAGTTCTTCTGACGATAACGCCGAAAAAGGAAGAGCAGTATGTTTTTGATGGATGATGTCCGGAGATGGAAAGCTGTTTACCGCCTGCTGAATCAGGTGGAAACAGAGGTATTTGACTGCGGCACTTTGTGCGGCAGTGCCTGCTGTGCCTGTGCCGGAAACCGGGAAGAGATGGGGATTTATCTGTTTCCGGGAGAGCATCTGCTGCTGCAGGAAGCAGCGGCAAAAGAGGCAGCAGCGGCAAAAGAGGCGGAAGTGACAGAAGCGTCAGATAAAGGAGCAGCGCCTGAGATCAAAGACTGGCTGGAATGGACCTGCGAGGATCCGCGGGAGCTGGGATTTCCGGATTCCTGGACAGAGCCTGTATATTTCCTGACCTGTAAGACCGCGCCTTCCTGTCCCAGACAGTTAAGGCCTCTTCAGTGCCGGACCTTTCCGCTGAAACCGGTGATCGGGGAAAACGGAGTGTTGGAAATGATCTGGAACGACGAGGAACTTCCTTACCGCTGTCCCATCATCGAACGGAACATGCCGATCCATGATGATTTTTACAAAGCGACCTATACGGTATGGTCTCATCTGATGAGAGACCGCAGGATCATGGATCTGGTCCTTGGCTGGAGCTGAAAATGCCGGCAGATGATCTGCCGGCGAAAGAGACATTCCTGATCGTAAAGCCGCTGCTACAGCGCGGCAGAATCCAGCAGGATCGTAAAAGGACCGTCGTTGAGCAGGGAGACTTTCATTTCCGCACCGAAGGAGCCGGTGGCTACTCGGCTGTCTCCCAGGGCCTGCCTGCAGGAACGGATGATATATTCATAGAGCTTTTCTGCGTGTTCCGGGGAGCCGGCAAGTGTAAAACTGGGCCGGTTCCCTTTTTTGCAGTCCGCATACAAGGTGAACTGGGAGACCAGAAGGACAGAGCCTCCCACGGTGTCCAGCGACAGATTGGTTTTGCCCTGTTCGTCTTCAAATATGCGCAGCCCCAGCATTTTCCGGACCATCTTGTCCGCAGTCTGCTGATCGTCTTCCTGGCAGACGCCGATGAGGACCAGAAATCCCCGACCGATCTCTCCGATCGTTTGTCCTTCCACAGAAACACTGGCCTTCGTTACCCTCTGGATCACAAATTTCATACTGCTTCTCTCCGATCCGTGCCTTCGGCACTGTACTTTAGCCCGATTATAGCAAATCAGGATCTTTTCGCAATCATCTTTGGACTTGCCTGCAGGAAACAGTGTTTATATAATATAAAATGCTTCCGCACCGGCGGAAGAGGAAGGAAATGCATAAAGTGACAACGCTCGAAAAAAGGCGACAACCGAATATACCAGATGATCCGGCTCCTGCAAAGACACTGCGAAGACCTGAGATCCTGGCGCCTGCAGGAACGGAAGAGGCGATGAAGGCGGCAGTCAACGCCGGCTGTGATGCCGTGTATCTGGGCGGGAATTTGTTCAGCGCCAGAGCGTTTGCCGGCAACTTTGATGAGGAGGCGGTATTAAGGACCCTCGATCATTGCCATCTGTTCGGTGTGAAGGTCTACATGACGGTCAACACTCTTCTGAAGGAAGAGGAAATACAGGTGCTGGCAGAGTATATGAGGCCTTTTTACCGGGAAGGCCTGGACGGAGTCATTGTCCAGGATCCGGGGGTTGTAAGGGTCCTGAGACGGGAGTTTCCGGACCTGCATCTGCACGGAAGCACGCAGATGAGTATTGCCTCCGCCAGCGGCGCCAGGTTCCTGAAAATGCAGGGACTGACCAGGGTCGTTCCCGCCAGAGAACTGACGCTTCAGGAGATCCGGCAGATTAGGGCTGAGGTGGAAATCGAGATCGAATCCTTTGTGCATGGCGCCATGTGTTATGCCTACTCCGGTAAATGCCTGTTCAGCAGTTTTCTGGGCGGACGTTCGGGAAACCGGGGGCGGTGTGCCCAGCCCTGCAGGCAGCTGTATGGGATAGACCTTCCTGCAATGCCGGCAAATGCCCCGGGGCAGGAATACCTCATGAGTATGAAAGATATGTGCACCCTGCCGGTCCTTCCGGATCTGATCGATGCCGGGATCGATTCCTTCAAGATCGAAGGCCGAATGAAGAATCCCTCCTATGTGGCGGCAACGGTGGATGCTTACCGCCGGGCAAGGGATCGGTATCTGGAGCTGGCATGTGACAGCGCAGACCGAAACAGCACCGGGAACACAGGCGCGGCCGGATGGAAAAAGGAGTACGGGGATTTTGTCAGACCGCTGATCGAAAACATGCAGGACATCTACAACCGGGGAGGGTTTTATACCGGTTATTATTTCCCGGCGCAGGACAAGCCGGAAAAGGGAAAAGGCCCCTTTACGCCGGAGAAAGGTTCCTTCATGATCGCCCGGAAGCGGCCGAATCATACAGGTCTTTTGATCGGTAAGGTAAAGAACGTGCAGGGACCGGACGTCAGGATCTTGCTGCAGCGCGAAGTGCATCCGCAGGATGTTCTGGAAATCGAAGGCCCTGGGATCGAACTGACCTCCAATGCATCCGGTGCTCCGAATGGCATCCTGCAGCTGAAAGGCAAGGAACTCAGAAAGATCAGACCGGGCATGAAGGTGTATCGGACCAGGAACAATGTATTGCTGGAGGAGATCGAACAAAGGCTCCTCCTTCCGGAAAAGACGATCGAAGCGAAGGCGTTTGTAACTGCCAGGACCGGAAAGCCGCTTGCTATTACCATTGTCTCCGATGACGGGCAGATCCGCTGCTGTGCGGAAGGAAACGTAGTCGAAGCCGCATCCGGGCATCCGACCGCTGCCGGAACAGTTGAAGAGAAAATGCGAAAGACCGGAGGAACCCATGTGAAACTCATGGTTTCCTGCGAGATCGATGACAACAGTTTTGTTCCCATGAGTGAGCTGAACGCTCTTCGCCGGCAAGCCGTTGAAATATTTAAAACGAAACTGACGGAGCGATACCATAGAGTATCAAAATGATATGAAACATCTGTATATCAGAGTGAAAACCATAGGACAGCTAAAGGCGGTGAAGGACTGGATGCAGCAGGAAGGAGCCGCTGCCACGCTGCTTCTTGAATATGAGCTGGCAGGCGCCGGGATCCTTCAGGAAGGCATGTATCTGTGCCTCCCGGATGCCGGACGGCAGTCCAGGATCTCCTCCATCCGGGAAATGATCCTGGCGGTTCCTGCGGGAGTCGGCCTTCTGATCCGGAACCTGGATGAGCTGGGCCTGTTATCGGAAACCGGCTTTCATGGCCCTGTGATCGGGGACTCTTTTCTGTACGCCTATAATACGGAAGCGCTTTCTTTCTATGAAGAATGCTTTCCCGGCATGCAGTTTGTCTTAAGTGATGAACTGACGGACCGGGAGCTGGAGAACCTGGCGGAAAAAAGCGGACTGCCTCATGAGCGGTTTATTTATAAGGCTTACGGTTATCAGCCGCTGATGATCACCAACCAGTGCCTGTCCAGAAACTATACAGACTGCCGGCAGAAGGAACTTTGCTTTACCGATCAGAAAGGGGCATCCTTTACAGCCGTCAGCCGCTGCAGCCAGTGCACCTCTGTGATCTATAATGGTCTTTGCACCTATATGCTGGATCGGACGGAAGAGGTGGGCTTTTCCAACATCCTATTGGATTTTACGCTGGAAAGTCCGCAGGAAACCGCCGAGATCCTGAACGGAACAATCCCCGGCAAGTATACCCGGGGCCATCATTATAAAGGAATCGATTGATGATCCGTGTGAAATGCAATCATAATGCCACATTGTATTATGCTTATCATCTGGCAAAAGCCTTTCTGCCGGATCGGGAGATCACGTCGGAAGTGATCCCGGAGCAGGAAGACGCGGTCTGCCTGGAAGGGGAGATCTCTTTGCGGGCGGCAACGGAGCGGGATCTGTATACAGCCCTGCGGGATCTTACCGGGCAGGATCTTCCCTGGGGCATGCTGACCGGCGTGCGTCCGACCAAGCTGGCAACCTTGTGGCTGGAGGAGCATTTGGCCGGTCAGGAGGAACATCCGGCCGATCCGGCCGCTTCGGATGGTTCTTGCGGGGAATGGCAGCAGGCTTTCGCCGAGTGGTTTTACCGGGACCGGTTTGTGAGCGAGGCCAAAGCAAAGGTGGCTTTTCAGATCGCCCGGAAGGAGCGGAAGATCTGCCGGGAACTGGAAGGAGATGAACCTTCTGTCCTTTCAGACGGCAAACGCTATCTTCCCGGTTGGAGTCTTTACATCGGAATCCCCTTCTGCCCCAGTGTCTGCAGCTACTGTTCCTTCAGCTCCGGTTCGATCCATGTTTATCGGGACCGGGTGGACCGCTATCTGGAAGCACTGTTTCGGGAAATGCAGCAAAAGGCACAGATGTACGGGACCTGGCCGTCCACCGTCTATATCGGGGGCGGCACGCCGACTTCGCTGAATGAAGAGCAGCTGGAAAGGCTCCTGTCGGAAGCAGACAGGATCTTTGCCCTTCCTGAAGGGCTCAAAGCGGGAAAGATCCGGGAATATACCGTAGAGGCAGGCAGACCGGACAGCATCACGGAAGGAAAACTGCGCGTTCTGAAACAGCACGGCGTGACCCGCATTTCCATCAATCCCCAGTCCATGCAGCAAAAGACCCTGGACGTGATCGGACGGTCCCATACCACGCAGCAGATCCGTGACGCCTTTCAAATGGCCCGGGAACTGGGATTCGACAATATCAACATGGATATCATCGCCGGCCTTCCCGGGGAAACCCAGGCTGACATGGATGATACCCTCCGTCAGATCCGGGAAATGAGTCCGGACAGCCTGACGGTCCATTCCCTGGCGATCAAGAGATCTTCTGCCATCGGGATCCGGAAAAAGCTGGCAGAAAAAAGCGGCGGAGAAACAGGGCCGATCGCAGATTCCGGGGAGATCTCCCGGATGATCGACGATGCCTATCATGCCGCCCGGGAGATGGGAATGGAGCCTTATTATCTGTACCGGCAGAAGAGTATTGCCGGCAATTTTGAAAATATCGGCTATGCCAGGCCCGAAAAAGAAGGGCTGTACAATATCCTTATTATTGAAGAAGTTCAGAGCATCCTGGCCTGCGGGGCGGGTGCCAGTACCAAGCTCCTTTACCCGGAGCCGGTGCCGAACCCTGCAAGGAACGGACAGCTCACTCATATGATCCGCCGGGAAAACGTCAAGGATATCGACGAGTACATCAGACGGTGGGAACAGGAAACAGGAGAAAGCCATGCTTAACAATTTGTGGATTGCCTTCAGGACCTATTCAAGGATCCCTGTACCGGAGGCGGAATGGACCGAAGACAATATGAAATATGCCATGTGTTTCTTCCCCCTTGTGGGGGTTGTGATCGGCGGCGCGGAATTTTTATGGATGTTCCTGGCAGGACTCCTTCATTGTCCTTTCATCCTGCAGGCGGCCATCGCATCTTTACTTCCCCTCCTGATCACCGGCGCCATCCACATGGACGGGTTTATGGACACGACGGATGCGCTTGCGTCCCACCAGGACAGAGAAAAGATGCTGCAGATTCTGAAGGACTCCCACACGGGAGCCTTTGCGGTGATCTCCGCGGGAATGTGGATGCTTGCTTATTTTGCGGCATTTACCGGGATTACGACCTATAAAAGCCTGTGGATCATCGGCTTTGGCTTTGTCATGTCCCGCAGCCTGTCAGCTCTGGCGGTGGTTCTGTTTCGAAGCGCCAGGGAAAACGGCATGCTCCATGCATTTTCCGGAACGGCGCAGGGATACCGGGTCATGGTCAGCATGGCGGGCTATTTTGCAGTCAGCACCGTCTGCATGATCGTGCTGGGAGGATGGAGAGGATTGATCGCTGTCCTGGTCAACTGCGGGATCTTTCTTTATTACCGGCTGCTTTCCTACCGGAAATTCGGCGGCATCACCGGAGATCTGGCCGGCTGGTTCCTGCAGCTGGCCGAGCTGGGGACGGCGCTGAGCGCTGCACTTTTTGCCAACTTGCTCCCCTGAAGAAATAACGAGTGGTATACAAGAGAACCGATTCTCTGTCGGTTACAGCGTTAAAAATCCGTTTGTGTACGCGTGCAGCACAAAAAGTCCGTTTGTGTACGCCAACTGCACAAAAAATCCGTTTGTGTACGCAACATTTGACAAACCGACATGAAAACATTACAAAATTATACAAAAAATCCAAATTATAGGCTAAAATAGTACAATATTATGACGCTGCATCAAAATAATATTGCGCAGCCATATTTTTTACATTGCAAAACGTACACAATCGCAGTTTTTGTGCAGTTAACGTACACAATCGAATCTTTTATGTCAGTCAGGAGATAAAACCCAGGAGATAAGACCATGAGACTTCTGTTTCTGCGCCATGGCATGACCAAAGGCAATCAGGAAAGACGATATATCGGGGTCACGGATGAACCGCTGTCGGAAGCGGGCCGGGAAATGCTGCGGCAGCAGATGGCAGAGCGGGATGAAAAGGAGCTTCCGGGAATTGTATTTGTAAGCCCCCTGATCAGATGCCGGGAGACGGCGCAGATCCTTTTCCCGGGCGTCAGGCAGCAGGTGATCCCCGAGCTGGCGGAAATGGATTTCGGTATTTTTGAAAACCGCGCTTATCAAAACGATCTGGAGCATTCCCCGGAATATCAGAAATGGCTGGACAGCCGCTGCGAAGATCAGGTTCCCGGAGGGGAGCGTAAGGATGATTTTACGGACCGATGCAGAAAAGGTTTTGAAAAAGCACTTGCTATCCTCGCAGATGAGGCGAAAGAGCAGCAGGCCGCCGCTTTTGTGGTGCACGGCGGCACCATCATGGCAATCCTTTCCGTATATGCAAAAGACCGACGGGAGTATTATGAATGGAATCCGGCAAACGGGAAAGGTTTTGCCGGGACCTGGAACGGAACCTGTCTGGAGAGGATCGAGGAGATCTGAGACGGGATCTGATCCGCCGATTTTCTTAAATCAATTGTAGTATTTCTGCATCCGCAGGTACATGATAGACAGCAGGACAACAATAAGAAGGTTGCAAAATGGATGACAAACAGATCATAGACTTACTATTTGCACGATCCGAGACAGCACTTGAGCAGATCAGCAGCAAATACGGCCGGCTTTGTTATAAACTGGCGGGCAATATCCTAGGCAATGCGCAGGACTGCGAAGAATGCGTCAACGATGCCTATCTGGGTGTATGGAACAGCATCCCGCCCAACAGGCCGGATTCGCTGATGGCGTATCTGTGCCGGATCGTCAGAAATATTTCCCTTAAGAAATTCCGATACAATACAGCGGAGAAGAGAAACAGCACCATGGAGGTCGCCATGGAAGAACTGGAGGGAACGCTTGCCGCAACCCAGGACGTGGAGTCCCAGGTGGAGGCAGGAGAGCTTTCCCATGCCGTCAACCGTTTCCTGGGACAGCTGAAACAGACAGACCGGGTCGTGTTCATGCGGCGGTATTATTTTTCGGATTCCTATGAAGAGATTGCTGCCCTGACCGGCATTTCGGAGAAAAATGTATCTGTGAAACTGACCAGGCTCCGGAGCAGACTCAGGGATTACCTGAAGTCACAGGGCTTTATCATCTAATAGCAGAGGCGGAGAGATCTATGAAACCAGAAGTTTTTTTACAGGCGTTAAATGACGTTGATGACAAATATATCGAAGAGGCAGTGAAAAACTGCAGGAAGAAAACGCATCTTCGGGTATGGCAGGGGATCGCGATCGCTGCCTGTGCCGTGCTGGCGGCCTCGGCTGTCATGTCCCTGATCGGGAACCATCTGATGCAGAGCCCTGATAAGGCTGCCCGGTCTGCTTCCGAGGAGATGTATTATGAAGCCGGTTATGAAAATAAAGCAGCCGGCGATATGGCTGAGATGGATGTGGTTTATGAAACGGCAGCCTATGAAGAAGCAGTATATGAAGAGATGGCTTATGAAGAGCCGGCTTATGAAGAGCCGGCGCCGCTGGCGGTGTCCGATACCTTCAGCGATCACGCCTTCATCGCAGA
>JAFWOB010000007.1 GCA_017510065.1 Parasporobacterium sp.
CCAGAAACCGCATAAATAAAGGCTTTCCGGGGCATACGCCTCTTTTTTTATGCCCTGAGATAAGGGCTGTGAGGCACCGGATGGCGGCATAATACCCCACGGCGTGAAAGGAGCGCCGATATAACTGAATAACGAGTACAGGCAATAAGACGTTTATTTGTTTCCCTCCGGGGACTCAGGTAAACGTCTTTTTTTATTGCCGATACATACGGAGGGACGATATGAGTTTCGATTATTTTTACGGTCCGGATGATGCAGAACAGTATTCGTTCTACCGTATTCCGAAGAAGCTGATCACCGGGGATGAGTTCCAGGAGATCAGTACAGAGGCGAAGCTGCTGTACGGGCTGATGCTCGACCGGCTCCAGCTGTCCATACGGAACCAGTGGTTTGACGCTCTCAACCGCGTCTATATCATCTACACGGTCGAAGACATCATGACCGATCTTCACTGCGGAAATCAGAAAGCCTGCAAGATGCTCTCGGAGCTGGAGAACAAAATCGGGCTGATCAAGCGGAAGCGTCAGGGGCTGGGAAAGCCTTCCCTGATCTACGTGCTGAAGTTTTCCACAGGTAATCCACAGAATGATTCGGAATCACATTTCAAGAAATGTGAAAATCACACTTCTGGGGATGTGAAAACCACATCTCTGGACGTGTGGAAATCACATGGAAATAATACTGATCTTAATAATACTGATTTGAACAAGACCAATCCTATCTATCCATCGCCGGAAGCACAGCCGGTATCGGCAAAGATCAGCGTTTCGATTGATGGGATGGGAAGGGATGAGATGGATGAGCGGGAATCGTATGAGGATTATTTCAGAGATCATCTTTCCATTGAAGACCTGAAGATCAGTTATCCGTATGACCACGGACGCATTGAGGAGATCGTGGAGCTTATAGTCGATACCGTATGCAGCAAAGCAAAGACGATCCGCTGTGCCGGTGAAGACAGACCGACAGAAGTCGTGAAGAGCCGGTTTATGAAGCTGGGTTATGAGCATATCCAGTACGTGCTGGACTGCATTCACGAGAACACCACGGATATCCGCAACATCAAGGCGTACATGCTCACAACGCTGTATAACGCGCCGCTGACCATCGACCACTACTATCAGACGAAGGTCAACCACGACTTATACGGCTGGAGAGAATAGGAGGACGTATGAAGGACAAACCAACAGTGATCTGTGTCGTCAACCAAAAAGGCGGCACGGCGAAGACCACGACGGTGGAGAACCTCGGAATCGGGCTCGCGCGGGAGGGAAAGAAGGTGCTTCTGGTGGATACTGATCCGCAGGGGTCGCTGACGATCAGCCTTGGATATCCCAGACCGGACGATCTGGAAACCACGCTGTTTGATCTCCTGAACAAGACGATCAACGAAGACGCGATACAGCCCGCGGAAGGGATTCTTCACCAGCAGGAAGGCATCGACCTGATCCCGGCAAACATCTCTCTTGCTGGTCTTGAGGTGGCGCTGGTCAACACGATGAACCGGGAACGGATTCTGAAACAGTTCCTGGAGCCGGTCAAAAAGGATTATGACTATGTGCTTCTGGACTGTATGCCGAGCCTGGGGATGCTGACCGTCAATGCGCTGGCAGCGGCGGACACCACGCTGATCCCGGTGCAGGCCAATTACCTTTCCGCAAAGGGGCTGGAACAGCTGCTCCAGACGATCAATAAGGTGAAGCGGCAGATCAATCCGAAGCTGCGGATCGAGGGTATTCTGCTGACCATGGTGGACAACCGGACGAATTATGCCAAAGAGATTTCTTCCCTGATCCGCGATACCTACGGCGGGCATATCAAGGTATTCAATACCGAGATTCCCCGTTCGGTCAGGGCTGCGGAGATCAGTTCCGAAGGGAAAAGCATTTTCCTGCATGATCCCAAGGGAAAAGTCGCGGAGGCATATCAGAAACTGACAAAGGAGGTGCAGGCCAATGCCGAAAAAAGGCGCAAACATCAGCTTGAGCAGCTACGATGACATTTTCTCGACCGAGGAAAGCCGGGCTGACCAGGCGGCGGAGAAGGTGCAGGAAATACCGCTTTCCGAGCTGCATCCGTTCAAAAATCACCCGTTCAAAGTGCTGGATGACGAATCCATGGAACGGACTGTGGAAAGCATACGCCGGTACGGTGTCATGGTTCCCGCTATCGCAAGACCGTCGCCGGAGGGCGGCTATGAAATGATCTCCGGCCACAGGCGGCATCATGCTTCCGAACTTGCCGGGAAAGAGACCATGCCGGTGATCATCCGGGAAATGGACGACGACGCGGCGACCATCCTGATGGTGGACAGCAACTTGCAGCGTGAAGAGCTGCTTCCCAGTGAGAGGGCGTTCGCCTATCGGATGAAGAATGAAGCCATGAAGCGGCAGGCCGGACGGCCCGGAAAAGAAAATGTGGGACAAGTTGTCCCAGATTTCTTCGGGAAGCGGACAACGGAGCTGATCGGTGACGCTGCCGGGGAAAGCTACAAGCAGGTACAGCGGTTTATCCGCCTGACATACCTGATTCCGGAGCTTCTGGATATGGTCGATCAGAGAAAGCTGGCGTTCAATCCGGCGGTGGAGCTTTCCTACCTGAAGCCGGAGGAACAGAAGGACTTCATGGAGGCCATGGATTACGCACAGGCAACGCCGTCCCTGTCCCAGGCGCAGCGGATCAAGAAATACAGCCAGGAAGGCAAATGCTCTCTGGATGTGATGTGCGCGGTCATGGATGAGGTCAAAAAGGACGATATGAGCAAGGTCACGATCTCCCATGAAGTGCTTCGGAAGTATTTCCCGAAGTCCTACACGCCGAAACAGATGGAGGACACGATCATCCGGCTGCTGGAACAGTGGCAGCGGCGAAAACAGAGAGAACAGGCAAGGTAACGGTCATTTCTTCGCAGCAATGCA
>JAFWOB010000057.1 GCA_017510065.1 Parasporobacterium sp.
GCTCCTCCGATATGCCCGGACAGGACAGAGATCACAAACGTTCCCTGCTCATCTATGCACAGAACCGCAGGATCCATACATTTGTCTTTTACAAAAGGAGCAATGTTCCTTACAGCAATCCCCAAAGCCCCCACAAAGATCAGCAGATCCGCCCCGGAAAACAGGTCGCCGTAAAACGGTCTGCTTTCAGGCGGGATAGCCTGTACCGAAAAGGAAACATTGTCTGAAGCATCACTTTCTAACAGCCTGCCTGCCGCGAAGATCCGAATCTCCTCCCCGGGAAACTGTTCAGCGGCGTTCAGAGCGGTCCGGATCCCCTGCCTGCTATATGCAAATATCATGATCTTGATCGGATTCATTTTTCTTCTTCAGAAGCTTTGCGGAATTCCGTTGAAAAGCCCGGATGATACAGCAAAGATCTGTCATACTGATCTCCCAGACATCCGCCGACAATGATCAGGGATGTTTTGGTAAGTTTGTTTTCTGTCACTGTTTCATGAAGGGTCCCGACGCTGCAATGAAAGATCTTTTCCTCCGGCCAGGTGGCTTTGTAAACAACAGCAGCCGGGGTATCCGCCGGATACCCTCCCTCCAGGAGGTCCTGCTGCAGTTTTTCCGTCAGGGATGTGCTGAGAAACAGGATCATGGTAGACTGATGGGCAGCGAGGCTTCTGATGGATTCCCTGTCCGGAACCGGTGTTTTCCCGGCTTCTCTGGTGATGATCACGGTCTGGCTGACATCCGGCAGTGTATACTCCGCTTTCAGGGACGCTGCCGCACCGCAGAAAGAGCTGACTCCCGGGCAGACATCGTAAGCAATACCCAGCCTGTCCAGTTCATCAAACTGCTCCCGCACCGCTCCGTAAATGCTGGAATCCCCTGTGTGCAGGCGCACTGTCATTTTCCCTTCGGATTCTGCCAGCCGGATTGTTTCGATCACCTGTTCCAACGTCATTTCCGCACTGTTATAGATCCTGCATGTTTCTCTGGCATAGGACAGCAGCTGCGGGTTCACCAGTGATCCCGCATAAATGATCACGTCGGCTTCCTTAAGCAGTCTGGCACCCCGTACCGTGATCAGATCCGCGCTGCCGCTTCCGGCTCCTACAAAATGTACCATTTCAGTTCTCCTTTATCTTTTCCAGCAGTGTGCCGGCATGTTCTGTTTCGCATAACCATCCGTATTCCCTGGAAAACAGGACCGCTCCGGTTTCCATTTCCCCGAAAACCCGATGATCCATGATGAAAGCGATCCTTTTCTGCAGTCTGTCCAGGGTGTCCTTCCATAAAGACAGACCTTTCTGCTCGTCTTCCTCCTTCAGGATCCTTAACGCATCATCGCAGGTTACGCATCCAAGCATTTCCCTGACCCTTTCAGAATCAAGACCTGCTGCCGCCGCATGAGCTGCCATGATCTCCAGCCTGCAGTCTCCGTATTTGGAGTGGGTATTCATCATTCCGCCGGCCAGTTTCACCAGTTTTCCGATGTGTCCCACCAGTACAGCGCCTTTATAGCCCAGTTCCAGACAGATTCCCAGACTGTCCCCGATAAAATTGGAGGTCATCACCGCCGTCTCCGGAGGAACCGGAAGATGTTCCCGGATATACTCTTCCCCGTAATTGCCCGGTGTCAGGAGGATGTACTGTGCTCCTTCTTCTCTTCTCTGTGTCAGTTCCACCCGTATGGTTTCTACAAGAGACTGCTCGCTCATCGGCTCCACGATCCCGGTGGTGCCCAGGATCGAGATCCCTCCTTCGATCCCCAGTCTGGGATTAAAGGTCTTTTTTGCCAGTTTCTCCCCCTCCGGTACGGAAATGATCACGGAAAGGCATCCTTTGTAATCCGCAAGGGCACAGACTTCTTCCACATTTTCCCGGATCATTCTCCGGGGGACAGAATTGATGGCTGCAGCGCCTACCGGCTGATCCAGTCCCTTCCTGGTGACGCGACCGACCCCTTTTCCCCCGTCGATCAGGATCTTTTCCGGTCCCGGCGCATAGGAAACCTCGGCGAAAATATCCGTCCCGCCGGTCACATCCGGATCATCCCCGCTGTCCTTTTGGACAGAACAGATCACGCGCTCCGGCTCCATGAGGATATTTTGGACCTGCAGGTCCAACTGCTTTCCGGAAGGAGTGATCAGGCTGACCGTATCCTTTTGTACTCCGGTAAGGAGCATATAAGCCGCTGCTTTCGCAGCCGCTGCACTGCACGATCCAGTTGTATATCCAAGCCTCAGTTTTTTTCCGTCTTTGACTACATATTCTTCCATGGATCTATCGCCTGATCTGATACAGCATGGCATTAACAATAGCTGCCGCCACATTGCTCCCGCCTTTTCGTCCTCTTGCAACGATGTAGGGAACATCCGCTTCCATGATCAGTTCCTTGCTCTCCACCACATTAACAAATCCTACCGGTACGCCGATCACCAGGGCCGGCTGCAGCTCTTTCCTGTCGATCATCTCTTTCAGGATGATCAGGGCAGTCGGCGCATTTCCAATGGCAAAGATACAGGGCTTTTCAAGCTCTGCGGCTTTTTCCATGGAAACCATGGCTCTTGTTACGCCTCTTTCCTTTGCCCTGGCGGCAACGTCTGCATCGGACATGAAGCAGTGCACTTCCCCGCCAAGGGATGACAGAATGCTCTTGTTGATCCCTGCTTTGGCCATCTGGGTGTCTGTCACGATATCACAGCCGTTTTTCAGGGCTTCAATCCCTTTACTCACGGCATGTTCCGAAAAACACAGATTATCTGCATAATCAAAATCTGCCGTGGTGTGGATTGCCCGCTTGATCACCAGTTCGTTTTCGGGGTCCAAAGTGCGATCCCCCAGAAGCTCGGAAATGATCTGAAAACTGCGTGCTTCTATATCCATTGGTTTTACATGTTCAATCTTCATGATAAATGATTCTCTTTTCTGTATTCCAGACAAGTCCGGTAGAAGTTTTCTCCAAAGGCAGGATTGGCATAAAAATGAAAATGAGGATAGCCCGCATACAGTCTTCCGGAAGCATGGACACAACTCCAGCTTCTTCCTGATGACTTTGCTGCAGTAAATGCGTTTCCCGGATCCTCACTATCCCAGTGATGGAACTCATGTGCCGGGATTGTCTGCCCTTTCCTGCACAGCAGATTATCCTTTTCTGCTGTCAGAGTCACATACCCGAAGCGGCTCAGCTTTCCTGTATCAAAACTATTTCCACGGATATATCCCACCATGGGATCTGATCCGATCTTCTCAGTCAGATACATATATCCTCCGCACTCTGCAATGCAGGGAATCCCATTCACCAGTGCCTTATACACTGACTGGCGCATGGAATGATTGGAGGCAAGTTCCCCGGAATACAGTTCAGGATATCCTCCCCCGAGATACAGTCCATCCACATCAGAAGGAAGAGCTTCATCGGACAGAGGGCTGAAAGGAACCAGTTCTGCTCCCATCTTCCTCAGAAGATCCAGGCTGTCTTCATAGTAGAAACAGAAGGCTCTGTCTCTGGCAACAGCGACCCTGATCTTCTGTTCAAACTGCGGCAGGGATATTGCTTCACAATGTACAGAATCTGCATCTCCTGCAATCTGAAGGATCCTGTCCAGCTCTATGGTCCGCTCCGCCTGCTGTGCCAGAATCTGCATTTTTTCCCTAAGATCCTTTATTTCCCCGGCCGTAACAAGCCCCAGATGACGGCTTTCCAGAGAGCATTCTTTCAAGACCGGCAGATAACCCAGAGGTTCTGCCTGTCCGTTAAAATACCGACGGATCGCAGTTTCCAGAACCGCATAGGTTGCGGACGTACACTGGTTCAGGATCACACCGCAGATTCCGGAAGAAGTTTCCTTATCTCCAATAGAAAAATGAAGAAACCCGCTGATCTGTGCCAGAATTGATAAGGAGGCTCCTTTCGCATTCACCGCCAGGATCACGGGGCTCCTGGTCATACCGGCAATCTCACAGGAACTTGCTCTGGTGGTGTCGATCCCCATCCCGTCATAGTACCCCATCACGCCTTCGATAATATTAATATCACAGCCTGCACTATTTTCTGCCAGCAGATAGTTCAGAGTGTTTTCAGAGAAGAAGAACGAATCCAGATTGGAGGCTTTGGCTCCGATAATCCGGCTATGAAACATAGGATCGATATAATCAGGCCCACATTTGAATGCACCTGCTTTCAGCCCGCGGTTGATCAGTGCCTGCAGAATACTGCATGTAATCGTAGTCTTTCCGCACCCGCTGTTGGTGCCTGCTATCATAATCCTTGGAATCGTATATTCCACTGTTTGCTCCTTTTTTGTGACAGGACCCGGTATTTACCGCATCTGCAGGTTATTTCCGTCCATTATATCGGTCTGCATATAGAAAATCAATTTCCTTATTCATGGACCGTGCATAGTCGAGCAGCTGTTCGGAACAAGTATCAAGACTTCCAAATTCAGATCTGCAGCAGATTACCTTCCGGCAGCTGTTTACAGCCTCTTGTGCCTGCCGCATGGCATCCTCTGAAACGGGTTCGAAGGCAGGTGTGGAGATCACCTGGGCAGCCAGGGCAGAAGCCACCGGATAATCCAGATCATTTTCATACAGTATCCCGGTAATAAAAGGCGTATTCTCTCTTTGAAGCTTTCCGTATACACTGCGGGCTGATCCTGCACCCGCCAGTACAAACAGATCCGGCTGCCGCTCCCTGTCTGGCGCTTTCAGTTCCATACTGGTATTACTCTCATCAAAGGAACCTGCATGTATACCAAACAGCGAGGTAATATACCCAGGACGGAAGATCTCCTCTGCAGATCCATATCCGTCGATTTTCAAACCGTTTACACACAGGATCCTGTCCGAAACCCTTTCTGCCAGTTCCAGTTCGTGGATCGACATGACTACTGTGAGGTCCTTCATAGAGCGTAGCTTCTGAAGCACTGACAGAAATTCCAGTTTGTATTTCACATCCAGGAAAGAAGTCGGCTCATCCAGGATAATGATGTCTGGTTCCTGGCATATGGCTCTTGCCAGCATGACTCTCTGACGTTGTCCGTCACTGATCCTCATAAAATCCTTATCCCGGATCTGCGTCACATGCACCAGTTCCATGGATTCTTCTACAACCCTGTAGTCGTCTTCCGACAATCTGCCGAATCTTCCTGTATAAGGAAAACGTCCTGTAGCAACAACTTCTTCGCAGGTCATCAATTCCGTTTTTATTTTTTCCGTAAGAACCACAGCCATTTTTCTGGATAGCTCACTGCGGGAAATATCGGCAATGTTTTTCTGGTCGATCCGAATCTCTCCCGAAATAACCGGCAGCTGTCCCACAATCGTTTTCAGGATTGTGGATTTACCGGCTCCGTTGGGGCCGATCAGTGTCAGGATCTGTCCCTTCGCCAGCTCTATGGAAATATCCTCCACTACTGCATGTCCCTGATACCCTACCGTAAGATGGTCCAGCGAGAAATACGGTTTCTTCATTATGCCTGCCCTCTCTTTCTGCTGATCAGAACCCAGATTACCACCGGAGCACCGAAAACAGCTGTAACGGTACTGATGCTCAGTTCTGTCGGAGCCATAACGGTTCGCGCCAGAAGATCACAGAACAGACAGAATACCGCGCCTCCCAGAAAGCATCCCGGGATCATCCAGATCGGTTCTGCGGTATTCAGTACTTTCTTTACCAGGTGAGGAGTAGCGATCCCAACAAAAGAGATCGGCCCCGCAAATGCAACCACACAGGCTGAAAGGAAACTGGAAAGGAGCACCAAGCCGATCCGGAGAAGCTTTACATTGACTCCGAGATTCTGGGCGTATACTTCCCCAAGACGATAAGCGCTTAAAGGTTTGGACATAAGAAAGACCACGATAAAAGCTGCAGCAACCACAACAGCCATTACCAAAATATTATCCCAGGTAATGCCCGAAAAACTGCCTTTAGACCAGTTGTGCAGATTGACGATATCCGCATCATCTGCGAACGCGACGATAATATCAGTAATCGCGGAGCAGATGTATCCGATCATAACGCCAGCCACTACAAGCATGGCCATCCCCTTGATCTTTCTGGAGATCAGCAGCACACACCCCATGGAGATCATAGCTCCGAAAAATGCTGCCAGAATCATCCCGGCAGAGGACACGCGGATAGATCTGCCAAGAAGAAACACCATTACAACAGCAACCACCATCTTGGCTCCCGAAGAAATTCCCAATACAAAAGGACCTGCTATGGGATTGTAAAAGAATGTCTGGAGAAGATAACCTGCCAGGGCAAGTGCCCCGCCCAGGATCAGTGTAGCAAGCGCTCTCGGCAGCCTGATGGACCAGAGGATCTGAGTAAAGGTTCCGGTTCCATTGCCGGAAATTGACTGCAGAACTTCTGCCAGGGAAATATTGATACTGCCGATGCATACGTTCAGCACCAGCAGAACCAAAGCAGCTGCAGCCAGAAGAATCAGCATTGCAATACAGCGGGATCTTTTTTTTCTGTGAGTATTCATTGTGAATTCCTGTTATGTACATGGCGCAGTCCCCGGTATTGTGCCGACAGGCTGCGCCATGCTGTATATTTTCTGTTAATTGATTTTATATAAAAATGTCATCTGATCTTCATCGCCGTCATTCAACATGTGATAAAAGTCCCGGATCAACTCACCGACAATATCAGTAGCCTGATACAGATATTTATCTGCACACCATACATTGCCTTCCTGTACAGCTTTAAAATCTGCAAATAAGGGACTCTTGTCCAGAAGATCCTGCAGAGTATATATAGGAGATGCAATGGTGGAATTGTAGATCAGATAATCCGCATCCACTGCGTTGGCATAGAATTCCTCCATGGTCATGGAAACGGAAGAACGCATGGTTCCTTCCAGAGAACTGACATCATTCAATGCATAGTTCCCTCCGGCCAGTTCGATCATAATGGGCACGGTATCCCCGGGACGACGCACCACTATGGTGCCATTGGTGTTCACATAGAAGAAAGCAACTGTCTTTCCTGAATTTTCAATATCCTTAAGCTCCTCTAATACCTGAGACTGGCTCTGGAAGAATGAATCCGCAGCTTCTTCCTGGTCCAGCATGGCGCCATATACCTTCACCCATTCTGTACGGCCAAGAGGATGCGGCTCATAACTGGAACGGTCGATAAAGACCGGTATACCCAGGTTTTGCAGCATTTCCTGTACCTTCGGAGTATGGAGGATCATGGTAGATTCCACTGCCAGATCACAGTCCCGGGAGATCAGTAGTTCAAAGTCCGGTGCACTGTATTTGCCGGCATATATAATCTCACCATTATTCATGGCGTCCTGTGCTGCCTGAACATACCAATTCTCCGCTGTAACACTGGAAAAGGCAATATGGTCTAAACCATCCATAGCATTAAAAAGTGCCATTGCACCGGTGGCAGCCATATAAATATTCTGGGGCTTATGAAGGATCACAACATCCGCAGAAAGGTTTTCCGGAATCTCACCGTTTTCTGGCACCAGAAGATAATCTGCGCTGTCATATACTCTGAAATACTTATATCCGCCTTCATAATAATATACGTCTGCGCATTCCGCATATGTAAAGTCCATCTGCTTTTCAAATACCAGACCGGTGAGTTCCGGGGCGGACGCATCCTCCGTCCTGCCTTCTCCCACCAGTTCTGCAGCAAATTCCTCTTCCTGAAGTTCTTCTTCTGCCCTTATGTACGGAACTCCCAAAGAAAAGACTCCTGCAAGAAATAAGGCAAGTCCTGTCGCAGCCGCCCGTTTAACCCGGGTTATTTTTTGTTTTTTCTTATCATTTATCATATTTGTTTTCCTTCTTCCCGCATTCTTACTGATCAGACTGTTTCCGGAGGAAAGCATGATACACGGCGTTCCATTCCTCACGTCCTTTTTCTTCCGTTTCTTCTTCACTGCGATCGATCAACAATGCAATTTCCAGCAGCTGCATATCATCACCGCAGGAAACGATCTGCTCACGCAGTGCCTGACCCGGATCCGATATCTGCTTTTCAGTATTTTCGTCTGCAGTTGCTGCCAGATCCTTCAGGGCTACCACTGCCAGATCAACCCCGCCAAGCAGCAGAGTTTTGTAATCCACATTTTCAATGGTACCGGCTGTTTTCAGTTCACCTGCTTCCAGTGCCTGCGCCAGTGTTTCATTGATGACATCTGCGTCTGCCACAGCGGCAACGGCTTTCAACTCTTCTTCATCCAGCTGTTCCAGAACTGCTTTGCTGGCAATATATGCATGTTCCGCCGGAACAACGCAAATAATCATTTCTTTTTCTGCTCCTGCAGGAACTTCTGCGTCAGCCGGCATTAACAGATACTGAAGCACTTCTGTGTCATACAGAGATTTTTCTTCTGCCTGCTCTTCTGTGTTTGTATCTTCCCGGAGGCTGTTGTTCTTAAGATCAGCAGCAATCATATCCCAATCCGGACGTTCATCGGAAAGACTGATCTGCAGAACCTTGAATCCGTCTTCATAATAATGCAGGCGGAAAAACTGTGCCGACTCCGTCTTTAAAGTACCGATATAAGTAAGTCCAGGTACCTTAGGAGCATTGGTCCGGAATATGAGAGCAGTTCCATCCTCGGTTTTTATCTCTTCCCCATCCTTTCGGTCCTGTACGTTTTTCGCTGCATTCAGACCTATGAAGATGGTATATGCCACCTCGTGAGGCTGTGACATAGCCGTTGTACATGCAAGGATCTGATTGTTGGAATTAAGCTCCACAGGGATCTCATAGGTGGAGGAGCTGCCTGTCTGTGCGATTGGATAGTAGGTTCCTCCGCTTGCTTTTACATAAATGATATTCCCGCTGCTGAAAACAAGCGTTGCATATGCTTTTCCGTTTCGGACGGAAATCTGTGTGCAGGAAATCGTCAGTTTTCCGGTTCCTCCGGAAAAGCTGAAAGAATCCGGTGTATAGACGCCATCTGCCAAAGCCGTCTGATTATTCACTGCTGCTGTGGTACCGTTGGTATCTCCTGTTTCTTCCGGCTGATAGCTTGTATTGTCCTCGTCATCCTCCTGCGGAGCTTCCTCTACGGGTTCATCCGTTTCCGTTACGACGTCCGGAATCTGGATATAATACTGCTCGTTTTTCCATCCTTTAGAAGTAGCAATTACCAGGGGAAGTTTACTGCCCTTGTCAGCATAAGGAACTGTAATGGTAAATGATGTATCCTCAGCTCTTGTATAAGCCTTGGAAATAGAGGAAATCTCATCCACAGTTCCCAGATACAGTTTCAGTGCATATGTTTCGTGCGTGGTAAAGAAGGTAATCGTAATATTCTCGCCATCCGATACGGCTGAATACTCCGTAACACGCAGCATACCGTATTCTGTACCGTCAGATTTCAGGATCATAAGTGGAGTCTTTGCACTCTGCTGGTCACTATCCTTATCTTCTTTTCCGGGAGTCTGATCATCTGTCTGACCCGGATCCTGATCGTCTTTCTTTTCAGGATCTTCTGAAGGATCCTCTGAAGAGTCATCATCCTTACCGTCATCGTCGCCGGTTTCATCATCCTTTTCAGCCGGGTCAATATTCTCTCCCAGTTCTACCGCCTCCTCAGACGCTTTCTTCAAAGTTTCGGCGCTGAACGTATAAGTATAACCGGCACTGCTCCAGTTTCCGGTGGTCGCATTTCGGAAGTACAGTGTCACTAAGCAATTCATGGAATCGATTGGAATCGTAAATACAGAATGATCCTTGTCTCCTTCATTTTTATACCAGTCGACTGCATGTTCTATGATTTCATCACGGGAACCAATGGCCGCCATATCAGCCTTGCCGTTAACTGTAGTGATCTTTGCCGCCAGGGTTCCGTCTTCCTGCTGAGCTATATAGGCATTGATACCTTCTGCGGCAGCATACATGGAGCCGCCTGAAGAAGAAACCGCCACTTCATAACTTTTGGCATCTGTGATTTCCTCCTCTTCCTCCTCCTGCAGCTTGTCCTCGGAGGGGATCGCCAGGTAGTACTGGGAGCTGGTTGTATTTCCGTCTGATTTCTTTACGGGTACCACAGGCCATGCTTTCCCGCAATAGTCCTTGCTCAGCGTGATGCTGTAGCTTCCGTCTTCCGCGGCTGCCTGGTAATCCGTCCTGGTATCCTCGTAGCGGATGTCCCCGAAGTAAAAGCCCGCGTAGACCGTTGTGTTCTTCGGGTAGTATGTGATCACCACGTTATCCCCGTCCAGGACAGCCTCTGTCCCTTCCTGGGCTGTGAA
>JAFWOB010000058.1 GCA_017510065.1 Parasporobacterium sp.
ATCCTTTTGGCGGCAGAGGACATACTTCGGAGAGTTTCAATAATGAAGTGATTGTCGAGCTTGCGGAAAAATACAATAAAACCTCGGCACAGATCATACTTAGATGGCAAGTGCAAGCTGGATATATAGCAATTCCCGGCTTATCTGATCCAAATCATATTGCGGAGAATTACAATATATTTGATTTTGAATTATCGGAAGAGGATTCATAACAAGGCCGACATTCTCATCGAAGGGATAGGTGACCTCGATATAGCCGCCGACTGCCTTCTGCAGATCCTCCAGATCCGTCCCGATCTCCACCGGACGGGGATACTTTTCCGGTTCCACCAGGAGAACGGACATGTTTTTCAGTGTCGGAGGACGGTTTGCCATCTGGGAGGCCACGGCATCCTGATGGAGCTGCTCGGGCGTGATGCCGAAGTGCTCCATCATCTGGTTGGTCACAAGGACCGAAGCATTGTGGTGCCGGGAATCGCTGACATCGATCCGGTAGACCACCGCGATATCCTCGATGATCTTATGGGGGACCTGCTCCAGTTTTTCCTTATTCGGTTCCACCGGGATCACCTGCATCATGAGGTTTCCCTTTACGTTTTCGTATTCGGTGAACTGCTTCGTATCCACCTGCGGGATCTGGGAGATGGCCTTATCCAGACTGGAAAGGAACTCGCTCATGACGGCCGCCAGGCGCTTCGGGTTCTCCACCACCTGGCCGTGGAGATCATGCAGGTTCATGGTCACAGGCGTATTCTGCCCTTCGGGACTGACGGAGAGCCCCACATAGGACTCCCCCTGCAGCTTTTCCACCTTCTGGATGGTCACATCGGCTTCCGGATGGCGGGTCTTCGCCGCATCTTTCGCGGCATCCAGGAATTCTTCATAACTCATCGCCATAGTCTTGCACCTCCTTAGTCGAAGTTGAAGACGGAGACTTCGCCTTCACGGGTCTTGATGGCAGTGGAATGCTCCTCAAAATAGCGGGCTGCCGCATAGAGCTGTCTCACGTTGGGGCTCACCACCTCACCGGCTTCCGCATCGATGCCGAAGATCACGGCCGGAGCCTTGTAATAGGTCTTGTTGCCGCACTTTAAGGGTTTTTTTTCGCGATAGTGTAGTAGAGGTCCTCGGTTCCCGGAATCGGATGCATGTCATAGGTCCCGGTCTGGCCGGCAAAGATGTCCCCGATCTCCTCGATGGTGCAGATGATATAGACCCGGCCCTGGTCATCGATCCAGCCATTCTTTGCGGAAAGATCCATGCGTTCCAAAAGGATGCTGTAGAGGATCTTTGCCTCGGCGGATACCTCGCGGAACCGGTCATTGGTAAACAGCACTTTTGGCACGCGGTAGAAGGAAAACTGATCTGCCTGAGCACCGTAAAAGTAATCATACACACATTTCACCATCTCCCATTCTCACGAGGTCTTTTTTTAGCGGTCTTCTGCGGAAGGCCGCACGTCCGTCCTTTCCATAGGGACAGACAGCATAGAGGCATTTGCGGTAGCGGAAGGAAGGCTGATAGAAGGGACAGATCCGGCAGGGTGGAGGAGTGCGGTTCCGGTCCACCTGCGGAGGTGTCTCCATCAGTTTCTTCAGTTTCTTAAATGTCAGCACCTGGCCGCAGCCGGCAGGGATTACATTTTCATGCATTGGCCGGCACCTCCTTCATCCCGAGCACCTTCTTCATGCAGAAGCTGACGCAGGGACCGTAGCAGCAACCCTCACAGGGGCTCTTTTTCTTAGTGGACTCGGCGAGATAGTAGCAGTTTTCTTTGCCAAGGGTGCAGCCAACCTTCCGGTTCTTCCAGAAGTAACACTGGCGGCAGCTTGCCGGCCGGTCCTTATGGTAGCGGATCCTGTCGATCAAAATTGTGTTGTTCATCTGATATCCTCCATTTCTGATAGATTCCACCGGATTATTCCGGAACAAAAAACACAGCGGTTGATACGGTGTTCAGATCAATCGCTGTGCTATGTAAAACAGAGTCGGAAGAATGGGGACGGAAATTTAACGACTCATAGTCGGAAATCACCTGTCCTAAACCGGAAATTATTGCCGTATGTTCGGAAATCAGTTGAATATATTTCCGATATGTGCTATTGTATTTCCGAACAGGAGGTGCCAATCATGCCTGATGAAATGAAATATATCACTGCCACGAACGCAGCAGCTATTCTTCAGATGACTTCCAGAAGAGTGACCGGCCTTTGCCGGGAGGGAAAACTCGATGGCGCCATACAGGACGGCCGGAAATGGAAGATCCCGGAGGAAACTGTCCTTAAATATGCAGAAGCTGCGGGTATCTATAAAACTGCGGATCTGAAATCCGCAGAAGAGGCCCGTCTGCCCTGCGCGGTAGGGAATACTTCCTTCGTTGAGATTGCGAGTGAGTGTTATTACGTCGATAAAACACTTCTGATCCGTGACCTGGTGGATGATCATAACATGGTCACGCTCTTTACCAGACCGCGCCGATTCGGAAAGACACTTGCCATCAATATGCTAAAGACATTTTTTGAAAAGACAGAGGATGATACCTCCCGGTACTTTGCCGACAAGAAGATCTGGCAGTGCGGGGAAAAGTATCGGGCCATGCAGGGAAAGTATCCCGTTATCATGCTGACTTTCAAAGATGTCAAGTACGGAAGCTTTGAAGAGTCCATGGAGGCGATCCGGCTGGTCCTGAAAGATGAGTACAAGCGCCATGGGGAATTAAGGTGCAGCACGGCGCTCGGACCGGATGATAAAGCTTTTCTGGACCGTATGGAAAAGGGGACGCTTTCCGATGTGGAGTACAGCCGGGCGCTTCTGAATCTGACCAGGATGCTTTCCACCCATTATGAAAGCAGGACCATTATCCTGATCGATGAATACGACACGCCTATCCAGCAGGGCTATTCCAAAGGCTTTTACCAGGAGATCATTTCCTTTATGCGCAACTTCCTGTCAGGAGGCCTAAAGGATAATGAGAATCTGGCTTTCGGTGTCCTGACCGGAATCATGCGTGTGTCAAAGGAAAATCTCTTCAGCGGGCTGAATAATCCCACCGTGAATACCGTTCTGGATGAAAAATACAGCGAGTATTTCGGCTTTACGGAGGAAGAAGTCCGGGAGATGGCATCGTACTATGATAAAGAAGACCGGATGGAAGAGATCCGCAGCTGGTATGATGGTTATCGCTTCGGAACAACGGAAATCTATAACCCATGGTCCGTGACCAATTATTTCTCGAATGACGGTACGCCCCGCGCGTTCTGGGCCAATACCAGCGATAACGAGATCATCCGGGAAATCATGCAGGATCTGACACCGGAAGTTGCACAGGAGCTTACCCGGGTCTTGCAGGGGGAGGAAATCCACGCATCATTGGACATGGAGGTTATTTACCCAAGACTGGCTGATGGCGCGGACACGGTCTTCAGCTTCCTTCTGTTGGCAGGGTACCTGACTCCGGCGTCCGATCCGGAAGAAACAGAGATCGGGACATTTACCTCTTTAAGGATCCCGAACATGGAGATCCGCCGGGTCTATAATACGGAGATCCTGGCCTTTATGAAGACAAAAACAGCCGGCAGTGTCATCACCGAAATCGAAAGAGCCATCTATCTTGGAGATGGAAACCGCCTTGCGAAAGCTCTCGAGAATTACATGGCAAGCTGTATTTCCTATTTTGACGGTTCAGCGGAAGGTTTTTATCATGGAATGATGGTTGGCCTGGTTGCCAGCCTCTCTTCCCGATACTATATCCGATCCAACCGGGAATCCGGGGAAGGGCGTTTTGATCTTATGCTGGAACCGAAGGAAAAAGCCCTTCCGGGGATCGTCATGGAATTCAAAGCCGCTTCCGGTTCTGATAAAACCGACCTGACGGAGCTGGCGGATGTAGCTCTCGAACAGATCGATGATCAGAATTATGTACAGGAAATGAAAGACCGCGGTGTCCGGAGTATCATCAAATACGGCATTGCCTTTTCCGGAAAAAGAGTCGGGATTAAAACAGCATGGAACTGAAGCCCGCTGCTCACAATGGGCAAAGGATGAATTTACAGGTATAGCCCTTTGTTAGAAAATGCTCACATTTTGCTAACAGAGACCCCCTGACTGCTAACAGAAACAGGGGAACCTGGACGTCCACGGGAGAATTCGAACCTGCAAAAACATGAGACTTTATGCGGCTTTCAGGCACTTCGGAGAACTCAGAGGCACTTACGACCTTCCGCCTCCTAATTGCCCTTCTGGCACCACAGCTTTTATTAGTGCCGCTTATGGTTTATCTGGTAAACGGTGCATCGGATTTTAAGACGGCTGCCATTCAGATGACCGTGATCTATATGATTTCGGGGTTATTTGACAGACTCTTTATTGACTGGTATTGGGTAGGAAAAACAAAAGCATGGATCATCCCCGGTACGGAAGACATGAGGCCATACATTTATGGAAAGACACTAGTCGGCAAATGGGTCTCTACACTGATAGGCTTTCCGATATTGGCGGTTATAATTGCCTGGGTGGTTTCGAAATTATAAATTCAAGTATGACGAGGGGCAGAGGTACAGTAATGTGGTTTTGGTTAGCACTGGGTTCAGCGGTCTTTGCTTCGCTGACATCTATATTGGCAAAGATAGGAATAGAAGGTGTCGGATCTAATCTGGCTACTGCGATCCGTACGATGGTTGTTGTTATTATGGCATGGGGAATGGTATTTATTACGCATCAGCAAACTGGAATAAAAGACATCAGCCAGAAAAGCTGGATCTTCCTGATCCTGTCCGGCCTTGCTACTGGTGCCTCATGGCTTTGCTATTACAAGGCTTTGCAGATGGGAGACGCTTCAAAAGTTGTCCCGATTGATAAGTTGTCCGTTGTCATTACACTGATACTGGCTTTTGTTTTTCTGCATGAAGAATTTACTTTTAAGTCAATAATAGGGTGTATTCTGATTGGATCAGGAACACTATTGATGGTTTTGTGATACATATTCCAACTTTCAGAGGTGACGCCATGACATGGAAGTGTCCGAAATGTGGCAGAGAGTTCAGCAGACAGAACCAGGACCATTACTGTGTGAAGCCGCAGAATATTGATGACCATATAGCAGCGCAGGATGAAAAGTATCAGCCTTTACTCAGGGAAGTCAGGGCAGTTCTTCGAAACGCGCTGCCCGAAGTAGAGGAACGGATTTCTTTATCTTTGATAACGAGAATGATGGGAGATTGCTTACCCATTCCGGTCGGAGCGTATGTGCCGGCTTCGACGATGGCGTTCAGCTTTTCCTCTTCAATGTGGTCCGCCTTGTAGGCGCGGCAGCTTCTGCGGGTTTTCAGAGTGGTTAATGTTTCCATA
>JAFWOB010000059.1 GCA_017510065.1 Parasporobacterium sp.
GTGGAACTGGCAAGAAGCAGGAGATAACGGATCCGTAAAGTACACCCGGATAATACAAAGGAAAGCTCCGGACCAGAAGACAGGCTGCCGGGAAGGCGGCAGATAGGAGATTATGATGACATTTATTGAATCCATATATGAAAAAGCAAAAGCAGATAAAAGAACCATTGCCATCCCGGAAAGCACCAATGAAGTCATGCTCCGGACGGCAGTCAAAGTACAGGCGGACGGCATCTGCCAGATCGTACTGGTGGGTGATCCGGCTGCAATCCAGAACAAAGCACAGGAACTGGGACTGGATCTTTCCGGGATCCGGATCGCCGATGTGGCGGACGAAGACTTTAAGAATCAGCTGCTGGATACTTATGAGCAGTCTCCGAAGAAAGTTATGGGCCGGAAGTTCGTCGCAAAAAGGATCGGAGATCCTCTTTACCTGGCAACATTGATGGAAGCTGTGGGAGAAGTAGATGCCACCATTGCCGGCATCGATACCACCACTTATGAGTTTGTCCTGGCAGCCAACAGCATCATCGGCATGGCACCGGGCTGTGAAACCGCCTCCGGCCTGCAGATCCTGGAGCTGGAGGAATTCCAGGGAGAAAAAGACAAATTCATCGGTATCTCCGATGGCGCAGTCAATGTAGAACCCACTATCGAGCAGCACGCAGGCATCGCCATCGCATCCTGCGATACCTTTAAGACCATCACCGGCATCGAAGCCAGATGCGCATTTTTATCCTACTCCACAGACGGATCCGGCGGCATGAGCGCTCCGGTCAAAAAGGTCCGCGAAGCGGTAGCCCTGGCGCAGAAGATCCGTCCGGATCTTAAGATCGACGGCGAGTTCCAGTTTGACGCGGCACTGGTGCCTTCTGTAGGAAAGAAGAAGGTCAAACGTCCCAGTGAAGTAGCAGGCCAGGCCAACGTCCTGATCACTCCCGATGCTGCCGGCTGCAATATTTGCGGCAAAGCTATCCAGTTTACTTCCAAATGCCGTTCCTACGGGCCGGTATACCAGGGATTCCGTCTTCCGATCCTGGACTGCTCCAGGGGAATGGATGAGACCATCGCCTATGACAACATCGCACTGCTGTGCCTCCAGGCACAGGCGGCGAAACGATAAGATCTGTCCGCAGAAAACAGCTGAAAAACAGAACGAGGTTATGAAAGATGAAAGAATATACCATAATTACTATTAACCCGGGTTCTTCCAGCACCAAAGTCGGTGTTTATAAAGGAGGACAGGTGATCCTGGATAAGAATGTGGATCATGACACGCATGAGTTTGATCATTGCAAAACGTTTGCGGAGCAGGAACCTTATCGTACACAGAAGATCATGGAGATCCTGGGAGAAGCCGGGATTGACTTGAAAGAAGTGGACGCTGTTTCCGGAAGAGGAGTCGGGATCCATGCCTGCGAAGGCGGTACCTATGAGATCAATGACATCGCCTTTGAACATGCCGTTAAGGACGTGGAGCATATCCACCATCCGGCAACATTGGGTATCGTGATCGCAAAGAAACTGGGAGATGAGCTTGGTGTTCCTTCCTATTTTGTAAATCCTATGAGTGTAGATGAGCTGTGCGACGAAGCCAGGATGACCGGCGTTAAGGGCCTGTATCGTCCCTCCCACGGACATCCGCTGAATGAGAAACAGGTTGCCATTCATCACAGCAAGCTCCTGGGCACACGGTATCAGGACTGCAATTACATCGTGCTCCACCTGGGAGGAGGCGCCAGCATCGCGGCACACCGGAAGGGAAGGATCATTGACAGTACCCGTTCCGGCGACGGACAGGGCGTCATCTCGCCGAACCGCTGTGGTGATCTGTGCATCGATGACATCCTGACACTGATGGATCAGCGGCACATCGACCTGAAAGAAGTCAACAAGCTGGCAGCCAGAAAGGGCGGACTGGTCGATCTGCTTGGAACCGATGATGTGCGTAAGGTCAAGGAAATGATCCAGGCAGGTGACCGCTGGGCAGAGCTGTGCTACAACGCCATGATCTATACCATGATCAAATGGACCTCCATGATGGCTGGCGCTCTGGGCGGTAAGGTTGACGGGATCCTGGTAACCGGCGGACTGGCTTTTGATCAGGATCTGGTAAATAAAATAACAGAGAATACACAATGGATCGCCCCGGTCTACTCTTATCCGGGAAGCTTTGAGACAGAAGCCCTCGGAGCCGGCGTGGAGCGTGTACTTACCGGAGAAGAAGAGGCAAAGGACTATTCCGGGAAAGCCGTATGGGAAGGGTTCGACTTTATTCATTGACAGGAGAGGAACATGAATTATCAGACATTGAAAGATACCCATATCACGGGTTTATATCGTGAAGAACTGAATGTTATGCAGCCCTGCGGGATCGGAGATCTGAACCGAATGATGCAGCAGGTGACTGAACATGCCATGGAGCGGTTGGGAATCTCCGTGGAAGAATTGCAGATATCAGAACTGTTATGGGTGATCTGCTTTTCCCAGATCGAGATTACGCGTATGCCCCGTGAGGGAGAAGAACTGGTGATCTACTCCTGGCCGGGAGCCGAAAAGATGGGGATGTTTACAAGGCGCTATGCGGCTTTTACAAAGGAAGGAGAAGAGATCTTCACCGCAGCTTCCCTGTTTTCCCTGGTCAATGAAAAGACGAGAGTCCTTGTGCTCCCGTCAGACAGCGGATTCATCCTTCCTCTCGTCACACTTGTGGATGAGCCGAAACTCCCGAAACTCACTGCCCGGGGATCCGAAGGAGAGAAAGAGACACTTCATCTGGTGAAAGCAGAGGAGATTGATCATAACGGTCACGTGAACAACGCTTACTATCTGGACTGGGCGGAAGAGGTCCTGCAGGAAGAAGCACCCGGACAGGCACAGGACATCCGTTCCATCTGGATCGGATATTCCAAAGAGATACTGGAAGGCGATACTGTTGCCATGCGGTATGCCTGCAGCAGTCCGCAACTGTTCCTGCGGGGATATGTCAATGGCGAAAGCTGTTTTACCATCGTAACAAAATAAAAACTCTGAACAGCTCAGGGATAAAAAAAGAAGAGTTCCATTAATAATTGTTTTTCAAGAGAGCAGGCGTTTTTTGCCGGCTCTTTTATTGTTGCAGGAGCCATCGGATCGATAAAATACTATGATCCATCTTAATGGCAGTATTATTCCGGTTTCTGCTTTGGTATAATCTGAAAAACAAATCACGCTGAAAAGGAGACAAACATGTTTGATCAATTTCTGATTCGGAAGGATAGTCTGAAAAACGACTATGAAGACGGGCTGGCTGTCGGCTTTTCTTTCGCCGTCAGGATTGCCGATTACAGGGGCTGTTTTCTCTCTCTGCATAACGGATACTATATTTCCTGTGACGGGACCGAATACGGAAGAGAGTATCAGACTTTTGAGATCAATGGGAAAGCTCCCAGAACATTTGAAGAACTGAAGTCTTGCTGCTGGGAGCACTGGGATTATGATGATGAAGGAATCGTCCATGTGAAAAAAGACGGAGGATTACTCCCCGGCATGCACAGGATCGGGCTGCAGCAGTCCATCCTTGCCCAGTACGGGTATATGCCGTGGGATGAAGAATGGGTAAAGAATCCGCCTGTACCGGGAAGCGGGGAAGGCGCAGGAAAAACAGAAACGATCTGTTATTATGATCTGCTTCTCAATGAAAATGCTTAACCCGATAGTTTCTGAAAATATTTCATATGGAGGACAACGAAATGGCAATCAAAAGAGGCGTTTCTTTATATAGTTACCAACAGACACAGTTTTTTAAGAAACTGGACTGGAAAGGGCAGATCCGCGAAGTGCGGGAAGGGCTGGGGACCGACGGCATTGAGATCATCAATCAGCAGCTGATCCCTCATTATCCGTTCCCCTCTGAAGAATTCCTGTATGATTTCCGCAGCTATATGGCACGGTTTGACATGAAGGCAGTTACCATGGATGTCTATCTGGATGTGCATCAGTTCCGGGACCATGTAATGACGCACGGGGAAGCGGCGGAGCATCTGAAAAATGATATCCGGCTAGCGGCAAAGATGGGCTTCCGGAATGTTCGTACCCTGGTGCTGGTTCCCACCGATGTGATCGAAGCCTGTATCCCGACAGCGGAAAAATACGACGTGAGGATCGGAAAAGAGATCCATGCGCCGTGGCCCATCAAACCCGGAAATTATGTACAGCCGAAGAAAGGCATGGCAGCCGGGATCAATTTCCGCGCGGTCGATGAGATGATCGAGCTCCGGGAACGGACCGGAAGTCCATATGTGGGACTGGTTCCTGATTTCGGGATCTTCCAGCACCATCCGTCAGAAGTGGCGATCGCGTATGTAAAACGAAATGCCAGGATTCCGGAGGCAGTGGACTGGATCCTGGAAAATGCGCCGCAATACGGCAGCGATGAGCTGATCGATGCTGTGGATGCTAAATTTCCCGGTCATGGGATCCCGATGAGCAACATCGCCCGGATGGCGCTTCACAAACCCTGCTGTGCAGCAGAGGATATTCTTGATGTTCTTCCTTATATCGTCAGCATTCACGGCAAATTCTACAACATGACAGAGATCCCCGGAAAACCGGGATGCTATGAGGATAAATGCATTGACTATGAAACCCCGATGAGATACCTGCGGGAAAACGGCTATGACGGGTATATCAATTCCGAGTTCGAAGGCCAGCGCGATCAGCAGGATATGGGAGAAGCGTATCTGGTGGATGAAGTGGAGCAGGTCCGCCGCCATCATGAAATGCTGAGGAGACTGTCCGTACAATGACATAATGACAGAGGGACGGTTCTTTTGTCATCTAATAAAAGCCCCGCAAGACCTTTTGTAAGGAATTGCGGGGCTTTTCTGCTGAAAGTGACAGGTACATGTGAGTGATCAATCAAATACGATGGTCTTTCCGGTTGCTGCGGATTCGTAAACAGCTTCAATCACGCGGGTCACGACGGCTGCCTGGTAGGAATTAACGGCCGGTTCAGAGCCGGTGGTGACGGCTTCTACCCAACGGTCCATGTCATACTCCCACATGTTGTATTTCTGCTCCGGGATCTTTGTTTCCGTGGTCAGTTTCCCATCGACGATCTTGGTGACACGTACGGCTTCTTCGAAGCCCGGGCCAACCATATCTGCGCCGGCCTTGTTTCCTGCGATGGAGGCGATGATTCCGGGTGCTTCCTGAAGCATGTTGGAAGCCCAGGCGGTCTCCACGTAGATCATCATTCCGTTCTTCATGGTGATCATAGCCATTGCGGTATCTTCCACGTCGAAATTATTCGGATCCCACGGTCCCAGGTCGTTGCCTTCCGGGAAATTCTTCATTTTGTCGAAGGTCACGCCGCGTACGGTTGCAACTTCATAGTTGCTGGTCAGCCACATCGGCAGGTCGATGGAGTGAGGGCCGCCATCCAGCAGGACACCGCCGCCGTTCAGGGCTTTATTGGTATATACGCCGTATGCGGGCAGACGGCGGGGACGAAGCTGGCTGGAACGGATATAGTAAACGTCACCGAACTCACCGGCATCAAACATTCTCTTCATTTCCATGGTAGCGGTGTTGTAGCGCCACTGTGTACCGCAGGCCAGTTTTTTGCCGGTCTTTTTCTCCACTTCTCTCATCTCCTGTGCATCGGCCCAGGTCAGAGCCAGGGGCTTTTCACAGTAAACGTGCTTGCCATTTTCCATTGCAAGGATGCTCATTTCCTTGTGCAGCGGGTTGGGTGTGCAGACATGGATCACGTCCAGGGTTTCGTCTGCGCAGATTTCTTTATAGTCTGTATAGATCTTTGCATTCAGGCCAAAGTCTTTGATGGCCTTTTCGCAGCGCTCCGGGATGATATCGCACAGTGCAGCGATCTCAACTTCGTCCGTATGTCTGCAGAGCTGGGTCAGATGCTTGGTGGTTCCGATTTCGCCGATTCCGATGATTCCGATTCTTACTTTACTCATGTTCTTTCCTCCTGATATATGATGTGTTCGCTTATTTACTGAATGGTTGTCTTAATAAGTTCCGCGGATTTGCGTACTTTTTCTTCTCTGTCTACAAATGTGAAGAACTCAAGTCCGAAATATTTGTCATATCCTGTCTTGCTCAGCTGATCCAGGATGTAGCTGTA
>JAFWOB010000060.1 GCA_017510065.1 Parasporobacterium sp.
AGAGATTCAGAAAAGCCGTCAGCGGCGCGTCATAGTATCCCGGCTGCAGGTGCTGCTGCAGGGAGTCTGCCGAAAAAGAAAGGCGGCGGTTCTTGGCAGAGTGTGATTGGAATAGCAATCGTTGTTGTCATAGCGGCCGCAATCATTGTGTTCAGAATGGTGGATTATAATCTTTTCAGCGCCCGTACACAGCTCGATGTGGGCCTTATGGAAGAGTTCCCGTGGGGAACGGATCTTTATGACGCTGAAGAGATATTGGTGGAGATGGGATATGATGTAGAGAATAATGGCGACGTATTGACGATTCATTCCGATGTCAACAGGAAATGGGAGTATTCGTTTCATATATTCAGCATGGGTTCGGGCGTGAATATGGGGACCGCTTCGCTCGCGAAAACCGATCCTGACGGGAAAATATATGAGAAGTGTCTGGAGGAACTGGAGTATGAACTGGGACCGGGGGATTATATCAACGAAAGCAGGGTGGAATTCTGGTATGATGATACAGAGATAGCACTGATCCGGCTTGATGATTATGTACAGGTCACTTTGATCTGGTATGGCGCGGAAGATTTCGGTTATGACGATATGCCAAGACTGTACTGACAGCGCCGGTACTGCGCTGCCGGAAGCCGTCCCGGAGCAGGCGGAAAAGAAGCCCGGAACAGACGTGGGTTTGAAAAATAGCTGGCGCATTCTCGTGACTTTAGTCGTGAGTTAGCCGGCCGAAAATAGAAAAGGCAGGAGAGGGAGAACAAATGTTCGATCTCCTCTTGCCTTTTCTAAATACTTATGGTATAATCATAATATGGATAAAAGTATTTATAATATTAACAATAATGACCTTACGTATGGTCGGGGATATGTTTATTCTTTGCAGTACCATATCGTATGGTGTACAGAGTATCGAAAGCAGATCCTTCAGAATGGCATCGATGGGGAAGTCAAGCTGATGCTGGAGGAGATCGCGGAGGAGTATTCCTTTCAGATCCTGGCGATGGAGGTCATGCAGGATCACATCCACCTTCTTCTGGACTGCAAACCGCAGTTCCGGATTTCCGATATGGTGAAAATCATGAAGGGAAATACTGCGAGATGGTTGTTCCTGAAGCATCCGGAACTGAAACAGTCACTTTGGGGCGGGCATCTGTGGAATCCGTCCTACTGTGCGGTAACGGTGAGTGACCGCAGCCGGGAACAGGTGACGCGCTACATCAACAGTCAGAAAGAACGTGCCTGACGAAGGGAAATGAGGTGCAGGGTATGAAGGCGGCATCCAGCTATGGGGTGGAGATCCGAAAACAGAATATCTGCTTCCGGAAGACGATGGACATCTACCGCCAAGCTGTGATGTACCTGACGGAGGCGTTGGATATGGCCTGGGAGGAACTCTCGCTGATCGAAAATGCCAGGCGGAGATTCAATGCTGCGGAACACATGGTCCACACGACAAAGAACAACATGGCCCGGTTTGATTTCGATCAGCAGTTCCCGAAGATGCCCTCCTACCTGCGCCGGTCCGCCATCCAGGCTGCCCTGGGAACCATTTCTTCCTGCCGCAGCAGGCGGGAGCCGGGGAAGCCTTATCTCCCGAAGAAGACACATGCCATGCCGGTCTTTTACCGGGAGGTCATGTACCGGGAGGGGGAGAAGGGCAGTGACCTGGCATACCTCAAGCTGTATGACGGGCACGACTGGATCTGGCGGGAGGTCCGTCTCCTTCACACCGACATGGAGTATCTGCGGAAGCACTGGGCGCATGAGAAGGCCTCGGCGCCGACACTGGAGAAGAAACACAAAAAGTACTTCCTGCGGTTTACCTTTGAGGAACAGGTGACACTGCCGCAGATACCGGCGGAACAGCAGAGAATCTGCGCCGTGGATCTGGGGATCAATACGGATGCCGTCTGCAGCATCATGACGGGTGACGGTACTGTCCTCGCGAGAAGATTTATCAGCTTCCCGGGTGACAAAGACCGGATCGGACATGTGCTCGGCAGGATCCGCAGGAAACAGCGGGAACACGGCAGTTCCTGCCGCAGCCTCTGGAGCTATGCGGTGCGGCTGAACGGTGGACTTGCCAAAGAGACAGTCGGAGAAATCGTGCGTTTTGCAAAGGAAAATCAGGCGGATGTCATCGTCTTCGAACATCTGGAGATGAAGGGAAAGATACGCGGGAGCAAAAAGCAGCGGCTCCATCTGTGGAGAAAGCGGGATGTGCAGCGGCGCTGTGAACATCTGGCCCACCGGAACGGGATGCGGTTCTCCCGGGTATGTGCCTGGAATACCAGTGCCCTGGCCTTCGACGGATCGGGAAAAGTAAAAAGGGATCCGGACAATCACAGTCTCTGTGTCTTTCCGAACGGAAAACGCTGCAACTGTGATCTGTCCGCATCCTATAATATTGGAGCAAGATATTTTATCAGAGAACGCATAAAACCCCTGCCGGAGACGGCAAGGTCATTGCTGGAGGCAAAAGTCCCTGCAGTAATGCGCAGAACCTCATGTGTCTATGCCGATCTGCTGACGCTGAATTCTGTTGTCAGCAGGATGGCGGCATAGAGACAGGCAGATAACCACGGACTACCTGATCAGTGGAGATTGTGCCGTTTCCGGCATGATTTTTGCGCCTTAAACGGCGCATCTAATTTTCAGGCGTATCCGCCGTTATATAATCCGCCGCTTAAAGCGGCTTTGGAAGCTCGCGTTTTTAAACATGAGAGGTTCACAAAACAGCTGCCCATGGATTTGGCTGTGGATTTGCCCGGGAACCCGATTGATGATTGACAATGAATGCAGCGGCCCATAAAATAGCAATACGTTCTATTTACAGAATGTATTGCTCGTTCTATTTACAGAATGTATTGCTGTTTTTTTGGCAAGGGGGAATGATTATGAATGCGCAATGGGAGGCCATCAGGCAGCGGCACAGTGTGCGGCAGTATCTTGACCAGAGGATCCCGGATGAGATCCGGGAAAAGCTTGACCAATATGCGGAGGAGCTGAACCAGGCCGGGGATCTTCACCTGCAGATCCTTTATGATGAACCGGAATGTTTTTCTTCCAGGATGGCGCACTACGGAAGGTTTGAAAATGCCCGCAACTATATTGCTGCGGTCGGAAAGAAATCTCCGGATCTTGACGAACGCTGCGGTTTCTACGGAGAGATGCTTGTGCTGAAAGC
>JAFWOB010000008.1 GCA_017510065.1 Parasporobacterium sp.
CACAACCTTCTTCGGGCAGTTGGCGGATACCACCTGTGCCACCATGGATCCCAGTCCTCCGAAAGGAGAATGCTCTTCTACGGTCACCACAACCTTCGCACCCTGCGCAGCACGGATGATCGCTTCCTGATCCAGCGGTTTCACACAATACATATCGAGGACGCCGGCGCTGATCCCTTCTGCTTCCAGCAGGAAGGCTGCATCTTTTGCCGGTTTCACCATCTCGCCGCAGGCGATGATCACGGCATCTTTTCCTTCCCTGACGACTGTGGCGCGGTCCATTTCAAATGGGCAGTCCTCTTTGGAGTATACATCTTCCACCGCATTCCTGCCAGTCCGGATATACGCACATTTTTTATCCTGCAGGAGGCTTTCCATCAGTTTCCGTGTCTGATGCCGGTCGCTGGGAAGATACACCCGCATTCCCGGAATGGAACTCATGGCCGCGATATCCTGGGCACTGTGATGGCTCATGCCGAGGGCGCCGTAGGAAACGCCGCCGCTGATGCCGATCAGCTTTACATTGGTGTCGGAATAAGCGCAGTCCACCTTGCACTGCTCATAGCTTCTGGTAGTGATAAAGCTGGCCGGAGATGCAGCAAATGCTTTCTTTCCTGCTTTCGCCAGGCCCGCGGCAATTCCCACCAGATCCTGCTCCGCGATGCCGACTTCCACAGCCTGTTCCGGAAACTCCTTGAAAAACGGCGCCAGGGATGCGGATCCTCTGGAATCGCTGCATAATACCACGATCTCTTTATCTTTTTTCGCATGCTCGGTCAATACTTCACAGATGACCTGTCTGTTCGCGATCTTATTTCCCATTATGAAAGCGCCTCCTTTGCTGTGTTCAGATCTTTCATGATCTGTTCATACTCTTCCTGTGTCGGTACATGATGATGCCATCCTGCCTGGTTTTCCATCACCGGCGAACCTTTTCCCTTGATCGTGTTGGCGATGATGCAGGTGGGCATCCCCTTGCACGCCTTTGCCTGTTCCAGTGCGGCGTCGATCTGATCCAGATCATTGCCGTCTTCCACACAGATCACGTTCCAGTTAAATGCTTTCACTTTCGCCGCCAGGTCGTCCAGCGCCATCACGTCCTCTGTGCTGCCGGAGATCTGCAGGCGGTTCCGGTCAATGATGCAGCAGAGATTGTCCAGCCTGTACATCGCACCGGACATGAAGCCTTCCCAGTTGGATCCTTCCGCCAGTTCTCCGTCACCGGTCACCACATATACCCGGTTCGCCTTTTTGCTCATCTTCGCCGCCAGCGCCAGGCCTACGGAAACCGGAAGGCCGTGACCGAGGGAACCGGAATTCATTTCGATCCCTTTCAGCTCATTATGAGGATGGCCGATATAGGGGGATCCGAATTTGGAATACCGCTCTGTCACATCCTGAAGATCCAGGAATCCTGATGCACACAGCACAGCATAATAGGCTTCCATGGAATGTCCCTTGCTCATGATAAAATAGTCCCTGTCCGGATCATCTGCTTTGTCCGGTGAAACATTCATCTGCTTAAAATACAGATCCGCCAGTATTTCCATCACACTCATATCACCGCCGATATGGCCGGTTGCTCCCGACATGATGATATCTACCGTGTCTTTTCTGAGCTGATAACATAATGCTTTCAGATTCTCCATTTCTTTCACTCCCCTCTCAGATAAGCTTTCACATCTTCTTCGATCGGATCATACAGATCCGGCTGGATCCCGATGTACTTACATGCTTCGTATAATACCGGGACCACATCCTTGTGGATCCCCACACAGTGATGGATATAAGGACCTTCCACGATCTTAGCCTCCAGGCGTTTGATGTTATCCACTTCTACCCAGAGATAGGTCCCCATGCCTTTGGGCCCGTCGATCCCTTTTGCATTGCCCAGGAGCAGGCTGTACTCACCGTTGTCTCCGTCAAATCTTGCCAGCGTCAGGTCGCCGTGCTTTGCTTCCGCCGTAATGGCACCGGGATGATCAAAGGCCAGCGGATAAGTGATGCAGGGCCTGCAGCCGGCCACAGACAGCGGCCACGGACCGCAATGCTGCAGGAGTTCTCCGTTTTCCACATCCGGATGGCGGATGGTCCAGTCGGCAAAGAAACCTCTGGTCCCGTCATTTGCAGCTGCTTCCACCATCAGCGCCGTGATCGCGCCGTGAATGTCCGTTTCGCAGACGATGGGAATTCCTTTGTCATTCAAAATGGCGTTGGCTGCACACGGCATGATGCCAAGTTCCGACTGCAGGGCGTTCCAGCACTGGATCGCACCGGCGTTGCAATGATACTTTTCGATCAGCCGTTCCATGGCGACTGCAAGGCCGGCTACATTGGTCAGCTGCTCGTCGGAGATCTTGATATCCATATGCTCCCGGCAGTACGCGATGGTTTCCTGTACTTCCTCACCGTCGGCAATAGCCTTCTTTACTTCGGCAGTAAGCTCCGGCAGCGGAACGGGAGAGAGCTCCACGCCAAATCTCTCCAGCAGTTCTCCTTCGTTGCACATGGTGGACCAGAAGTCAAACGGCCGGGGACCGATCTGCAGGATCCGGGTGGCACGGAAGGTCTTCACCACATTGCATACAGCCAGGAAATCCCTCAGTCCTCTTTCAAACACCGGATCATTCAGCCGGCAGTTGGTCATATAAGTAAAGGGAACTTTAAAACGCCGCAGTACCTTGCCGGTTGCGAACAGCCCGCACTGGGTATCGCGCAGTCGGCTTCCGTCCTCTGCCGGACGCTCATCCAGCGGCCCCCATAAAAGGACCGGCACATTCAGATCCTTCGCCAGTCTGGCGCACAGGTATTCCGTTCCGAAGTTGCAATGGGGAAGGAATAAGCCGTCCACTTTCGCAGCCCTGAATTTTTCCAGGATCTTCAGCCTGTCGTTTTCATCGTACAGAAGTCCTTCTTCATTGATATCGTCGATATCCACAAAATCGATATTCAGTTCTTTCAGCCTGTCAGCTGTCAGAGCGCGGTATTTGATCGCGTCCGGCGCGCTGAAGATACTTCTTCTGGTCGGGGCATAGCCCAGTCTGATCGTTGTTTCATCCATCACAAATCTCTCCTTGCAGCATTTTTTGTTGTGATCCATTTCATTTTCAGCTTGATTTTAGAGCATGATCATCTTAATTACACTATATGATTAAGTAATATATACTTAATTATCAACTTAATTATTTGTTTTTTCAGGAAAAGTCCGCTATAATATGGTGGTATAAAAACATAAAATAAGTAAACAGGAGACTCCATCATGTCGATCACCGCAAAGCAGCTGGCAAAAGAACTGGGATTATCGGAAGCTGCCGTTTCCATGGCTCTGAACAATAAAACCGGCGTCAGTGCCACGACCCGGCGCATGGTAATCAAGGCAGCGCAGGATAAGGGGTATGATTTTTCCCGCATTAAAGAGAAGCAGGAACGATTGGGCTCTGTCCATGTGGTTTTCTACAGGACTCACAATGCGATCTTATCTTATGCGCCGATATTTGATGAACTGTACGACGGCATCCGGTCTGTCTGTCAGAAATCGCATGTGATCAGCCATGTCATTCATTTTTATGAAAAGACGGATGATCTGGAGATGTATTTCGGAGACATCAGGACATCAGACTGCTGCGGGATCATACTGGTCGGGACGGAACTGCGGAAAGAGATCTGTCTCCGGTTTCTTTCCCTGGGGCTTCCGGTTGTTCTTCTGGATACCTACTTTGATTCTGTTTCCTGCAACTGTATTCTGATCAACAATCAGCAAGGTGCTTATTTGGCAACAGATTTTCTGATCAGCCGCTATCATGCTCAGCCCGGATATTTAAAAAGCAGCTACTCCATTCCTAATTTTGAAGAGCGCAGAAACGGTTATTTCCGGGCGATCAAAGAGAACGGGATGTCTTCCTCCCGCTCCATCATACATGAACTGGCCCCGTCTATAGAGGATGCTACTGCAGATATGCTGGCTGTCATTGACAATCATGATCCGCTGGCAAGATGTTATTTTGCCGACAATGATATGATCGCTATCGGCGCCATCAAAGCATTAAAAGCCCGGGGATATAAAATACCCGACGATGTTGCCATCATCGGGTTTGATAACATTGCGGAATCCCGGATCATAGAACCTGCTTTAACGACCATGGATGTCCCCCGTTTCTCCATCGGAGAAACAGCCGCGGAGGTTCTGCTGTCACAGATCCGCTCCGCGGATCTCTATTACAGAAAGATCGAAATATCGACCAGTATGGAACTGCGAGGTTCACATTAACTCTTTTATTAGAAATAATTTCAAACGTGCGTTTTGTCGACCGGACAAATGTTGAAGATCAGAAGAGACTGCCGAAGCAGTCTCTTCTGATGCTGGTTTGAAGTGTATATCAAATCTATCTGATTTGCTATCTTGTTTTTTTCATCCTAAACCTTTTCCGGATGAGTGTTCGTATTGCTGATCAGTCCTCGTC
>JAFWOB010000061.1 GCA_017510065.1 Parasporobacterium sp.
GAGATCGCCGCTTCCGCTCCTACCAGGCCGCCGCCCATGATGGCAATGCGTTTTCCCAGTTTTTCCGGATGAAGCTCTGCATCGATACTCATCACCACATTGTCTCCATCCAGGCCTTTGATCGGCGGACGAAGCTCCGTGGAGCCGATCGCCACTACCAGAGCATCCGGCTCAAGCTCTTTCACAAGTGCAGGCGTTACTTCCGTGTTCAGCAACACTTCCACATCGGCTGCCCTGAGCCTCTTTTCCAGCACTTTGCAGAGCTTTCTGATATCTTCCTTGAAAAATGCCGAGCCTGCAGGATGGAGATTTCCGCCCAGTTTCTCAGACTTTTCTGCCAGTGTCACCTGATGGCCGCGCTGAGCCAGTGTGATGGCTGCTTCCATGCCGCCCGGGCCGCCGCCTGCTACCAGCACTCTCTTTTTCTGTTTTGCCATCTTGCAGGGACGTTTGTCCGCAAGTTCCTGTCCGATCACCGGATTAACGGTACATTTGATGGATTCCGATTTTACGATCTCGCCGAAGCATTCATAGCATCTCAGGCACGGCGTGATATCGTCCGCCCGGCCATGCAGCGCTTTCTCCGGCAGATAGGGATCTGCCAGCAGGCCTCTTCCGATGGCGATAAGATCCGCCTGTCCGGAAGCAATGATTCTTTCCATCTGGGCAGGATCATTTAATGCGCCGACGCAGACAACCGGTTTGCTGACATGCTTTTTAATGTTTGCTGCCAGATAGACATTGACGCCTCTTTCGAAGAAAGACGACGGATGGGTCCGGCAGAACATGGCCGGATCTTCATGGTTTCCGCAGGATACATGGAAAAGATCCACCTTATCGTCCACCATTTCTGCCAGTTTGACGCAGTCGTCCATATTAAGGCCGGCTTCGCTCATGTCATCGCCGGAGATCCGGATCTCGATGGGGAAGCCTCTTCCCACGCCTGCTCTTACCGCATCCAGGACACAGAGCAGCAGTCTGGCACGGTTTTCAAAACTTCCGCCGAATTCGTCTGTCCTGTGGTTCAGGCCCGGTGACAGGAACTGGGAGATCAGCCATCCATGGGCTGCATGGACCTGTACCATGTCAAACCCGCAGTCTTTGCACAGGATCGCCGCATTCTTGTAGGATTCGATGATCTCATAGACCATTGCGGTGGGCATTTCATGAACTACGCCCTCCGGCGTGACTTCATCGCTGACGCCCCAGGCCGTTACGGAAGTATCCAGTACGGTTCCTCCCACGCTGGCCAGGCCGCCGTACTTGCCGCCGTGAGACAGCTGGATGTTGGCGTAGGCACCGGCGTTATGGATCGCCTTGGTGGCTTCATTCAGCATCAGCTTGACGCCGTAGGAATCCAGCTGCACCTGTTTGTTATGAGATTTTCCGGTAGCGGAATGGACGATGGATTCTCCCATGGTCACAACCGCTGCTCCGCCCATCGCCTTTTTTTCCAGATAAGCAACCATTTCTGCAGTCAGATGTCCCTGCGTGGTCAGCATATGAGGACTTGTGGGTGCCGCTATGATCCTGTTCTTCAAACGGATATTGCCGATCCGGATCGGGGAAAACAGATGCGGATACAGTTCTTTTCCGGGATATTTATTCATGCCCATGATCAACTCCTTATCTCAGCTTCCAGAGGAATTTCCTTGGCTCGCCGTTCAGATATGCCAGTACTTCATCTCCCATCATGGAACCTGACCATCCGTCAACATCGGTCGTCAGGCCTGCCATATGCGGAGTACATAAAACATTTCTCATCTGCAGCAGCGGATGGTTTGCCGGAACCGGCTCTTTCCAGAATACGTCGATAGCAGCTCCTGCAATCTCGCCGTTCTGAAGCGCCTCTACAAAATCTTTCTGGTCAATGACCCATGCTCTTGCTGTATTGATCAGATACGCGGATTTCTTCATCTGTTTGAAGTAATCTTTATTCACGATATTTTTGGTATCCGGAACGACCGGCAGATGAACGCTGACGATATCGCTCTGGGACAGGGTCTCCTCCAGGGTCGCTGCCTTGCAGCCGTCTGCTTCGATCCGCTCTGCCGGAAGAAATGCGTCATACGCCAGAACTTCCATGCCGAAGGCCTTGGCACGGACTGCCACTTCCCGTCCGATGGCACCATAGCCCAGAAGACCCAGCTTCTTGCCATACAGTTCAAATCCGATCCCGTAGTCCATGAACGGATGCTTTTCATCGAGGGGGCCGAAAGTGACATTCTTCACATCCGGAACATCATAGATATCGCACGCTTCGCTGGTATGCTCGCCCTTTCTGAGGCCTTCATAACTAAGGGCGATATTTCTGGACAGAGCGATCATAAGGCCGATGGTATATTCGGCAACAGCAACTCTGTTCCGCCCCGGAGTATAGGAAAGGTCAAGACCGGCGTCTGCAATGGCTTTATAATCCACAGTTGCGGGCGTTCCCTTTGCCACTCCCAGAAACTTCATCCCTGCATCCGCCCAGGCTTTGATCGTGTCAGCACCGGCGTATTCATCGCCCAGTACCACCAGTTCATTGCCCATGCATTCTTCACGGGTCATTTCTTCGGTAACATTTCCTTTTCCATGTTTTAATTCGCCGCAGACAGTGATGTCACAGACTTCTTTGATCTTTTCCAGTTTTGCTTCCGGGATCGGTGTGCAAAGCGCTAATTTCTTTTTCATCGCAAATCTCCTCCTCGCTTTTCCATTCTCGAAAAAATATAATATTCCCTTTTTAGAATATAATTTGTTACATGATCGCGCAAATGCGTTTTTTCCTAATATAAGTGGAAAAACAATCTGCTCCTGTCACATTTTTTCCAGCGTATTCTTCAGGCTCTTCAGATCCGGATCCAGTTTCTGATACATGCTGACATAGTAAGGATACAGTTTGTCATAAACAGCGGTCCACTCCGGGATCGGCGCGATGACTTCTTCCACTTTTAAGATTTTCTTCACTGCCTCGGAAAGATCCGGGAACATGCCGACCCGGTGTCCGGCGATCAATGCGTCTCCTACGGGAACATCTCCCGATTCGCCGCTCATCACATAGACCGGCATGTTAAGGACCGATGCTTTGATCATATTCCAGGTCCGGCTCCGGGAGCCGCCTCCGCAGATCCGCAGCAGATCCACCTTGGCACCGCTCTCTCTCACCGTTTCGATCACATGTCTCAACGCAAAGGCGGTTCCTTCAAAGACCGCCCGGATCAGGTCGATCCGTTCCATGTTCATGCGCATTCCGATGAATATCCCGCTGGCATGGTCGTTCCATAACGGCGCCCGTTCTCCTAAAAGATAGGGGAAGAAGATGAGGCCGTTTGCGCCTGGCTTGGCCTGAAGGGCCAGCTCGTTAAGATATGCATACACATTCAGTCCATGCTCATTTGCATACTCCCGTTCCTTCACCGCCAGCTTGTCGATCATCCACTGGATCGCGGCACCGGACGATTGGATCGGCGCATCAAAGATCCATGGAATATTATCTATGACGCAGGGTCTGGTGACTACAGGCACATCCGTAGAGCTTTGTACTTCGCTTCCGGCAAATACCAGGGAAGTCGTTCCGGAGGATTCCCCGGCTTCTCCCATACGGCTGATCCCGGTGGCATACATGGCGGCCATGGCGTCCGAGCAGCCGGCAAGGACGGGGATTCCCGCTGCAAGTCCTGTTTCCTTTGCTGCTTCCGGGGTAACATACCCGATGATCTCGTCCACCTGTTTCAGCTCCGGCATTTTTTCGGAAAAATCCACGCCGATCACAGAGGAGATCTCTTCTGACCAGGCTTGCTTTTCCACATCCATACACTGGGTTCTGTAAGCCTGGTCCGTATCCGTGACCATCACGCCGGTCAGTTTATAATTGATATAAGAGCTCGCCTGCAGGAAGGCCGCGGTCCTTTCATACAGATCCGGCTCATTGCGTCTGAACCACAGTAATTTATTAGGAAGAAACGCCACGGACGGCTGTCCGCCGACAATATTGATGAACCTGTCCCGCCCGATCGTATCCAGGATCTCTTCCAGTTCCCCGGAAGATCTTCCGTCCTGATAGGTCATGGCCATCCGAAGAGGCATCCCTTTGCTGTCCACCGGAAGCATAGTCACCGTGTGGGAACTGACGCAGATCCCTGTGATATGGAGCAGCTCCTCCCGGCTCAGGCTTTTCGATAACTCTGAAAAGATCTCCGACGCGCTTTTCCACCATTCATTGGCATCCTGTTCATGCATGTTCGGGCCGGACTGCAAAAAAGTACTGGGCCTGCTCGCTTTGGCGATCACTTTCCCATCGCTGCGGAGCACAACCGCTTTGATATTCGTGGTGCCGCAGTCCATGCCTATGACAAATTGATTCTGTTCTGACATATTACTCCTCCTGAACGGATTCTTTTTTACATCACACTGTCATAAATCCTTATTCCGTCAGTCCCAGGGATGAAGGACCACCTTGATAGCCTCACCGCTTCTGGTAAGCGAGATCCCTTCGTTGATCTTATCCAGCGGAAGAATATGGGTGATAAATTTCTCCGTCGGAAATGTCGGGGAGATAGCCAGCTGGAACGCCCGTTTGGACTGATCATAGGAAGCGCCGAAATGGCCTTTGATCCAGATGTTGTTGTAATGGATCAGGTTGGTATCCAGTTCCGTCAGGGATCCCTTGGGAACGCCGCCGAAGAAGACCACGAGACCGCCTTTCCTGACCATGTAAAGGCTCTGGGCCTGGGTCGCATTGGCCGGCGTCGCGGAAATGACTTTGTCAGCGCCTCTTCTATTGGTCAGTTTCAATACCGCTTCGATGGGATCTTCTTCGGAACTGTTGATGATATGATCAACGCCAAACTGTTTTGCCATCTGGAGCCTGGAGTCATTGATATCGATCATGATGACTTTCTGGGCACCGCGGATTTTGGACAGCTGTGCCATAAAATCGCCGATCGGACCGGCACCGATGATCACGATGGTATCGGAAAATCCAACGCCGATATTTTCCAGACAGGCAAAGACGCTTGTCAGCGGTTCTCCCAGGCTGGCGGCTTCAAAGGTAACATCTTCCGGGATCTCATAGATCCCGCCATAATGGATCTTTTCCCCGCCCACTGCGATATACTGGGCAAATCCGCCGGTTCCCGCCAGTTTCGCCACATGCTCATTGCTGCAGTTCTCACTGTGTCCGCTGACGCATTCTTCACACTCCATGCAGTAGGTGCCGGGGAATAAAAATAATCTGTCGCCGACTTTGTATTTGGTCTCTTCCGGCCCTGTCTCATCTACCACGCCTACGATCTCGTGCCCGTAGATGAACGGATACTTTCCTTTCCTGGAATCCGTGGTCAGGTTACGGATATCGGAACCGCACAGGCCCACTGCCATTATTTTCAAGATCAGTCCGTCGGAAGGGCAGACCGGCTTTTCGGTCTCTTCCACCCGGATATCATTTGGTCCATACATTAAGGCTGCTTTCATTTTCATGGCATACTCCCTTTCTTCTCTAGCGGCAGGGCTGCAGAACATCCCAGTGTTCCGCCAGCTTTCCGTCTTCCAGACGATAGATGTCCACCACGCGGCAGATCGTGTTTCCTTCCGGATCCACATTTTTCAGATACACGGCACAGACGTTGTCTTCCTCGATGATCCTGACGATATTCAGGTGAAATGTGGGATTGGAAATGAATTTTTCCGCAAAGGCTTCTTTCAGCGCCTGCCGGCCCTGATCAACACCCGGGTTATGCTGGATATAATCTTCCCTCACATATTTATCAGCTGCTTCGATGATATGATCATTGAAAAACTCTTTGTAAAACGCTCTGATCACTTCTTTATTTGTCATGATTAATCCTCATCTTTCTGTTAAGGGAACTCTTATCCCATTCTGTACATGGATTGTAGCAATTCTGTCCGGTGCCTTATATATCAAAAAAGACTCTTTGTCTTTCTTATTTCCTACATTTTTGTTCCTCTCCCAACCTGCAAGGTCAAAATCAAAGACAGATAATTGCCCTCCCGGACCAAACGACAGGTGCCGGAAAGGATTGACGCTGTTTTTGTTCCCTGTTATTCTATGGACACATATGATCTGTTTTTAATACAACTGCCTGACGTTTGCAGAGAAAGGACCATGGTTTATGTTTGGTTACGCAGGAAAACTTCTATTTGCAGATCTTTCCACCGGTGCTCTGGAGATCAGAGATCTTCCGGAAGAGATCGCCCGGAATTTCATCGGCGGTCCCGGACTGGGGGCTTATTACCTGTATCAGGAAATGCCCGCCCATACCGATCCTCTGTCCCCGGAGAGCGTCATTGTCGTAACCGGCGGCGCCTGTGTGGGAACCGGGGCTTTTTTTGCCAACCGGACATTCGTCTGCCATAAATCTCCGGTATACGGCGGTTTCAATGACAGCAACGCAGGCGGCCTGTTCTCTACAGAACTGAAAAAAGCCGGGTTTGACGCGGTCATCATCAAGGGAAGATCCGAAAAGCCTGTTTATCTGCATATCAAAGACGGCGTGCCGGAATTGTGTGACGCGTCGGAGCTCTGGGGAAAAACGATCCCTGAAGTGGAAGACTGGTTTGTAAAGCAGTACGGCGTCAAACGTCCGAAACTTCTTTCCATCGGACCTGCCGGGGAAAACCTTTCCTATATTTCCGGATGTGTCACCGACCGGGAGCGGGTTGCTGCCCGCGGCGGAAACGGAGCGGTGTTCGGCTCCAAACTGCTCAAGACCATCTTTGTGGAAGGAACCGGGAAGATGGAAGTCTTTGACCCGGAAGAGGTGAAACGCCTGAATACCGAGTGCCGGGAAGGAATTGCCAAGAATCCTCTCGCCACAGCATTTTTCAATTATGGCAGCAACAACGGTCTTGATTTCTTCCTTTCCATCGGAAAGAACCCGGTGAAAAACTGGGGTGGGTCCATCGAAGATCTGGGCATCGATGAGATCGAGGATCTGATCATTCCCAAGACCGACCCGAAATGGAAAAAAAGGCTCTACGCCTGCATGAGCTGTCCGCTCCACTGCGGAGCAGTCTATGACGTGACCAACGACAGCCCCTATGGCATAAAGGAAACGCCCCGCCCGGAATATGAAACCTATGCTTCTTACGGCACCATCATGATGATCAAAGATGCCCAGCTGGTCTTTTATATGAATCAGCGTTCCAATGATTACGGTATCGATACCATCAGCTGCGGAAACACCATTTCCTGGGCGATGGAATGTTATGAAAACGGGGTGCTAACCAAAGACGATCTCGACGGCATCGAACTGACCTGGGGAAATGAGCAGGCGGTCAAAGCCATTTTCGATAAGATCTGCCTGGATGAAGGCTGCGGCAAGATCCTGAAGCTGGGCTCTTTGCACGCCTGCAAAGCCTACGGAAAGGGAGAGCAGTATCTGCAGCTGGCCAGCGGGATCGAGATCGGTCAGCATGACCCGCGGGAAGAGATTGGCACCGGCCGGGTATTCGCCTATGATCCCACTCCGGGACGCCACATGAGAGGCGGCCTTGGCGGAGCCTATACAGGACAGGATTTCCGCGGTACCGGATTTGCCGATGTCTACGCCATGTCCGCCAATGAAAACTGCTATAACGCAGGCCTTTGCAACTTCGCCCAGTTCCCGACCCCGGGCGGTATGGTCGGCATGCAGAAATGGATCCACGCCTGCACCGGCCTCCTCGAAAGCGACAGGGAAGCGTACTACACCGGCATCCGCAGCTTTCTGATCCGCCAGGCCTTTAACCTGAGGGAAGGACAGCGCAGGAAAGACTGGTATCTGTCTCCCCGGCTTCGCGGGGAAGAGCCAATGGAAGGCCCGCTGAAAGGCAGAAAATGCGATATCGACAAACTGGGAGACAATTTCTTTGAGGCCCTCGGCTGCGATATCGATACGGGCGTGCCGCTTCCGGAACTGTTTGACCTTGTGGAAGGACTGGAGTTTGTCAAACAGGATCTGTATCCTGCTCCCGAAGAAGCGCCGCAGGAATGATCTGCAACCTGCTGAGAGTATAAAATAACAGACCGCAATCCGAATGACTGCGGTCTGTTTTATATTTTGGCTTGTTTTGCACCAAGGTCTGTTTTACTTTTCGGCTCGCTTTGCAGAGCCGGAGCGCCGTTTCCCGGGTTAACCGCCGGCCGCCACGGGCAGGATCAGCATTTCATCGCCATCCTTCAGGCTCTGTTCCGGTGCGGCCAGCCTTCCGTTTACCACCATGGCGATATTGGCGCCGGAAAACCGGATGCCTTCCTTTTCTTCTTCCTCATGAATAATCCGCGCGGAAAGTTCCCCGGCCGTACAGCTGCTTTCCAGGGTTATTTCTTTTTTGATAGTCACCTGTTCTTTTGAAAGATAGCGGAGCGTTACATTTACCGTCATATCCAGCGGATCCTCCTTTACAAAAGTGTGGCCGGCTGTTCTTATTTCAGCCATTTTACGATTTCAAGAACACCAGGTGTTCTCTATTTCAGATATTTTAAAATATAAGAATACAAAGTGTTCTTTATTTCGGCAATTCAGATTTTTGAGAACTGCCCGAGTATTCTTAAATCACAGTAACTGTCCAAAAAAGAATATTTTATATTCTTAATTACGGCAATTCTAAAAATAGAGAATACTTGACCTGTTCTTTAAAAATGAAAAACGGTAAATAAAGAACACTTTGTATTCTCAAAAAATGAAAAACCCTGATTTGAGAACACCTGCCGTTCTCAAATATGAAAATCGCCTGATCTGAGAACACCTACTGTTCTGCCCCCGAAAAAAACCTCCGGCAGCTGCCGGAGGTTTCCAGAATACTTATTATTTCACAAATTTCTCTGCAAAATGGCAGGCTACGGAATGTCCCGGCTTCAATTCTCTCAGCACAGGCTCTTCCGCAAGGCACTTGTCTGTTGCGTACGGGCATCTGGCCGCGAACCGGCAGCAGGGCTTGGGATCGATCGGAGAGGTCAGCTCTCCTTTCAGGATCATCCGCTCCTGTTTGTGGTGCACGTTCGGGATCGGGATAGCCGACAGAAGTGCCTGGGAATACGGATGGATCGTATTCTTGAAGATTTCCTTTGCGGGGCATTTCTCGATCATCTGGCCCAGATACATAACCGCGATATCATCGGAGATATGCTTAACGACGGACATATCGTGAGTAATGAACATGTAGGTAAGGCCCCTGTCTTTCTGCAGGTCCTGCAGAAGATTCAGGATCTGTGCCTGAATGGACACATCCAATGCGGAAACCGGCTCGTCGCAGACGATGAAGTCCGGGTTCAGGGACAGGGCCCTGGCA
>JAFWOB010000062.1 GCA_017510065.1 Parasporobacterium sp.
GGCCAGGGAGAGCTGACTGAGCGGTTCTCCAACGATACCCACCAGCATGACCTGAGATCCGGCCTTCGCTACCTGCATGACACAGTTCAGAAGGCTGGCCTGGTTGCCGGCGCATTCCAGTGTCACATCAGCGCCGTCCGGATTGCCGATGGCTTCTCTGACAGCCTTGCCGAGATCCTGACAGGTCTTTGCATTGATATAAGCGTCCGCACCGTACTGCATGCAGATCTCCCGCTTCGGATCGCTGGTTCCGATTGCCACAACGGTTCTTGCTCCTGCTGCCTTGGCAATCTGAATCGCTGCCAGTCCGATGGGGCCTGTACCGGAGATCGCCACGGTGTCTCCGAACTTGAAATTGGATTTACGCAATGCATGCAGGGATACGCAGATGACATCAAAAAGCACCGCGTCTTTTTCATCCACGCCTTCCGGAACCGGAATGATCATGGTATGCATCGGATCATCGATCAGCATATATTCCGCATAACCGCCGTCCGGTCCGCCAATCCCGTTTGTACGCGGAAATCCGTGTTCACAGATATTCGGTCTGCCCTGGGAACAGGCTGTACAATGTTCTTTACAATAGGAAGGAGGTCCGCACAGAACCTTATCACCCACATGGAAGCCTTCCACACCTTCTCCGATCTCGTATACCGTGGCCACATTTTCGTGTCCCAATACGATGACCGGTTTCACGATCTCATATTTATATGCTTCCATATCGGTTCCGCAGACTCCGCAGTAATCGATCCTGACTACCATCTGCCCGGGACCAGCCTTGGGAACGGGACGTTCTTCCATGCGGATATCTCCAGCGCCGTAAAAAACGGCTGCTCTCATTTTTTCCATCTTGAATTCTCCGTTTCTGTCATTGTTTCTTTAGATACGGCAAACTTTATCTGCACGTTAAATGTACCAATTCTTCTTTTGTTTGAAAAACAGGCAGTTTATTAGATGTCTACAACACGATCCTGCCGAAAACAGGCTTCATAAAACGGTTCCGCAGTATATCCTTCCAGGCCTGTGTCGGATATTACAAGCCTTTGTGTCTGATTTTTCATGGGAACACTCGGAAAAGCCTGTAAAATAATGTATGATATCTGGTTGTAAGGCCACAACCATTGCTGTGTACGTTACCCGTAATATGCTGTATGAAATGAGGGGACTATGAACAAATTGGATATTTTCTGCTTTACTTCCGTTGCACGGACAAAGAGTTTTTCCCTGACTGCCAAAGAACTGAGGATCTCGCAGCAGGCTGTCAGCAAACATATCCGGGCGATCGAAGAGGAAACCGGCTATCAGCTGTTCTTCCGGGATCGTACCCCGGTGGAACTTACCATGGCAGGTTCTTATATGCTGGAATATTTCTCTCTCCGCAGCGGTATCATTGAACAGATTGCTGCCGCATTTACAGTAAAGAATACCGGGAGTTCCCTTACCATAGGACTCTCCCAGTGGACGGGAAATCCTCCCTGGTTTCTGGATGCTGCCAGACAATACCGGAAGCTTCATCCGGAGCTGGAGCTGCGGCTGCAGAACCTGGACAGTGCGGAACTGTTAACTGCTGCTGCCCGGGGGAAAACGGATTTACTGATCACCTCCGCTTATATGACCCGGTATCTTCCCTCCTCCTGGAGATCTGCTAAGCTCACAGAGGAATCCCTTTATATCATACGAAGTGCAAGTGCTGTTTACGACCTGGACCACCTGGGTCTGTACCCTTTTTTTGCCCCTGAAGCAGGGGAAACCCATCCTGATATGGTCCGGATGAGGGGGCTCAGTTTATGCCGCCGTCTCGGATTTACCCCCCGCAACATTACGATCTGCCATGATATGGGAACAGTCATGCTGAATGTGCTTTTCAGCGGAGGCATTACAGTGGGATCGTACCCCCCGGAGAAAGATAAGACGGATGATTATTCTTATGAAAAGACAGATCTGTCCGCACAGATCATGCTCAGCCATCCATATCACGCAGAACTCGGACCGGCAGATGATTTCGCATCCTATATCATCCGGATCGCGCAAAACAGGGAGGGACAGAAATGAACCGTATACAGATCGATTGTTTTATGACGGCTGCCAATACAGGATCCATCGCGGCTGCTGCCGGAAAGCTGTTCCTGACCCAGCAGTCTGTCAGCCAGAATATCCAGGCACTGGAGAAAGAGATCGGAAGCGCCTTGTTTGTCAGGAGCAAAAGCGGGGTTCAACTGACAGAAGGCGGAAAAAAGCTGTATTCCTTCGCAGTACAATGGCAAGACCTCTACGCCGGTACACAGCAGAAAATCCGGGAATATTATTCCGGTATCGCCCGCTCATTTCATATCGGGGTCACAGAATATGTTGATATCCTCGGCAGGATCAGCAGCGGATTGTCATCTTTTCGGGAAAAATATCCGGATACAGAGATCACCGGACTCCAACATCGGAACAAAATACTGTTGGAGCAGATCGAGCAGGGAGACCTGGATGTGGCCATTATCAATGAACTTCAGATCGTAAACGGAGGGGATTTTGATTACGTTGCTTTCGCCAAAGAGGATCTGAGGCTGTTTATTTCAGGTTATCAACCGAAAAAGACCACACAGGAGACCACTATTGAGGAGCTGCGGGAGGCTTGCAGGGAGATTCCTCATATCAGCACCAGTTACGGCATATGGGAAACTTCCGACTGGGAAGAAATCTCCCGCAGGACAACTTCATTTCTGGGGTATGAATTTACCAGTCATTATGAATCCGAAAACTTCCGCTCCTGCGTACTGAATCTGGATACAATCCCCTGTTCTGTCGTATGCGATATCCGGTTCGGTTACACACCTCACAATCAGGAGATCTTCAACATTCCTCTTAAGACCGATTCCTGGCTGTGTATCTTATGGAACAGAAAAAATGAGAATCCCCTGATCCGGGAATTCACAGATCATATGACAGCATTTTATCAGTAAACGCAAAAAAATCCCCCCAGCCCGCTCAGGACTGGGGGGATCCGCTTTTTTTGAATTATTCCTGTTCAATAGAACCGGTCGGGCAGGTATCTGCACAGGTGCCGCAATCCAGGCAAGCATCTGCATCGATTTCGTATTTGCCGTCGCCTTCGGAAATAGCGCTTACCGGGCAAGCATCTGCACATGCGCCGCAGCTAACACAACCATCATTGATCTTATATGCCATTTTGTTTCCCTCCTTAAGGACTAAATAACGGTTTACCGTAAGCGGATTTTATACTATTTATAATTGATAAACAAGAGCAATTTTGTGGCACTTTTGGTTAGCAATAGGTACCTAATATATTGTTTTTATTGTAAATATAGCCATTGCCTCAGACAACCTTGGAGTTCTATGATTTCGATGAATTTTTTGTGATTTTTTATTTCCATGGTGTCAAACGTAGAAAACATCCGATCGTGTACGTCAAATGCAGAAAACATCCGATTGTGTACGTGCATCCCCGGCTTCGCAGCATCATTTTGTCGTTTGTGTACCGGATTTCATTCTTTTTTTTTAAATTTATCCGATTTGATCATTTTTCATTCTTTTTTCCGTACACAAACGAAAATATTGTGACATTGCCGTACGCAATCGAACTTTTTCTGTCATCCCTCATCCCACCGGACATCAAACCGGAAGCAAGAGGAATAAATGGATGCGTGGAAATTGTATTCGACATCAAAATATGATATAAATATTTAGTTTACTAGTAATGAAAGACCGCACAGAAGGAGAATCATATGGGATTATTTGATAAAAAATACTGCTCGATCTGCGGCAATCAGATCAAACTTCTCGGCAACCGGAAACTCGAAGACGGCAACTGCTGCAAGGACTGCGCAAACAAACTGTCCCCGTTTTTCAGTGAGCGCCGCCACAGCACCGTGGAATCCATCAAAGAACAGCTGGCTTACAGAGAGGCCAACAAAGCGGAAGTGGAGAAATTCAACGTCACCCGCACCATCGGAGAAGGCACAAAGATCCTGATCGATGAAGATCAGAAGAAATTCATCATCACCTCCCAGAACAAGTGGAAAGAAGCCAATCCCGACGTCATCCCCTTTTCCAGCGTGACAGGCTGTGAGACGAAGATCGATGAATCAAAAACGGAAGAAAAGACAAAGGACAAGGACGGCAACAGTGTCAGCTACCGGCCGCCTCATTATTCCTACAATTATAATTTCAACGTCACGGTCTATGTCAACAATCCTTATTTTGACGATATCAATTTCCGCATCAACTCCTTCTCCGTCACGGAGCACGTTGTCGGTCAGCTGATGCGCCACGGCAGCGAATATGAGAACTATGCCCAATCGCTGGAAGAGATCAAAGAGATCTTCAACGGCATCCGGGAAGGATCCAGGGAAGAAGCCAGGGCAGCCGCTGCACCTAAGGTCCCGGTGAAATGTCCGTCCTGCGGCGCCACCACTCTTCCGGATGAAAAGGGATGCTGCGAATACTGCGGATCCCCGGTATAAACAAGAAGGCGTTACAGCCGGCAGCAAAAAAATACAGGCAATACAATTTGTGCCGTTTCTGATAACGGCACAATATCGTTGCAGAGATTGTCTTTGCACAGAAGTCAGGAAACGGAGTTTTTATGAAGATAGGATTTGATAACAACAAATATTTAAAGCTGCAGTCCGAGCACATCAAGGAACGGATCTCGCACTTTGACAACAAGCTGTATATGGAATTCGGCGGGAAGCTCCTGGATGATATGCATGCCTCCAGGGTCCTTCCGGGATTTCACAGCGACAGCAAGCTGCAGATGCTCCTGCAGTTTGCCGACCAGGTGGAAATGGTCATGGTCGTCAGCGCGGAAGACATTGAACACAGCAAGATCCGGGAAGACCTGGGCATCACATACGATCTGGACGTTTTAAGGCTCGTGGAGGAATACCGTTCCAGAGGTCTCTTTGTCAGCAGCGTTGTTATCACCAAATACTCCGACTCCAGGAGCATCCGGCATTTCGAAGAACAGCTGGCACAGCGCAACATCAAAGTCTACCACCATTTCTTTATCCAGGGATATCCCAACAATGTGGAGATCGTGATCAGCGAAGACGGCTATGGAAAGAATGATTTTGTGGAGACGACCCGTCCCCTGATCGTCGTCACGGCCCCGGGCCCCGGCTCCGGCAAGATGAGCGTGTGTCTGTCTCAGCTTTATCACGAGCATAAAAGAGGGGTCAATGCAGGCTATGCGAAGTTCGAGACCTTCCCGATCTGGAACCTGCCTCTGGAGCATCCTGTAAACCTGGCTTATGAAGCCGCTACAGCGGATCTCAATGATATCAACATGATCGATCCTTTCCATCTGAACTGCTATGGAAAGACAACCGTCAACTACAACCGGGATGTGGAGATCTTCCCCGTGCTGAAATCCATGTTCGAGGAGATCTTCGGCGAGAGTCCCTATAACAGCCCGACTGACATGGGCGTCAATATGGCCGGCAACTGTATCAGCGATGATGAGGTCTGCCGGGAAGCCGGTAAGCAGGAGATCATCCGCCGTTACTTCAAGGCTCTGGCCGGCGTTGCCGATGGTTCAAAGACCATCGAAGAAGTCAACAAGATCCAGGTCCTGATGAAGCAGGCCAAGCTCACGGTGAGCGACCGCAAAGTCGTAGCCGCTGCAAGGGAGCGGGCCAAGGAGACAGCCGACGTCTGCTCTGCCCTGGAACTGGAAGACGGAACCATCATTACCGGCAAGACCACAGACCTATTAGGTCCTTCTGCTGCCTGTATCCTCAAGTCGATCCGTCATCTGGCAGGGATCCCCAAGGACGCCATGCTGCTTTCCCCGGCTACCATTGACCCGATCCAGAAACTGAAGATCCAGTATCTGGGAAGCAAGAACCCGCGGCTTCATCCGGAAGAAGTGCTGATCGCCCTGTCCACGGCATCCGTGATCGACCAGCAGGCGTCCAGAGCCCTTGCACAGCTTCCCAAACTGTCCGGCTGCCAGTTCCATACCACCGCGGCCCTTTCCGCCGTGGACAAACGGACATTGCACCGACTGGGCATTGATGTTACCTATGAACCGAAGAGGCTGGAAAAGGAGAATGCCGTTCCGTCTCAGTCATAAACCACCTCACAGCGATTTATCAGGAGGAAGACATAATGGGCAGAAAAACCGACCCTGACTATAAACGGCTGGTCAGCTTCAGTCTCATGGGGCCCGAAAGCGGAGCCCTGCGCGAAGTGGACTGCACTGACGGCAAGATCACCCGGATCAATCCCTACGATTTTGACACGGAATATACCGACGCCAACTGCCACCCCTGGCATATGCAGGCCCGGGGAAAACGCTTTGACCCGCCGCAGCGGGTCAACATCACCCACATGGGCCTTTGCTATAAGACCAGGGTGTACTCCCCCAACCGGATCTTATATCCCATGAAACGGATCGACTGGGATCCTAATGGCGACCGGCATCCGGAAACCCGCGGGATCAGCGGCTACGAGCGCATTTCCTGGGAAGAAGCAGCGAAATTGTGCGCGGACGAGATCAAGCGGATCAACAAGACCTATGCGCCGGAAGCCATTCTGTGCGAATCCGATATGCATGGGGAAGGAAAAAATGTTGCCCCGTCCCATGGCTGTCCCAACCGGATGTTCTCCCTGACCGGCGGCTATACCCAGCAGATGCGCAACATGGATTCCTGGGAAGGCTGGTACTGGGGTGCCAAGCATGTCTGGGGCTGCGAACCGGTGGGCGAACAAAATCCCCAGGGCAACCTGATCCCGGATATGGCCGAGCACTGCGACGGCCTGTTCTTCTGGGGCTGTGACCCTGAGGTCACTCCGCTGGGATTCGGCATGAAGATGCCGACCCTTCTTTGCTACTGGTTTACGGAGCTGGGGATCAAGAGCATTTACATTTGTCCGGACCTCAACTACGGCGCCGCCATCCACGCCGACAAATGGATCCCGATCCTTCCGGATACGGATGCGGCTCTGCAGCTGGCGATCGCCTACCAGTGGCTGACAAACGACACTTATGATAAGGAATATATCGCATCCCATGCTTATGGGTTTGATAAATTCGCGGACTACGTCCTTGGCAAAGAAGACGGGATCCCCAAGACCCCGAAATGGGCCAGTGAAAAATGCGGCGTCAAAGTCTGGACCATCAAAGCCCTGGCAGATTACTGGGCAGAAAACATTGTCTCCATCTGCCACGGAAACGGCGGCAGCTATATAAGGGCGCCTTACGCCACGGAGCCGGCCCGCCTGGAGATCATGCTGCTGGGCATGCAGGGGCTCGGAAAGCCCGGCGTTCATCAGTGTAAGCTGATCGAATGGAATATGTGGGCGAAGAATTACCCCTTCCCCTATACCCCGGAATTTACCCCGGCCGTGCCGCACATCTGCGACGCCACCAGGGTTGTGCCCGGTGATATCCCCCCGGACATTGAAATGAACCGGTTCTCTTTGTCAGAGGAGCAGAAGCAGCGTTCTCCGGAGATCGTGGATCTGTTCAAGGTCCTTCCCGGTCCGAAGCAGTATATCCCCCGCTGTCTGGTGCAGACAGCCATCGTTGACAAACATGCGGAATGGATGGGCATGAGCTGCTTCTCCACCGGAGCCAAGCCCCGTCCCGGCAACATGCGGGTCCCCACCGTATACGACCAGTTCAAGCCGAACCAGTATCCCCGTCCTGGCATGAGCCGGATCCATATGATCTGGTCCACCGCCCCCTGCAACGTGACCTGCTGGAATGACGGTTTCAAATTCCAGAAGGCCTACCGCGATCCGGACATCGAATGCTTCGTCGTCCAGCATCCCTGGATGGAAAATGACTGCTATTTTGCGGACATTCTCCTTCCTGTCTGCACCAAACATGAA
>JAFWOB010000009.1 GCA_017510065.1 Parasporobacterium sp.
CCCGTTCAGTTCACTGTAATGGGAACCCGGATACCAGATCTGATAACTGAGCTGATCCACCATCCGCAGCTTTTTATACCATTCAAACTTCTCCATCGTGACGCCATGCATCACGGCATGCGCAGAGCCGTATCCCACGCCATTATCCAGGAGACAATATCCCAGATCGTTTTCGATCTCCTCCTACTCCGCAAGAAGGTCAAAAGCCCCTGGAAGCAAGGCGTCTTTCGGATTCATGGTATTTCCTTTCGCGAATACCCTTTTTTGCCGTTCCGATAAAACAGGTCTTCCCTGGTAATAAAATTTGGAATACCATTTCTTCTGATCTTCTTCCGGCAGCTTTGGAAGCCTTGCGGTATCATAATCATCAAAACCGAATCCATAGGTCCTGGACAGGTCGATCCCTAAATTGTCATATGCCATAATTCTTCTCCTTTCGCATAAATCATATCACTTCCCGGGAGAATCTACATCAAGGGGTTGTGAAAAAATGAATGTTCATTTTTCACAGCCCCTTTTTCCGGCGGCAGATGCAAAAGCATTTCCTGCAACGATTTTTCGGTTGTGAACGATTTTCAGCCAATCACCGGCGATTAAATCGCGCATACCCGTAAAATCGTTGCAGTTCCGGCAGATGATTCCGCCGCATAAGACAGCGCAGGCCCAGCTGCCCCGATGATCATGCTCAATATAAGAAGCAGCAACAATCATACGTTCTTTTTTCTCATGTCGTTTCCCTGAAATGCCTTTCCGTAAATATATTGCCGTCGATCAGAATATGGATCTGATAAGTCAGATTCTACCATCTCATACTGCCGACTGCAATCTGTTGTGCGGAGTACGCAGGAGGGCCTGTTCAAAGGGGACCTGTCTCAAGGAGACGGTTGCCAATGATCGGCGGTTGTGTACGCCGACTGCACATTTTTCCCGTTTGTGTACGTCGATGGCACAAAAAGTCCGTTTGTGTACATGAAAAGGGACTCTTTCAATAGCAGGTGCGCTGCAGGTTATGTAAAATAATATGAGATTGAAGGCTGAGAGACCAACTTTATAACAATATTACGATAAGGGATCGCCCGGATCCAGGAACCCCGGCGTTCCGCCGTACACAATCGGAGTTATTGTGCAATTGGCGTACACAATCGCCTTTTTTGTCCAGATCAGCACTAAAGAGGCAGCCTTGTCTTCCTTCTGAAAAAACACCGGACGCTGAAAGCGCCCGGTGCAGATGGTTTCCGGAAAATGTTCCAACAATAAAAACCGATCACATCAGTTTCCGGAACATCATTTCAAAGTCCTCCAGAGATGCTTCCCTGGGATTGCCCGGTGCGCAGGCGTCTGCTGCAGCGGATTCGCACAGGAACGGAAGATCTTCTTCTTTGAGTTTTTCCAGCTTAGTAGGAATTCCAACATCGACGGACAGCTGCTGGACCGCGTCGATGGCAGCCTTGCGGTAGGTCTCCTGATCCATTCCGGCAGTGTCGACGCCAAATGCTTCCGCGATGGCTTTGTATTTTTCTCCGGTAAAGTCTTTGTTGAACTCCATGACGATGGGGAGCATCATGGCGCAGGCAACGCCATGGGGCGTGTCATAAACGGCGCCTAATGTATGGGCCATGGAATGGGCGATCCCCAGACCGACATTGGAATAAGCCATGGCCGTCACATACTGCGCCAGAGCCATTCCTTCCCGTCCGTCAGGGTCATTCTGGACTGCTGCCCGCAGATTCTTCGCAATCAGTTTGATCGCTTCCAGATCGAGGCAGTCAGAAAGAGCCCAGGCCGCTTTCGTGGTATATCCTTCGATCGCATGGGTCAGAGCGTCCATTCCGGTGGAAGCGGTTAAACCCTTCGGCATGGAAGACATCATATCCGGGTCGACCACTGCCACATCCGGAATATCGTTGGGGTCCACACACACGAATTTTCTCTTTTTCTCCACATCGGTAATGACATAATTGATGGTGGATTCCGCGCCGGTTCCGCCGGTGGTCGGCACAGCGATGGTAAATACAGTGCGGTTTTTCGTCGGAGCAACGCCCTCTAAAGAACGCACATCATAGTATTCCGGATTATTTACGATAATGCCGATGCCCTTGCCGGTATCCATGGAGGATCCGCCGCCAATGGTGATCATGAAGTCCGCGCCGGAAGCTTTATAAGCGTCCACGCCCTCCTGGACATTCTGGATCGTGGGATTGGGTTTGATATTGGAATAGACCACATAATCGATATGGTTCTGCTCCAGCAGATCGGTGATCTTGGCGGTGACGCCGAATTTCACCAGATCGGGATCGGAAGCCACAAATGCTTTCCTGAAGCCTTTGGAAGCAATGATCCCGGGAATTTCATTGATCGCGCCATGTCCGTGGAAGGACATGCCATTTAATACAAAGCGATTGACTGCCATGCTGTTTTCCTCCTAAGCAATAACATTTTTCCTCTGATATATAACATCAGAAAATCGGTTCTATTGTATCCCAGATCAGAAGACCCTTCAAGTAAAGAAACGGCAGGAGTATTTCCTGCCGTTCATCAATCCATGTGATCTGGATCCACCCTGCTTTCGTTATCTGCAGAGCAGCATGCGCCTTTCGTGGTCTGTCCCGAACATATGGGCCATATTGCCGAGACCTGAGCCGTCAGCTTCTGCCTCCAACGCTCCGTTGTAGTTGAGCACCCAGCCAAACTGAAGACCTACATTATGATACCCGATGGAAAGGCCGCCTTCTTTGCGAACCCGGAAGGTAAGCGGCTCCCTGAACTGCCAGTATTTGCGAAGACTGAAGAGTTCTTCCCTGCTGTACTCCATTCCGTCATAAACATAGATCACTTCATCTCGGTCAAACACTTCGCCGTCCACCGTGATATTGCCGAAGCGGCACTGTGAAAACCAGTATCCTTTGTAATATTTCGGAACAAAGCGGAATTCAAATCCGTTGATCTTACCGTTTTCGTCATATGTATTATGAAATCCACGCTGCTGGATCGTCTGAAATTCTACCATTGTAGTATGCTCCTTTCTTCTGCATCAATATCCCAGGATATTCCGCAACATGATCTGATGACGGCGTACCTGCTCCGGGATCTCCACCATAGCCTGCGCAAAATTCTCCGCGCTGTCTTCCGCAAAGAAACGGATCGGGATCTCCATTTCCGACAAAATGTCGCCGCTCCAGCCGTTATCCACCATCAGCTTGATCACTTCCGCATAGGGGATGGTCTCTTCCTCGAAGTTTTCATTCACGCCGGTGAACTTTCCATGGCATACCTTGCTGTAAGGCAGGAAATCCACGATTTCTTCCGGTTTGGAGATATCCTTGAAATCACTCATCCACTCCAGTCCTTTGGCCGGTTTGGTCTGGAAGGTACCGAAGTCGATATTGAATCCGAAGTGCTTCGTCCCGGTGCGATGGATAAAATCCAGATATTCATCCCGGATGTGCGGGGTATGCAATGTGGTGGGAAGATGGACTTCATTCTGCATCACGACATCATATTTTTCTGCATAGGGAAGTGCCTTTTCGATATAATTCTGCCAGCCCGGTTCCGGATCGCACATCATGTTGGTGCAGGTAATCTTGGTACGAAGTGCCTTGAATCCCAGCAGATTGGCAAGCCGGAAGTCCATCTTCAGTTCTTCCACCACTTCCTCATCTGTCATGCCGGGGCCTCTTCTCAGATGATTCTCTGCCCAGTGGCCCAGTTCGGAAGGCTGCAGCTGATATTTCTCGCAAAGCCCCCAGTATTTATCCACCCACTCCGGAGTCGGATTCGGATATCCGGGGATATAACTGGTCAGAAACTCGAAACAGGTGGCGCCTGTGTCATACATTTCCAGAAACGCGTCTTCCAAAGTCATCGTTTTTCCCAGAAGATTATGATAACTGTACAGACAGATCCCTCTTCTCGGGGTTCCTTTTTTCTCCATAATTGAAATCTCCTTTCTTGCTGAACCAGATCGGTTGTAACCATCTGCCATTACTATACGTTCCCGGGCTCAGATTTTCCATACACGTTCTAACGAAATAAATGGACAAAATTACGATTAGATATTATCATAAACTTTGAAAAAACAGGAAATACGGCGGAGGAGCCACAATTAAATGGATTATTTTTTCATGAGCAAAAAGCAAAGACTCCTGGAGTTTCCTTCCCATAAGCATGAGTTCTGGGAAGTGCTGCTCAATCTGGAAGGAGATGGGATCGCTGTGATCGACAATGAAGAATACCCTTTTTCTCCGGGTACGATCTTCTGCATCCGTCCCGGGATCTACCACAGCAAACGGTCCGAAGAAGGATTTGTAGACGGCTCTGTACTCATCCCGGATTTCTGTTTTCAGAAAGAGCCGGAAAATGTGCATGTGTTCCAGGATGACGAGCGGCAGTCCTTTACGGCGCTTTTCAATGTGGCGCTGGAGTATCCCATGAATCCGGGTACTGACATTTATGCGGAGCGCTTCCTTCGCTCCATCGCGGACGCCATGCAAAACCTCTTAAGCCACTGGAAAAATACATCTGCCCACAGCCCGGAGGTCCAGGCTGCCCAGAGACTCATGGCCGATCATGTAGAAGATCCATCTTTTTGCATCGAGCAGATCTTCCAACTGTCTCCCTATTCCCCCAATCATTTCCGAAAGCTCTTCCGGGAGCAGTGCGGATGTTCTCCGATCCGCTATTTTAACCAGCTGCGGATCCAGCTGGCCAAGAAGCGGATCCTCCGGAACAAGGCCACCATGTCGATCAGTGAGATCGCCTTCCAATGCGGCTTCGAAGATCCTTATTATTTCTCCAGGCTGTTTAAGCAGCTCGAAGGCATCAGTCCCATGCAGTACTACAACAACAGCAAGACCCCGCCGCCGGCGGATGAAGAGCTTGATGTGTTCTCAGATTAGACCATTTTCCGTTCCAAGAACACCTGCTGTTCTCAGATCAAGTTTTTTTCATATTTAAGAATAC
>JAFWOB010000063.1 GCA_017510065.1 Parasporobacterium sp.
GACCGGCTCTATATCTACGGCTCGCATGACAAGGCGGGCAGCACTGTTTACTGCGAGGACCATTATGAGGTATGGTCTGCTCCGGTATCCGATCTTCGGAACTGGAGAAGCGAAGGCGTCAGCTATCTGCGGACACAGGATCCTTCCAACCGGGAAGATGCCATGCAGCTGTGGGCGCCGGATGTGACGAAAGGGCCGGACGGCCGGTATTATCTGTATTACTGCTTCAGCTTTTATCCCGAGATCGGCGTGGCTGTCAGCGATCAGCCCGCAGGACCCTTCTCTTTTTATGGTCACGTGCATTACCCATCTCATATTCTGGGAGGAAAACTGCTGCAGGAAGGAATGGTATTTGACCCTGCTGTCCTGACGGATGATGACGGAAGAGTGTATCTGTATTACGGATTCGCTCCGGCCTGCGAAAAAGAAGTTCATTTACCGGAGTTTACCGAAGAAGAATTAAACGCCATGCCGGAAGCGCAGCAGAAAAAATTCCGGGAAATGACGAACCTTGTTTTCGGAGAAAACTCCATGGTGGTGGAGCTTGAGCCTGATATGCTGACCTGCCGGGAAGAGCCCCGGGTCCTGATCCCCGGAGGCAACCACACCCAGGGCACGGGATTTGAAGGGCACGGCTTTTTCGAAGCATCCTCCATTCGTAAGATCCGGGGACGGTACTACTTTGTATATTCCAGCCATAAGAGCCACGAGCTGTGCTACGCCGTAAGCGACTATCCCGACAAGGATTTTCACTATGGCGGGATCCTGGTATCCAACGGGGATATCGGGCTGAACGACAGACAAACGCCTGTCTACCCCCTGGGCAACAATCACGGCGGCCTGGTGCAGGTAGGAGAGGACCTCTATGTGTTTTATCACCGGCAGACCAATGGTACGGAATTCTCCCGGCAGGGCTGCGCGGAAAAAGTCTGTCTGGCACCAGACGGCAGCATCACGCAGGTGGAGATTACCAGCTGCGGTCTGAACGGATCGCCGCTCGCCGCCACCGGAATCTATCCGGCCGGCATCTGCTGCCATCTGACCGATCCTACGGTTTGCAATCGAATTGATTACTGGCACCCCGTCATGAAAACCCAGGTCTGTGTTACCCAGAAGCAGAATCAGAATTTTATCACCCGGATCAAGGATCATACTGTAGTGGGATACAAATACTTTGATCTTCAGGAGCCCTCCTCTGTTCTGCTGGAATTGCGGGGCGATTTCTGCGGCCGCATCAGCATTTCCCTGGACGAGGAAGGAGAGCAGGTAATCGGAACCAATGAACTGCAAAGCAGTGGTGACAGCTGGAAGCTGCACAGGATCCCGGTTCAGAAATGCAGCGGAACGCAGGCGCTGTACATTGCATTTTCCGGGGAAGGATCGCTGGATATGAAATCCCTGGGATTCTTCAAATAGTCTGATCGATAAAGCAGGAGGAAGCACAGTATGGAAAGAATTAGAGTTTCCGAAAACGGCAGATATCTGGAAACCGTTTCCGGGAAACCGCTGATCTGGATCGCAGATACGGCATGGACCCTGCCGCAGCGGATGAAATGGGATGACGCCGAGTATTACATGCAAACCAGAAAAAGGCAGGGCTTCACCGTGCTTCAGATCTGTGCGCTGGATCCTGAGCGGGATGTTAAGATGCGAAATCCCGCGGGAGAGCCGGCATTGTTTGACAATGACCTGAGCCGCCCCAATGAAGCGTATTTTCACTATCTGGACCAGATCCTGGACATGGCACAGTCCTATGGTTTCTATGTTCTGCTGCTTCCCGTCTGGGGCCAGCTGGTGACCGGGGACGACTGGGGCGGCGGCGTGTTCGAAAAGATCATGACGGAAGAAAACGCCTATGAATATGGGCACTATATCGGAAACCGCTATAAGAGCAGACCCAATCTGCTCTGGTGCCTGGGAGGCGACCGGCAGCCCATTCACAAAGATGTAGATTACAGACCCGTCTGGCGAAAGCTGGCGGAAGGACTGGCAAAAGGGATCACCGGGCAGGATCTTCAGGCACAGGTTCCGGATCCTTTGTGGCAGGACCTGATGATCACGTACCACAGCTGCCATGAAATGGAAACTGGCGAGTGCTCTACCATGTCCTACTGGACGGATGAAGAAGCCTGGATCAGCTTTATCATGCTGCAGTCAGGGCATGGCCTGAATATCAAAAACTGGGAGATCGTAAAAAAGGAATATGACAGGGGGAAACCGCTTCCTGTCTGGGACGGCGAACCGGCGTATGAAGATATGTCCACTTCCTGGCCGATCACGCCGGAGACGAAATTTCACGGACCGGATATTGTCCGCAAGCGCGCCTACTGGAGCCTGCTGGCCGGCGCCTTTGGCTATACCTATGGACACGCCAATGTCTGGTGCATGATCTCGGAAAAGGAACGAAATCAGGTGATGCGTACCGACTGGTATGAGGCGGTCCATTCCGAAGCCAGTGGGCAGATTGCCTTTCTGCGCAGTTTCCTGGAGGATCTGGAAGCTTACAACAGCATCCCCTGCCAGGAAGTATTGGAAAAGCGAACAGAATCCTGCGAACAGCAACACCGGCAGGCAGCCTATGTACTGCAGGGCGAAGCACTCGCCGTTTACTATACAGGAAGCGCGCAGGAAAGTCTGTGTCTCGAAGGTTTTGCACCGGCCGGGACAACGCTTTACGGATGGTGGTACAATCCCCGGGATGGAAAATTCTATACTGCGAAAGGGGCAGAAACAACGGATCCGTTTTATAGCGAAGTGCCGTCCGGCCGCCTGCACGTAACAACTCCGCAAGAGGAACCCGAAGAGGACTGGATCCTGCTCCTTCGGAAGGATTCCCCGGAAATCCCGATCCGTCAGAAAATCTATTATCACAAAGACGAAGCCGGACAGGAGAAGAAAGTCTTCGCCTGGTGATGCGGCCTTTTATTTCTTAAGGAATGCCTTCATGCCGCTGATCGGATGTCCGTTAAACATAAGGAGCAGGCCTTCCATCTGACGGCGGGTCATGCCACCAAACTTGGCCAGGGAACGGATAGGCAGATGGAACACGCCCATTTCCAGTGTGTTGGCGGCAGATTTCTTTCCGATGGCTTTTAAAAACCGGTATGCGGTACGGATCCCGCCGGCAAGCAGACGGCTTGTCCATCCTTTCGCATTTTTCAGATCGGAGACCGTTGTGTTTTCTCCGGCCAGGATCCTGATCTTTCTGCTGCTGATATCAGGATCAGCGGGACGCGGAAGTTTTCGGCCCAACAACCGCTCGAACTCCTCCGAAGAAATGTTTTTCACAGCTGCCTTGTAATAACCGGGCAGCTGTCTTGGATCATAGCCGAAATCTGTCGCATTTCCCGGTATCCGGATCGTGGTTTCAAGCCGGATATTCTCACTGGAGGCTCCGATCAGCAACTGATACGCTCCTTCCTCGATCTGCCAGGCGCCTGCCTTCGGATTAAAAATACGGAAGGAGTACTCGTCAAACTCTATCCGGACTGCTTTTGTTTCGCCTGGCTCCAGGAATACTTTCTGAAATCCTTTCAGTTCCCTGGCGGGACGAAAGGCGGCGGAAACTGGTTTCGAGATGTATAGCTGGGCGATCTCCGCCCCGGCACAGCTGCCGGTATTGGTGATGGTAAAAGAGACGCCTTTTTCATCCGCAGTCAGATCCCGGTAGGTGAACTGTGTATAGGACAGCCCATAGCCAAAGGGATAACGGACCGGAACCTGGGCCGCCTGGTAATACCGATAGCCCACAAACAATCCTTCCCTATGTTCCGCCATAAAGTCATCCGCATGATAGTAAGCCGCCGAGGGGACATCTTCATAATGGAACGGATAGCTTTCTGCCAGTTTGCCGCTGGGATTTGCCTGGCCGGTCAGAATGCGAAGCACTGCCTTCGCCACCGCCTGGCCTCCCAGATAAGCATGCAGGATGCCGTCCGCTGCTTCCAGTTCGTCCAGTTCCACCGGACTGCCGCAGAATAAAACGACGATTAGTTTCTTATTTAAGGAACGTAAGCTCGAAAAGAGCTCTCTTTGATTGGCCGGGATCTTCATGTCAGGACGGTCGATCCCTTCCGACTCGCTGAACTCGTCGAGTCCTGCGAAGTACACGACCGTATCGCAGGAAGCAGCCAGATGCATGGCTTCTTCTTTTAATTGTTCATTCTTTTTCCCATATCGCTCAAATCCCCTGGCAAACCCGGCATACTCCAGATCGCTCTTTGTGACTTCATCCAGAATGCTTTCCAGCTTCGTGGGATTAACGATGGAAGAGCCGGCTCCCTGATACCGGGGCTCCCGGGCAAAATCCCCGATGAAGCAGACCTTCTCCCGGGAAAGCGGGAGAACATGGTCACTGTTTTTCAGAAGGACGATACTTTCTTCCGCGCATTTTTCTGCCAGGGCGTGATGCACCTCCACATCAAAAGTCGTTTTGCTCTTCTGAACGGCGGCATCCGTCCGAAAGATCAGATCCAGCAGCCGGTCCAGACATTCATCGACAGCCTTTGCAGGCAGTGTTCCTTCTTCCAGTGCCTGAAAGACATCATCCGCTCCATACCGGCAGGCGGGCATTTCCAGTTCATTCCCGGCGAGTACGCCCTGTACCCGGTCGTTACAGCCGCCCCAGTCCGTTACCACGACGCCTTCATACCCCCACTCCTTTCGCAGGATATCCTGCAGGAGATGCCTGTTTTCATTTGCATAAGTACCGTTGACTTTATTATAGGATGACATCAAAGACCAGGTCCCGCCTTCTTTGACCGCCATCTCAAATGCAGTCAGATAGATCTCTCGCATCGTTCGTTCATCCACTACGGAATCGATCACCATCCGCCGCAGTTCCTGATCATTCAGCGCAAAATGCTTGACGCAGGCCGAAACCCCGTTGCTCTGGATCCCCCTGATATAAGAAGCTGCCATTTTGCCTGCCAGATAGGGATCTTCGGAAAAATATTCAAAATTTCTTCCGCACAGAGGATTCCGTTTCATATTGACGCCGGGCCCCAGAAGCACATGGACTTTCTGCGCCGCGGCTTCTTCTCCCAGGGCAGTACCCAATTGCTGTCCCAACTTTTCATTCCAGCTGTTGGCCATAGAAGCCGCCGTAGGAAAGCAGGTCGCCGGAAGGCTGGCGTTCAGCCCTATATGATCTGATGCCGCCGCCTGTTTGCGGATGCCGTGAGGGCCGTCGGAAAGAAAGACAGAAGGGATCTCCGGGGCCTCTATTGTGGCGGTCGTCCAGAAATCCCGTCCTGTCAGAAGATCCGCCTTCTGCCGGTTCGTTAATTGGGAAATAATATCTGCGTGCTTCATAGGGACCTTCTTCCTTTCCATCTTTGTTTCATCATATTCTGTCCACATCCGGGAAGTCAACCTATACTGTACAGAACTTTTACAGTTAAAAAACCGGAACTGCCTAATCTTACAGACAATTCCGGTTTTGATAAAACCTGGTTATTTATTTTTATGCCATATCTTTGCAGGCACGGGATAATGCCTTTACATTTTCAAGCGGGGCATCGGATGCCAGGTCACATCCCGTACCGAGGATCAGACCCTTTCCGCCGGAAATGCGGATCGCCGTGCAGGCTTCTTCATAGACCTGCTCCGGTGTGCCGCGCAGTATAGCACCCGCCGGATTGATATTGCCAAAGAACATCAGCTTGCCATCGGCGTCTTTGAAAGCAGTCTCCAGATCTACCAGATAATCACAGGAGAAAACCTGAGTACCGGCTTCGATCAGTCCGGGGACTCTGCTGCCGGAAGCGCCGCAGACATGAGTAAAGAAATACTTATATTCCGGAAGTGCTTCTCTTACTTTCTTTAATGCAGGAACCGCGAATTCTTCAAACATGGAAGTGGAGATCATACTGCCGCTGCCCACCGGTTCCGCCGGCAATGCGATGTCACAGCCATTTTCATGAAGCAGTCTGAACATTTCAATACAGACCTCGGTAGTAAAATCGATCAGCTGTTCACATAATTCCGGATCATCGATCAGCATCATGATGAAATCCTGAGAGCCCACCATCACTGCTGCCATGGTAAACGGAGCCGCGATATCGCCGATCAGATATTTCTCATCACCTGCCAGTGCTTTCACGTTGCGGCACTGTTTCAGCATATTGCAGACGAATTCATTGGCAAGAAGCTTTTCACGGATCGTGGATTTATCAAGCGCTGGGATCTCCGTTTCCGGATCCTTAAAAGCAACGCCTGTATCCACCGGGAAACCGGTTTTATCAATATTGATGGGGCATCCGAATGCATTCAGGCAGGCAGTGAAAACGCCGCTGACCGCACTGATCAGATCGGTATCAATTTCCTTTGCAAATTCAACAATCTTGGCAGCGCCGCCGTCTTCCGATCCGTACAGCTGCCGATAGGACATATTACTATGAAGAGCAACCCAGGCACCTCCATCCACCAGGGCCATAGGAGTACGATCCGGCTTTTTACCTGCTAATACTGCATCAATTCGTTCTTTCTTGTTCATAATAAATCTCCTTGTTTTCGTTTTTTTATCTCTGTTTCGTGTAGATTTCTTCCTCGTTGTTTGGTTTGTATTATAGCGCTTTATATATTTATATTTAATGTTCCATGTTTCTATTTTTATAATTATATTTCGATTTTTATTGTTCCTGAATCTGATATCTCAGAACGCTGCAGCAAAAATGTACAAAATCTTGAGTTGTGTACCATTTAAATGGAAGGCAACAGGATATCAACTGACTTCATTAGTGCGGATTACACAATAAATGATTTGCAATATGGTGATAATGTCCAATAAAAAAGCTGGAAAGCAGGAGAAAGTATGATGAAAACCAGCTTTACATGTGAAAAAGGGTACACAACTCAAGATTTTGTACACTTTTCACTCCGAAACGCTTCATGAGTCTTCAATTCACCGAAAAACAAAATACCGGGATCACTTTTTCAAGTAATTCCGGTATTTCATGACAGTGTCATCATTCTTCGTTTCGTTCTTCACTTTATTCGCTGAATTCGTCGTCCTCCTTCGGCGCGGTCAGGTACGGCCGCTGTGGATGCCAAAAGACATAGGGGGTATCAAACCCCACCTCTTCGATCGGCACCAAACGGCGAAACTTACCTTCCGCTTCATCGCGGTCCAGCATTACCTCAAAATTAAAATGGCGGTGGCTTTTTTCTCGTTCAAACTGTCCCGGATCGCTGGTTTCCACGGCGCCAAACGGGCAAAGCATAAAGCAGTAGGAGCATTCGTGACAATCGTCGCACTGAAATCCCCGATTGCCGAACCTGGGCGGATCCTGGGGCAGATCGATATATCCCATCATGCAGTTATCCATACAGATATGGCACTGGGGATAATGGCACTTTTCCGGGATGCGGTAAAACGCTCCCTGTGGATTGGTGGGACACAAAAGCATATTGGAGCAGATCATCGCCTGCTCAAACACTTTATCATTCATCTCCGGATCCGGATAGATCAGATCCGTTTCTCCTGCTGCGATCCTTATGCTGTTCTCCACCATTTCCCTGCCGAACTCGAATGCTTCGGTAAGATCCTGTTCATCCGGGTGTCCACCTGTATAGTACGGCTTTGGCATCCCCGGCATCGCCACATCCCCATACCAGTCTTTATAACCGATGGGGAGCAGTCCATGCCGTTTCAGATTGGGCAGCACGATGGGGAAATAAAGATGAGGCAGCGTTCCATGTGTATTGAACGCAAAGCAGTGTTTGCCCTTCTGATCCGGCATATGATCGATAAACCCATGCATGTTGGGAGTATCCGCTTTCCAGACAGGGGAGCCGATACCGATCAGATCATACTCGTCCATCATTTCATAGGTGGCATTCTTTAACCGGACCATCCGCACTTTGGCCCCGGCTGCATCAGCGCCGCGGGCAATGGCTTTTGCCACAGCCTGCGTATTTCCGGACTGTGTATAATAGATGATCAGCACTTTCATTTTCTGGTTTCCTTTCTTTCTGCAAAAACCGTCAACTCCTGATAATTATTATAACAACTGCCCGATGTTCCTGCAAACCGGATCACAAAAATGTGCTTCTTGTATTATCCCTTGTTCTGGCTTAAAATACTGTCGTTTTGGTTATACATGCAGTTGAAAAAGAAATAGGCAATACATGAAGGTTCTAAAGAATATCGGTCATTTCTGCAGGAAAGAAGTCGTTCTTACCGCTGCCTGGGCAGCAGCTGTTATCTCAGCTTTTCTGGTACCGCCGGACGCCGGCTATCTGTCATATATCGATCTCAGGTCCCTGGGCATCCTGTGGAGCCTGATGGTGATCATGGAAGGACTGAAATCCATCGGTTTTTTCAGCAATCTGGGAGCCGGTCTGCTGAAGAAAACCCGAAGGATCTGGCAGCTGGCCGCTGTTTTGATCTTTTTGTGTTTTTTCCTCAGCATGCTGATCACCAATGATGTTGCCCTGATCACCTTTGTTCCTTTCACCGTTTTTATCCTGTCGCAGATCCGGCTGAATGAACTGCTGATCCCGGTGATCGTTCTTGAAACACTGGCTGCCAATCTGGGCAGTATGCTGACGCCCATCGGCAATCCGCAGAACCTGTATCTTTATGGTTTATCGGGAATGCCCTTTGGCGCTTTTCTCGGGCTGATGCTTCCCTACACCGCAGCCACGTTCCTGCTGCTGGTCCTTTCCATCTGCCTGCTGTCAGATAAAAACAAACGGCTCCCCAAAGCCACCCTGACTGCCGCCTCCGAATCGGATACTTCCTATAAAACCAGTGTATCTATTTATGGCCTTCTCTTCATCCTGGCGCTTTTAGTGGTCCTTAGGATCCTTCCGTTCTGGGTTCTCTGCGCAGTGGTCCTGATCGTTGTGTTCTTCCTGAAGAAACAACTGCTGATCAAGGTAGATTATGCCTTGCTGTTTACTTTTATAGGGTTCTTTATATTTACGGGAAATCTCGGACGGATCCCTTCTGTCAGCAGAGTGCTGACCGATATCATTGCCGGAAGAGAAGCTGTGACTGCAGTGATCGCCAGCCAGGTGATCAGCAATGTGCCCGCTGCCCTGCTGCTCTCCGGGTTCACGGACAACTACAGGGAGTTGATCGTCGGCGTCAATCTGGGAGGCCTGGGGACACTGATTGCCTCCATGGCCAGCCTGATCTCCTATAAAGCCGTGGCGAACAGCTGTCCCGGAAAAAAGGGCCGCTATTTTCTGGTGTTTACGATCATGAATGTTATCTATCTGGCGGCACTTCTTTTGTTCCGCCATTTATGGGGACTACTGGGATAGAGAGTTCTCTTTCGATACGGGGATCATGATCTTCAGCAGGAATACTCCGTTTTCTGTATCGATCGTCATCGCCCCGTTATATTTTTCCACGATATGCTGAATGCTCTGCATTCCGAATCCATGGTTTCCGTCCTGCACTTTTGTGCTGACCGGCAGTCCGCTGCTGAATCGCAGTACTCCGTTATACCGGTTGCGGAAGACCATCCGGATCATATTCCTGTCGCGATACAGCCGCATCTCAACGAGCCGTTCTGATTCATCAGACAGCTGCTTCACGCTTTCCATGGCGTTGTCCAGGATATTTCCCAGAAGCACATACAGGTCAACAACATCCATGAAGTCCTTGGGGATTCCTTCCACAACGCATTTTAAAACGATCCCTTCTTCTTCGTACTGCAGCTTTTTTTCTTTAATAATGGTTTCGAGGGCCAGATTTCCGGTGTGAAGGTCATCATCATACATCTGAACCGCATCTTTCATTTCCTGAATGCTCTGTTCATAGTCTTTTTTATCGGAAACAAATTCCAGGGCGGCTATCTGATGTTTCAGGTCATGGCACTTGCGGTTGATCAGGTCGATCTGTTCTTTCCGCTCTTCGAACTGTTTCTTTTCCAGCGACCAGATCCTTTCCCTCATTTCATTTTCCATCTGCATCTTTTTACGATAACGGATCTCCAGCTGCATAAGCAGGACCAGAATCACGCACAGCATGGCAAAGGCCTGAAGGATAAACACCATATTGTCACGAATACCGATACTTGTTTTTTCCTGTCTCCGGAAAATGTATCCGTTAAAGAGAGCCACTCCTTCTGTGATCAGGAAGGACTCCGCGACCTCCCACCAGCTGATATCCTGAATTCCCCTGAAAATACAGAAGCGGATCACAAAGGCAGCAAGGGTATAAAAAACTATTGCGCTTACCAGCTTGGTGATTCCCATGAGGTCAGACATATGATCCGGATCTATCGTGGTGACAACCAGTCCCGGGATCTGCGCCATCAGATTCTGAAAAGCAAGACTCCAGACCTCCAGGTAGCACTTTTCCTTCAGGCTGATATCGCTCAGCAGAAAGAAAACGCCGAAAGAGATCAGCTGCAGGGCATATCCTCCCCACCAGACATTAAAATAAATGATCCCGTTCAGTTGGAGAATCGTGATCAATGCGATAAAGCCGCAGAGAAAGCAAAGCAGCTTTATCCAATAATGCTTTTTCTTCTGCACGAAGAAAGAGATCAGAATGGAAGGCCATACTGTTAAAAAAGCAGAAAATTCCCAGTATAGCATTTCAGAAATGTTGCCAGTATCAATCGTAACCATATTATCAGCCTTCTGCAAATCTTGTCAGTTTCTGGATAAAGTCCGCCTTTTCCCTTCTGCTGATCTTCAGCAGCTTCCCGCCGACTTCCACATCATCGCCATAAATCCCTTCCACCATTGCCAGATTGACCAGATAGCATTTATTGCATTTGACAAACCCGTAAGGGGAAAGTTCCGCTTCCATTTTTGAAAGCGTACTGATCACTCGTTCCCTTTTTCCACTATAGATCATATATAACTGGTGACCGAATACCTCCAGAAAAGCGATGTCGGAAATCCTTATTTTCGCCATTCCGTTTTCCGTTTTTACAACGATATATTTTCTTTTTTTCTGGATCAGCTTGTAAAACTCATCCATCTTTTCTGCAAATCGGTCGTATTCCAGCGGCTTAAGCAAATAATCCGCCGCTTTTATGCTGTAGCCCTGGATGGCATACTGCATCAGACTGGTAACGATCACAATGATCACATCCGGATTATGTTCCCTCAGCTTCCTGGAAGTCTCGATCCCGTCCATTCCTCCCAGCTGCATATCCATGAAGATCAGGTCATATGCGGTTCCTTTCGCGCAGAGAAACGACTCTCCGCTGGTAAAACTGTCCGTTTTCATCGGGCAGTCTTTCTGTGCTTCATATGTTCCGAGCAGCGTCTTGATGTTCTCAAGATCAACCGGTTCATCTTCGATAATTGCTATATTGATCAATGCACTCGCCTTCTTTCTGTCCTTCATCCGGGTAAAAAGCTTGTACTTGATACTATAGCGATCCTTATCGAAAGATAAACTTCCTGTTCATCTTTTTTCCTGTCTCTGGCTGATTTGTTTGGATCAGCTGTTTTATCCCAGGTCAAACTCCTGCACTGCTGATTGACCATTCATAGTTACAGGCAGTTTCTGTGATATAAGAAGGGTATCCTGTGACAGAGAATATCACAGGATACCCTTGGGACAATTTCTATATCTTTAGAGAAAGGTTTTCATGTTCTCAGTCCTGCGGAGCAGCTTCCTCTTCTGCGGATTCTCCCTCTGCGGACTCTGCTTCTTCAGCTTCTTCAGAAGCGGATGCGCCGGAGCTTGACGGAGCCTGGCTGATCAGGGTCATGAGCTCTTTATCATGGAAGTACCGCACTTCACTTTCCGCGTCAAAGATCATCGTTGCGCCGCCGTCAGCAGTGATCGGTTCCCATACAAGTCCATCCTGGCTCGGATCACCGGTCTTCGCAAAGTTGGTCCATGCTCTGCAGACTACGTCCTGAAGTTCGTAAGTGATCGGTGCATTAAATGTCTGAAGTTTGAATCTGTCCATGGTATGGAAGCAATAACCCAGATCTGCGCCATGCGTTGCGGTTACGCCGCCGAAGATCGGATAATCAAGCGCAAACACATATGCATAAACAGGAGCATTGGATGTCTCGGATTTTGCGATTGCAGACCAGCAGGCGTCTTTGCCTAAAGCAAATCCAAGCGCATTATACTGCTCTTCATCCCAGGCTCTGGCGTTGATCCAGAGTACATCATGAAGAGGATGTCCGGGATATGCTTTTGCAAATTCTGCTGCGATCGCTTCCGCATTGTCTTCACCATATTTTTCTGCGATCTTGACCATGACTTCCTCGTCACTTAAGAATCCGGTTTCGTTGGTAATACCGCCTTCGCCAACGATCGGAACGCCGTTGGAGCTGAATTCGCCAAATGTAGTACCGATGATCGTCGGGATATCATTGGCAAGATCCGTGTAATGTCCGTCTACAAATGTTCCAAGATAGAAATCACCATCGATGCACGGTGAGAAGGAAACGCCGCATGCACTTGCTGCCGCATACAGTTCGGCGTATGGAAGTTCCTTCAGTTCCTCAACCGTTGTAACTCCCAGGTAATCCATGGTAGCCTTCGCTGCTGCTTTTGCATCTTCCTGCTTCAGATTGGATGCGCCGCCGCTCTGAACGATCGCTTTGCAGAAAAGTCCCTGTGCGGAAGGCATTGCCAGAAGTGTGCTGACTTTTCCGCCGCCGCCGGACTGTCCGAAGATCGTGACATTTTCAGGATCGCCGCCGAATTTTGCGATATTGTCCCTTACCCATTCAAGGGCTGCAACGATATCTGCCATGCCGGCATTGCCTGAATATTTATACTCTTCGCCATAGTCAGAAACATCAAAGAAGCCGAGAACATTCAGTCTGTGGTTAAGGCTGACAGCAACCACATCACCGAACTTGCTCATGTCTGTCAGATCCTGCGCAATGCATTCTGTTGCGGAGCCGCTGGAATATCCGCCTCCGTGCAGGAATACCATAACAGCCTTCGGCTCATCCGGATTCAGATCAGGTGACCAGATATTCAGGTACTGGCAGGTTTCATTCTGTGTCTCCAGGCTGAGGGGAGCCTTTGTCCAGAACTTTTCATTGCCAACCGTATCCGGATACATTGCCGGGGAGATTTCCTTGTATACAAGCGCCGGCTTGATCCCTTCCCAGGGATCTACTTTCTGCGGCATTTCAAATCTTTCCGCCTGGGCATACTGAACGCCAAGGAACGTATAGATCCCATCATACTGAAATCCCATTAATGTTCCGCCTTCCACTTCCACAAGGTTTTCCTCGTAGCTAAGTGAATACCCATTTGATTCAGCTGCGGCTTCCTCTGCAAATGCAGCCGTTCCCGTGAATGCCATGGAAATGACCATGATCGCTGCAATGCACAAAGCCATGAACTTTCTGTTCTTCATTGCCTTTCCTCCTTTTTTAATCAAACAGTTTTATTATTCCCCAACGCTGATCGTACCATCAGCATTTCTGCTGAACCGGCTCATGAAATCCCAGGCATTCTGAGAAACTGTCCAGAGAGGTTCATGTCCTGCGTAAGTAGCAGAAGAAAATGCAGTGTAGCAGTTTCCGTCCGCGCTGTTGTAGTACCTGATAGTCTCTTCAACGCCGTAGTACATATCGCAGTTTACAGTTACCGTTTCGTCTGCTTCAATGCCGTATTTCGCATCGCCTGTCGCAAAGGACGGAACAAACTCGTCATTAAGCTCCGGCCATTCATAAGCATCTGCCTCTTCCTGCGTCATTACACCGTTATTGACCATAAGAGCCAGGAATTTGTCTCTGCCTTCGATATTCGTTGTAGGAACTTCAGCCATTGCTCCTTCCATCATGAAAGGAAGATTAAAGTGAGAATTCTCTCCTGCATTGTAGAAAACAGGAACAATATTTCCATGAGCCGGCTCCAGGAATGAAATCGCATTTGTCGGTGCAATTGCTGCAAATACATCATCATAATTGAATCCCAGCAGGCTGGACATGATACTGCCCATCGAGAATCCTGTTGCATAAACCCTGGAGGCGTCTATCACCGGGTATTTCTCTTCCAGCGCCTTAACGATCTCCAGAACGATCCCCAGATTTTCATCTGTCTGCAGAGCAACGTGCTGATCTACAGAGACAAGCATAAAATCATGATCCGCAGCGACCTCTGCCCATCCGGAGGACCATACAAACATTTCCGCATCGTTACCACCGCCATGGAATCCTAAAACCAGCGGCAGGGAACCATCTTCCATTGTTTCATATTCTTCCGGCAGATACTGATAGTAAATGACATTCATTCCGTTTTCAGAAGTTAACACTTCTTTGGATTCTACAAGTCCCTGTGCCGCAGCACTGCGAAGCGGAAGAAGGGAGATGCCTTCGCCCATATCTCTGGTCCAGTTATGTTCAAGTATATCGTCATAAGCTGCCAGCAATTCTGTTTTGGCCTCTGCCAGATTTTTTGCTTCGCTTTCACAGATCTGATAATAAGAATCGTCCTCCAGTTCAGCAAATGCATTCTGTATTGCCTCAGAACCATTCACAATAACAGCCGGTACAGGACGGGCTGCATCATTTTCCAGATGCGCATAATCCTCTGCAGTTGCGCCTTTCAGGTCAACAGCTTCCTGGCTTGCTGCATTTAACAGGAACAGACCTGTCGGTTTCCAGACCGCATTTCCGACATACTGTGCGGCAGAAAAGATACCCTGTGCCAGATACTCATAAACGAAATCAGCCCCGCTGCCTTCTGCGAAAACATAAGTTCTTGTGCAGGTTCCCGGATAACTGCCCGGAGTTTCTGAACCGTCTTCATTGGTTACTGCCGCAGACTTTCCTTCATTTCCTTCCTGATTGTACATTCCGTATCCGTTTCCGGTCCCGTCGGAGAACATATCTTTTACCGCAATATAGGAAGCCTGATCTTCTTCTGTCCAGGTTTCGCCCAATGGATTAACCAGGATCACCGGACCCTGCTCATGATCCGCAATAGCACCAAGCCCTGATGCGATCACGGTGTCTTTTGCAGATTCCGCAGTAAAAGCCGCGTCTCCGTAAACGACCAAAAGCGGGTTGGATGTTGCTCTGTTGCCATAATTTTCATTTGCGGGAATATAGGCAAAGTATGTCGCGCCTGTTGACAGTTCTCCCTGATACACCGTACCGTCAATCTCTGCTGATACGGCTTCGACACTGGTATCCCCAATTGCCGGTGCTTCATCTGCCATCGCAATGATCCCAAGTGAGCTCGTTGCAAACACAAAACACAGCAATACAGCCAAAACTTTCTTTTTCACTAGAACACCTCCTTAATGTATTCAGACTATAATCGTATTTTTAAAATAAAAATAAAGATTATCCGTTTCAATAGCATATGCCTGAAAGGTCGTTTTCTCTTCCTATTCGGTCAGCTGCCCGGCATGATTGACAAATAAATACCAATCAAAAGTAAAGCGAAAAAACCGGAAAATGTTGAAATACCAACATTTCCCGGTTCGTAATAACACTTTGCTTTTTTCTGATCGCTCAGATCTCCTTTTACAGGTCTATATATTTCCCCCGGTATCTCTCACTGAGCGCAAGGATGAAATATTCAAACGCAATGAGCCAGGCTGCAGGTTTTGCTTTTGATATCAGAAGGAGCCTGTCCGCATAATTCGCGTAACGGGATTCGAAGTTTCCGGTCAGCCAGATGGTACTTCCCTTTTCTTTGATCGCTTCAAAAACCTTGGTCATATCCTGTGTTTCCGCATGCTCAATGGAACTGATGAGTACGATGGAATTGTCATTGAGATATCTGGTGGTAGAAAGCATGTCCGGGATCAGGCAGCGGTATTCCGAGTCTTTTCCGCCATACCATAGATTCTGCTGAAATGAATAGACAAAGGATGTACGAAACGGAAGATAGAAATGTACCTTTGATGCATCGGAGATCTCATCTGTCAATTCATCGATCTCTTTTTCAGATACCAGCTGTGTGAGCACATCGTTCGCTTCCAGAAGCTGTTCGGAAAGCGTCCTGATCAGTTTTTCCCCGGATATGGTTTTCCGCTGCTCTACCATACGATTATAATAGACATATTGGGAGGCAGCAGACTGAAGCGCATACCGGAAATCCGAAAAGCTGTCATATCCCAGTTTCTGGACCAGTCTCCAGACCGTTGTTCTGGAGGAATTCGTAAGTTCCGCGATATCATAAATTGTAACGCGTTTCATCTGATCCAGGTTCCCCAGTATTTGCAGGGCAAGTTCCTTGTAAATGCTGTCTATATCCTGGGAATTATATAACTCTGTAAGACACTGCAAGACATTCATGGTGCTCCTCCTGTTTTTTATATATATAGCAGATGATTCCGTGACCTTCAAGAAAAAGGTTTTCATTTCTGAAACAAATGTATGGATTTTGAAAACAAATATTTCAAATCTGAGCGCATTTCGTTTTCAAACCCGCTATACTGAAACCATCAAGAGACAAACAAACGTGAACAAGCTTTCAGAAGCAGGAGGACGCAATTATGAAATACAGTTTAGTAGCAGATATTATGTTTGTAGCTCCGGGCGAACATGGCCCGATCTGGCCGGATGAAGAGGGCCTGTGCAAGGCAATGGACCTGGCAAAATCCAATGGACTTCACGGGATCGAGCTCTTTGATTTTGAAGGACGTGACCTCGACCTTCTGGCAGCAGAAGCGAAGAAACGTGATATGGAAATTGTTTCCTTCTGCCAGAAAAACGGCAAGTTCTGGGGCGATCCGGCTCATCTGGACGATTTTGTCCAGGGATTCAAGGACAGCGTAGAAGCAGCTAAGAAGCTCGGCACACCGAATCTCATCGTCAGCGATGATTTTTACCCGGTCGATCTTCCCCGTGAAGAGGTTCATGCAGCAATGGTGGAAGGACTGAAACGCCTCGCGCCTCTTGCAGAAGAAGCAGGACTTACGGTTCTTGCAGAGCCTCTGAGCGGAAAATTCTTCCGCTGTGCCAAGGAGCCTTTCGACATTCTCCGGGAAGTTAACAGCCCCAATATCAAGATGCTCTATGACATCTTCCACTTCCAGTTCTTTGCCGGCAACATCACCAATACGATCCGTGACAACATCGACCTGATCGGACATGTCCACGGAGCCGGAGCACCGGAGCGCTGTGAACTGACAGGCGGCGAGCTTGATTACAGCTACATCCTGGATCAGCTGAGCAAGACAGGATATGACAAATATTTCGGACTTGAGTTCTTCACATTTGTAGACAGAGAAGAAAAAGTACGCAAATCCGCGGAACTTATTAAGACAACCATTCAGTAAATAAGCGAA
>JAFWOB010000064.1 GCA_017510065.1 Parasporobacterium sp.
AGCACGCCCGAAGTGGTGGCTTTCGGTACCACCCAGGCCCATATCGAATCGCTGTTTTACGGCATGCTGGCCTTCGCCCATGCAGTGGCAGCCGTCTGCCGCGGCGCCGGCAAAGCATTTGTCCCTATGACGATCATGCTGATCGTCTGGTGCGTCTTCCGCATCGCCTATATCTATGCGGTGATGTACCTGTTCGGCAAGATCGATTTTATCTACTCCGCTTACCCCATCACCTGGGGCATCAGCGGCGTCATTTACCTGATCTATTATCTGAAATCGGACTGGGCAAACGGGTTCGATTCCCGGCCGGTCTGATCCGGCTTCCCGGCAGCGCTTTCCCGGCGCGGAAATATATTTGCACTTCCACCCTCAATCATGTATAAAATAAGATACAGGCATATTTCCTATGCCTTTGGGGTTTTCATTTTATTTTCCATAGGACAATTCAGATCGATCAAACAGGGGGTAACATTTTATGAAACGGGCAATTACAGTCATCCTTTCCATTTTTCTGATCTTTACTGCTCTTCCCGTCCTGACATTTGCCGGGGATAATTTTCTGGAATCTCTTTCCCATTCCAATGCCATTGACAGTCTGCTGAACGGGAACAAGGAGTCAGCGCAGGAGACGGAAGCTCCGGCGACGGAGCATGCTCCGGAGACCTTATCACTGCCTTTTAGCAATTCGCTTTCGCAGATCATTGAACAGTTAAACAGCAATAATGCGGCTGCGCCGGCAGAGCCGGAGACCACAGCGCCTGCACCGGCGGAACCGGCTACCGAAGCTCCGGCGGAGCCAGAGACTCAGGCACCCGCTCCGACGGAACCTGCTACGGAAGCGCCGACGGAACCCGAAACCACGACACCCGCGGAGCCTGAGCTTTCACCCGAAGAGTATGCACTGGAAAAAGTAAGTGACCTTCTCGTCTGCCTGGGCGATAAGCCCGAGATGCTGGATACCATGCTCGCGTTCTACAATGGAGACACGGTGTCCTACAACGATAACTCGGAGCTGGCGAAGGGTCTTCAGCAGACCCTCGTGGAACTGGGCTGTGACATCGCCGTGGACGGCAGTGCCGGTCCCGGAACCTTCGGCGCGCTGAACAGCCTTCTGAAGAATACCGGCCTCACAACGGAAGATATCAATACCGTGGACACCGACATTTACTGGGATCTTCTGGCAATCTACCTGATCGAAAACCAGGAGGAAGACGCCTGCAATATGCTCTCTGATTATTTCGAGATCACGGAAAATTCCGATCAGCTGCAGTATATCAAGGCGGGGCTTTATTATAACCAGGAAAGATACTACAGCGCCATGGAATCATTTTACGACAGCCACTACGGTGACTGGCAGGACAGACTGGCAGCCTGCGAACAGCCCTGGCCGGCAACCGGCGAGCTGTGGCACAATGACTATTACTACAGTTCAGAGATGTCTCTGACATTCGACGTCAACTGGGGAAATGAGCAGGAAGCACATTATTATATGGTATTTGATACCGACGGTACGCTGGCATCCTTGCTATTTGTCTCGGGATCCGGCTCCGCAACAACATTTCTTCCCGGCGGCACATATAAGATCCGCAGCGCAGTCGGCGATACCTGGTACGGTACGAAGGACGCGTTCGGCAAGCTGGGCTTTTACGAA
>JAFWOB010000065.1 GCA_017510065.1 Parasporobacterium sp.
GTGATTTTTGAGCCGGAATGGGCCAAAAAATCGTTCATACCCGCAATTTTATTGCATTTTTCAGGAAAAAATCGTTCATACCCGTCAAATCGTTGCAGGGGGGTCCCTGAAAATCATTCATACCCGTCAAATCGTTGCAGGGGGGTCCCTGAAAATCATTCATACCCGTCAAATCGTTGCAGGCCAGCCCAGCTGACAATTCGCAGGCTCCGACATGCCCGAAACTTCGATGAAACATCAACATCCTGAAGAAATCAAGAAACACAGCCTATCATACATAGATTTTAATTGCTAAAACCGGATACCTGTGTTAAAATCTAAACTTGCGAAACCATGCATTGAGTGCATGTTCATATAGGAGCGATCCAGTAAATTATTTACCGAAAAGGAGCAATAAAGATGAGTTTAAGGTTTGAGAAGCAGGACGGAAACATGGCGAAACTGATCATTGAGAGATCTCCGGAAGAGCTTGACAAAGCCATTGTAAAAGCATACCAGAAGATCAAGAACCAGGTTTCGCTGCCGGGTTTCAGAAAAGGAAAAGTTCCCCAGTTTATGATCGAGAAGCAGTACGGCGTTGAAGTATTCTTTGAAGATGCTGCCAATTTCCTGATCAATGATTCTTATAAGGAAGAGATCGAAGGATGTGAATTGGAGATCGTTTCCCAGCCTGATATCGATGTTACCCAGATCGAAAAGGGAAAACCGTTTATCTATGAAGCACTGGTTGCGATTAAGCCGGAAGTTACCCTGGGAGAATACAAAGGACTTGAGTATTACAAAACCGATGTGAACGTATCCGACGAAGAAGTAGATGCCGAACTTAACAGGACTCGTGAGATGAACAGCCGTCGTGTACCGGTGGAAGACAGACCGGCACAGAATGGCGACATCGTCAATATCGATTTTGAAGGCTTCGTAGACGGAGAAGCTTTTGAAGGCGGCAAGGCGGAAGGCCATTCCCTGACACTGGGATCCGGCACCTTTATCCCCGGCTTTGAAGAGCAGATCGAAGGAAAGAATGTCGGAGATGAATTTGACGTAAACGTGACTTTCCCGGAGGATTATCAGGCAGAAAACCTGAAAGGCAAAGCTGCAGTCTTCAAATGCAAACTGAACGACATCAAGGTGAAGGAACTTCCGGAACTGGATGATGAGTTTGCTTCTGAAGTTTCTGAATTCGATACTCTGGAAGAGTATAAGGCTGATATCCGCAAAAACATGGAAGAAGCCAGAAAAGAAGAAGCAAAACATGCGGCTGAAAACCAGCTGGTAGAGAAAGCCGTAGAAAACGCTGAGATGATCATTCCGGGCCCGATGGTAGATATGGAAGCCAGCCAGGTTGCGCAGAACTTCCAGATGAGAATGGAATCCCAGGGCATTAATATGGAACAGTACTTCCAGTTTACCGGCATGACCCCGGAGAAATTCATGGAAGATGCCAAGGCCTCAGCGGAAAAGAACATCAAGTCCAGACTGGTGCTGGAAGCAGTGGCAGCTGCAGAGAATCTGGAAGTTTCCGAAGAAGATCTGGATAAAGAGATCCATAAGATGGCTGAATCTTATCAGATGGAATATGATTCCCTGAACAAGATGATCAGCGATGCGGAAAGAGAAAGCATGAAGAAGGATGTCCTGATCAGCAAAGCAGCAGATTTCCTGTTTGAGAACGGCAAGGCAGTGGAAAGACCGGCTGAAGAAGCCAAGGAAGAAAAAGCCGAAGCAGCAGAGGAATAAAAGCTTTTTTGACAGCGAAGATCCGGAAAGAAGGTAATACATGAGTTTAGTTCCAACAGTCATTGAGGAAACAGGAAGAGGCGAAAGAGCCTATGATATTTACTCAAGATTATTAAAGGAGAGGATCATCTTTCTGGCAGATGAAGTGAACAGCGTTACGGCAGGGCTTGTAGTGGCACAGCTTCTGTTCCTGGAGTCGGAAGATCCGAACAAAGATATCCATTTCTACATCAACAGCCCAGGCGGTTCCGTGACGGACGGCATGGCGATCTACGATACCATGAAGTATGTAAAATGCGATGTCTGCACCACCTGTATCGGAATGGCGGCCAGCATGGGAGCTTTCCTTCTGGCAGGCGGTACCAAAGGCAAGAGGTTCGCTCTCCCGAACGCAGAGATCATGATCCATCAGCCTTCCGGCGGTGCGCAGGGACAGGCATCGGACATCAAGATCAATGCCGACCATATCCTGAGGATCCGCGATAAGCTTAACAAACTGCTGGCCCAGAACACTGGACAGACGCTGGAGAAGATCCAGGCGGATACCGAGAGGGACAATTGGCTGACCGCTGAAGAAGCCAGGGAGTACGGACTGATCGATGCCGTGATCGAAGATCACAAAGCATAACCGGAATTTATGCCACTGCCTGGCAGGGCAGTGGCATATTGCTGATAAATGGAGACCATAAATGGCAGATAAAAAAGACGGAAAGACAGGAAATAAAAGACTCGGTGATAGGACAGGAAATCGGAAAGTATCTTCAGATCTGGTTCCCCATTGTTCCTTTTGCCTGCGTTCGGCACAGGAGATCGGAGAACAGCTGATCGCAGGTCCGGGCGGAGTGTTCATATGCTCTGATTGCGTGGAGACCTGTGCGGATATGTACGGCGGGATCATAACTTACGATGAACTGACCAATGAATTCGGCCAGAAGATTGACGAGAACGCGCCTGCAATCCAGCTGAAAAAGCCAAAGGAGATCAAGGAATTCCTGGATGAATATGTGATTGGACAGGAACGGGCGAAAAAAGTGCTGTCCGTGCAGGTCTATAACCATTACAAGAGAGTCCTCTCCGGAAGGAAACTGGATGTGGAACTGCAGAAAAGCAACATCCTGATGCTGGGCCCCACGGGATCCGGCAAGACCTATCTGGCGCAGACTCTGGCCAGGATCCTCGGCGTACCTTTTGCGATCGCGGATGCCACAACCCTGACAGAAGCAGGATATGTCGGCGAGGATGTGGAAAATATCCTTCTGAAACTCATCCAGGCAGCCGATTACGATATCAGTAAAGCAGAGTATGGCATTGTCTATATCGATGAGATCGACAAGATCACCAAAAAGAGCGAAAATGTATCCATCACCAGGGACGTTTCCGGTGAGGGCGTACAGCAGGCGCTGCTGAAGATCCTGGAAGGTACGGATGCATCCGTTCCTCCCCAGGGCGGGAGAAAGCATCCCAATCAGGAACTTCTGCACATCAACACCACCAATATCCTGTTTATATGCGGTGGTGCTTTTGCGGGAATCGAAAAGATCATTGAAGCCAGGACCGACAAGAAGGGCATGGGATTCGGTGCGGAGATCTTCTCTGATACCAACAAGGAGATCGATGCTCTGCTCAGCAAAGTCCTTCCTCAGGATCTGATGAAATATGGACTGATCCCGGAATTTATCGGCCGTGTTCCTGTCATTGTCACACTGGAGTCATTGTCACCGGAAGATATGATCAGGATCTTGAATGAGCCGAAAAATGCCCTGCTTAAGCAGTACAAAGCATTGTTCGACCTGGATCATGTTGAGCTTCGGTTTGATGAGGACGCAGTGGAAGCGATCGCGAACAAGGCGTATGACCGGAAGATCGGAGCCAGAGGCCTCAGGTCCATACTGGAAAATATCATGATGGATATAATGTTTGAGATACCTTCCGACAGTTCGATCAAAGAATTTTGTGTTACGAAGGAAATGGTAGAGAAGGCGTAACGGAGGCAAACCATGAGATTAGTTATTTTAGGCGGTTTTTTAGGAACCGGGAAAACAAGTGTGCTGATGCCTGTTGCAAGACAGATTGTGGAAGCGGCAGGAGGCGGCGGCAAAACAAGGGTCGCGATTATTGAAAATGAGATCGGCCAGGTGGGAATTGATACCGCATTTACAGAAGGCGCTGGATTTACAACAACAGAGCTGTTCAATGGCTGTGTCTGCTGTACCCTTGCATCCAGCCTTATGGATTCTTTATGCCAGCTGGAAAGGGATGTGGATCCTGAATGGGTGATCCTGGAGACCACCGGACTGGCCAGACCCCACGACATTGCGGAATCGATCAGACGTTATTACGATGAAAACATGAATACGACAGTCTGTATTACCGTTGATGTCAACCGCTGGAACAGGCTGAAAAAAGTTGTCGGCGAACTGCTGACAGAGCAGATCGAAAATGCGGATTACGTATTTCTGAATAAGATCGATCTGGCGGATGCGGAAACGATCGCAGCTGTAAGAAAAGACATCGAAGAGCTCACCAAAGGAAAAGTTTATGAGATTTCTGCCAAGGCAGATACCGAAGGTACGGAAAAAATCTGTCTGGAGATCATAAAGGAGATCATCAGCAAAGACTGATAGTGGAGTTAAAAATGGAAGAGAAAAATATTCGGGAGATTGAACAGGAAGAATGCTGCTGCGGCCATGACAGCCATGAACATCATGAGCATGAGCATGAACACGAGCATCATCACGAGCATGAGCATCATCACCATGACCAGGAGCATGAACATGAACATCATCATGAGCACGAGCATGAGCATCATCACCATGACCACGAGCATGAACACGAGCATCATCATGAGCACGAGCATGAGCATCACCATCACCATGATCATGACGAGCATTGTGACTGCGGGGATGAGCATCATCACCATGATCATGACCATGAGCATCATCATCATGACCACGGCCATCAGTATGATGTTCCGGGTTTTCGGATCTTTGAGACCCATGATCATGAAGGCGCCACAATCTGTTCCTTTGAGAAGGACGTTATGGCGGATGTATCCGATACGGTCGGAAAGATGCAGGATTGTATCAATACGTTGGAAAAATGGTTGGATGAGACAGATGCAACCATCGGCCACGTAAAGGGATATGTCAAAGAAGCCGGCCCTGTTACCACATTTTCCACTGTGGGATGCGGCCTGAACGTTGAAAAGCATGAAGGCGCCGGCCTTGCGATCGGGTTTGCTTCGATCGTATTCGGACCGTCAGAAGAAGAACTGAAAGAGAAAGTTGCGGAGATCTTTGCTGTCCTTTAGACAGTTTCCGTGATCTGGCTGATCAGATTCCAGATTTCTTCACGGCCGTTTTTCGTTTCGGAAGAGAAGGGTATGACGATGGTATCTTTGGATGCCTCCAGCCCTTCTTTTATTATCTTTATATTTTTCGGAACAGCGTTTTTGCTGATCTTATCGGATTTGGTGGCAATGATAACAGGGACAAAACCGTTCTGCGTGATCCAGCGGTACATATCCCTGTCATTTGCTTTCGGTTCATGCCGGATATCGATCAGCAGGAAAACGGCCTTTAACTGCTTTGAAGTATGAAGGTATTTTTCGATCATCTTTCCCCACTGGGCTTTCACCTGTTCCGGCGCATTGGCATAACCGTAACCAGGCAGGTCAACAAAATACATCTTCTGATTTACATTATAAAAGTTGATCGTCTGGGTTTTTCCGGGCTGCGAAGAAGTCCTGGCCAGGGCTTTTCGGCAGACCAGGGCATTGATCAGAGAGGATTTGCCGACGTTGGATTTTCCGGCAAATGCGATCTCTGGCATGGATGTAGACGGAAGAGAACTGGTGGGTCCTGCGACGATCTCCAGTTGAACGCTTTTTATGATCATAAGCACCTCGGAATCTGATACGAAGAATATTACTGCAAAAGGTTCTTCATGATAAAACTGTAGATATCTTCAGAATATCCCCGGAAATTCTGACAGACACGTTTTGCTTCTTCTTCGGAAGGAACAGAAATATTGATTTCATAAAGCAGAGATTTTCCTTCATTGACCTTGCAGTTTGCAATATAATCCCCGCCTGTATGTTTGTAGTAGTTAGTCTGTGTACCGACTTCATTTTTCAGAGCATATTTGTGCTCGTCCAGAAAGGCATTGATATCTTCCAGCGCACCGCGGGGGATCTGGTTTTTGAAAAAAGAAAGGGAGGTATACCCATCCGGGGTGATGGAATAGTATGACGTATTCCGGATGATCACTTTCTCCACAAATCCCGAAGCGACCAGCTCGGACAGCGTTTGTTGGATATTAAAATAATCCGTGTAATTCTTCTCGATAAAAAAACTGGACAGCTGGGAATTGGTCAGCTGGCAATCCAGTCTGTTGAGCATATACAGGATCATCAGTTTATAGATCGTGGAAGAATCAACAGTCATAATCTGCTCCGTTCGGTATACGGGTAATATCCGTATCATATTTATCATATTTCCGTGATTTTGTAAACTTGCAGTCTTTTGAAATACGTATGACAGAGGCTGAAAAACGTTGAAAAATCAAGGAAAAACCGGCTTGACGGGTTCCTTCAGGAGTGGTACAATCCGCCTCACAGATCATCAAAAAAAGCCAATCATTCAAATCCATTATTATGACACGAAAAGACACAGACAGAAGGCTTAAGCCATCTCTGTCTGTTCATTCTGCCTTTTTGCTTCCGGGAGCGTGAAAGCGAAATGGACCTGCCAAGAACTGCAGGCCTGGATAGAAAAGGAGGAATGATCATGCATTTATTTGGAAAAGCGGCAGGGATACTGTCACTGCTTGTTTCGGCTGTTTTACTGATCCTGCTTCTTGCTGTGCCGACGATACCGGCCAAGGAGCCATACCCGGATATCTCAGGGACAGAGTCGGAAACAGAACTGTATGCGGAAGCGGAAGAAGAAACAGAAGAAGAAACATCGCAGCAGATGTCACCGGAAGAAGAAACAACAGAGGAAGAGGTGACAGAAGAACAGGAGCAGGAGACAGAAACCGGTACAGAAGAAACATCGCAGACAGAGGAGATGATAGCAGCAGAACCGGACCCGGAAACAGAAGGCTTGCCGGCTTCCGAAACGGAAGCAGAAGAGAAAACACAGGCACCTGAAGCAGCAGAAGAATGGACGGAAACCGAACTTCCTGTACCGGGGGAAGAAGAAACGGAACCGAATACGCCTGCACCGGAAGAAAAGCAGCAGGAGCCGGAGAGCCTGTGGGAAGAGCCGAAGCCTTATCCTGAGCCGGAGATTGTTTACGAGAGGGAAACAAAAAAAGAAGCAGAAGCAGAACAGGAGTCGGAAACAGAAACAGAACCGGAGTCTGAGACGGAAACAGAGACAGAATCAGAATCTGAGACGGAAACAGAGGAAATCAGCAGGGAAATCCTGATCTATGAAGATGCGGGAAAGATCATTGCGTCCGGGATAGGAGTGATCAGACAGAACACCGTAAGTTGTCAGCTGTACGGTGACGGGACGGTGCTGGAAGTTTATGCGGTCATGCCTGCGGAAGAATACGACAGCCTGCTGGTACGGGATAAAACGGTATCTTTTGAAGTAGATGAACAGACCCGGACGATCACCATGTATCTGACCCCGGATTATACCAAAAGGGCACGGTCACTGATCATACTGGAAGAAGCTTCTTTCTTTCGTTCTGCCTCTCTGCGTGCCGCTCCGGGAGATCCTGTCACCATCCTGGACAATCCGAAGATCCATTTTTACTGGAACGGGCAGGATGCAGCCGACCGGTATTTTGTGCTGGATAACGGAGGGATCGGTTATTGTGGAGATTATCTGTCACAGCCTCCCGGGGTGGGAAGCAGTGCCGTGCCGCAGCAAAGTGCAGACACCAATCTGCTGAAGGTTCTGTACTATGGAGCAGATGGACCCGGGGCGATCTCTGTGCAGGAAGCGTCAGACCTGATCGGAACAGACCTGACTCTGGACGGGTTCCGGGCGGCCACATCTCTGGCCGTGTCCATTGCCATGACCGGATACCAGGGACTTCCTATTTTGTCTGTGATTGGAGATCGGCTGTATCAGAACCTGATCGGAAGAGCCATTCCGACGGGTGTACAGGCATATGTTCTTACGTTCGGGGATTACCACCAACCAATCGCGTATATAGAAGATCAAAAAGCCGGTGTATCATTGAAAAAGACCACGGATGAGTCGGTCGATCTAAAAGAGCATCCTCTTACCGGGGCGATATACCGCATCTATGAGGAAGACGGCAGTGAAACAGGCGTGGAATTTATTACAGATGCGGAAGGTATCGGCTATCTGGCAGACGGACAGAGCCAGGCTCAGCTGCTTGCGGGAAACTCTTATTATGTCCGGGAAATAAAAGCGCCGGATGATCCGATTTACAAAAGGCATGAGGAAAGCTCCGACCTGTTCAGTCTGGAGCCGGGACAGTGGCTGCAGCTGGATGAGACGCTGCATGCTATTTTCCGGGATGAAACGAACCAGGGATCTCTGAAGATCCGAAAGGTCAGCGCTTCTCCAGTCATCACCGGCAACAACGAGCAGTATAGTCTTTCCGGCGCGGTTTACGGCATTTTTGCAGATGAGTCCTGTACGGAGGAAATCGGACGGCTGACAACCGGAGAAAACGGGGAGACACAGGAGCTGGAGCTGATTGCCGGGACCTACTATGTAAAGGAACTTACGCCTTCAGAAGGATTTGAACTGGATCAATCAGTCTATCCGGCTGTCATAAAAGACTCGGATGTTCAGGTCATTATTTCTGAGGAAGTTCCTAAGACAGGAGCTTTGTTCATCGAAAAATGTCTGGATACGGAGGGTCTGGATCCTGCGGCGGCAGATCTGATCAGGCAAAGCGGGGAGTACTCTGTTGAAGGAGCTGAATATACCGTATACCTGGATCCGGAATGTACAGAAGTGTACAACTCTTCTGTATTGAAGATCCAGGCTTCTGATGAAACAGGCATGGAAGGAAGCTCTGATGTACTTTCCGGCTTGCCCCTGGGAACCTATTACATCAGGGAAACCAGGCCTTGCAGGAATCTGACGGCAGATCCGACGATCTATTCTGTTGCGATCACGGAAGAAAACTGCCTTACTGCCCAATGTCCGGTACATAAGTCAAAAGACCGGCCGAAGATGGGCTCGGCGCGGCTCCTCAAAGTACCGGAGATTCCGGAACTGACCCAGGGGAATCACTGTTATACGCTGGAAGGAGCGGTATATGGCATATATACGCAGGAAGACTGCAGGGAAGACCATCTGTTCAGGACGGAACAGACCGACCAGGACGGCAGCTTTTTTGCAGATGGTCTTCCATTCGGAACCTATTATATCCGGGAAATCAGTCCCTCCGAGGGATATGGACCGGCAGCATGTACAGCGGATATGCAGGAATCGAAGGCGCATACCATTGTGTTGACCGAAACACAGGATCAGGTATTGTTCATCTGCAAGGAACCGGTTGAAGGATTTCCTGTTAAGGTGCTGCTGCAGAAGATCGACGCTCAGACCAAAAAAGCGGTGCCGGCAGCAGGAGGATCTTTTGAATATGCGGAATATACCGTGGAGTTTTTCACCAATTACAGCTGCGAAGGCACTCCGGAACGGATCTGGATCCTGGTGACCGATGAGGATGGAAAGGCATTGCTTCATCCGGATTACCTGAAAACAGGCAGCAGTGCATTGTATTATGATAAAACCGGTCAGCCGGTCATCCCGCGGGGGTCTTTCCGTATCCAGGAGACCAGGCCTTCGAAAGGATATGCGGCAGATCCTCAGGAATACCGTTTCCAGGTAAATGGCGCCAAACTGTTTGAAAGCGGGGAAGATACCGGCATACTGCGGATAGGGACCGTTCCTGCGTTTGATCCGGAGCAGGGGGTCTTAAGTACGGAGCAGATCGGCAGAGGCAATTTTGAATTCAAAAAAACCGATAGCGGACGGGAAGGGATTGCCGGATGCCTGTTTGAAGTCACGCAGGTTGATACACAGGAAGTGCATTATATTGTAACGGATCCAAACGGTGTATTTTCTTCTGCCGCTTTTGAAAAAGACAATGGAAATGATGCTGCGGTGACCGTCCTGGAAAACGGGGATCTTGCTGTCGATGAAAGCCTGCTCTCCTATCGCCATAATGTCTGGTTTTCCATGGACCGGGAGGGCAGTCAGTCAGACCCGGTACAGGAACTGGCTTCCTTTCCCTATGGAACTTACAGGTTTCGGGAAATAGAAACCTCGGCCAATCAGGGGCTTTCCATGATCACTTTTACAGGAACTGTCTACGAAAGTGGTTTTTATACCAACGACGGCACCGTCTATGATCTCGGGACCAAGGATGACAGCACGCAGGGGCAACCATATCTGCAAACATCTGCCTGGGATCATTTTGATCTGGATAAACTGGCGGAGACAGACAGGGAATCGGTCACGATCATTGATAAAGTCTCTTTCTTTCAATGCAGAAAAGGAACGGATTATACGGTTAAAGGCAAAATATGGGACAAGACCAACGGACGGTTTTATATGGAAGACGGGAAGGAACTGGAAAGTACAGTGCATTTTACCGCCGAGGCTGACAACGGGCATATTGAGATGCCGTTCCAACTGTCCTCCAGACAGTTGGAAGAGAGCGGCGCCTATTCCCTTGTGATCTTTGAGTGGCTGTATCAGGAGGATGTCCTGCTGGATGTGCATGCGGCCCCGGATGATGTGGAGCAGACGATCCTGGTTGTTCGAAAACCCAAGCTTGCAACAACTCTCCTGAACAGAGAGGAACAAACCCATGAGATCAACGCCGGGAATGGAATGACCCTCACAGACACCGTCCGGTATGAAGACCTGATCCCGGGCAGGATCTATCAGATCCGGGGAATCCTGATAGATAAGGAAACGCTGTTGCCCGCATTGGATGACAGCGATAACCCGATCACCGGCGAGATCATATTTCAACCGGAACAGGGAAGCGGAACAGCAGAAATCATATTTGCTTTTAATGGAGAGAACCTGCCGGGTCATCCCCTGGTCGCCTTTGAAACGCTGTACTATAAAAACATTGAACAGGCAGACCACAAAGATCCGGAAGATGCAGAGCAGACGGTATGGGTCAAACCGAAACCGGAAGAGCCGACGACACCGGAAGAGCCGACGACACCGGAAGAGCCAACGACGCCGGAAGAGCCAACGACGCCGGAAGAGCCAACGACGCCGGAAGAGCCGACCACGCCGGAACCGACGACGCCGGAGCCGACCACGCCGGAAGAAACTACGACGCCGGAAGAGCCCACCACACCGGAAAAGCCGGCTGTGCTTGTGCCTGTCGGGCCTTCCGCACCGGGACCCGGACCGGAAAACAACCGGCAGAGCGGCGGCCCTCCACGGACCGGGGATGAGAATCATTTGTTTTTCTATGTGGGACTGTTATGCGGAGGACTTGCCCTGCTTGCAATCCTGGTTATGGTACTGATCCGCCGAAGAAGACAGAGACACTTCTGAATCTGGTATGATCAAATCCTGTGTGATAATGTCTGTTCTATAGGAAAGCCTGTTTGAATGTTTGCCAGCATCCCGCCAATCTGCTGTTTGGCGGGATGCTGCCTGTCATAAATTAACACCAGATATTCTTGCTGCAGCCATTTTCTGTATCTGAGAACACGAGGTGTTCGAAAACCTCGTATTCATTTAACATTCCCTGAATTGTGAAAATTTGGTTAAATTGGTTTCAGTGGTCAGGACATTTGTGATAGAATAACAACCGTCTAAAAAAAGAAGTAGGGAGAAACAAGTGATTAAACTGATAGCTTCAGATTTGGACGGGACGCTGGTTCCGGAAGCAACACCGGATATCAATCCACGTCTGTTTGAAAGGATCCTGCAGTTAAAGGAACTGGGAGTTCGATTTGTTGCTGCAAGCGGCAGGCAGTATCCCAGCATTCTGGATGTATTTGAACCGCTCAGAAACGACATCTATTTTATAGCGGATAATGGTGCTTTTGTGATCGAGAAAGACCAGTATCTGCACAGCATTACCTTTCCGAATGAAACATGGAAAGGGATCATAAGCCTGGTCCATACCTTTCCGGGTACGCGGATCATGCTCTCCAGTATAGAAGGCAATTATACGGACAGTACAGACCTGTGGTTCAGGGATATGGTCTCAAAGAACCTGGGACTTGACCTGATCTATGTGGAAGATTTTCAGAAACTTACCCTGCATGTCAGCAAGATCGGCGTGTACTGTACAGACCGCAATCCCCGGGAGGCAGCTCTTCTCGGGAAACAGTATTATGAGGGCAAAGCCAATATTATGGTGTCCGGGGACTTCTGGCAGGATTATGTTCCTTTAGGAGCTGACAAAGGGAAAGCGCTGACAGAGCTCATGCGGCACCTTGGGATCTCCAGGGAAGAGACGGTTGCATTCGGAGATAATATCAATGATATCGGTCTTCTTCAGGCAGCAGGGGACAGTTATGCAGTGGCTAAGGCGGCGCCGGAGCTGAAAGCTGTCGCAGGACATATCCTGAATGAAGGTCCAGAAGAGGACGGTGTTCTTCATGTGCTGGAACAGTTTCTGGCTGAAGAAGCAACTGGCCGGAAAGGGTAATTGGGAGAGATATATATGGCAGAGATTAATCTGGAATTATTGAAGGAGGAACTGAGCGACGGGCCAAATGCCATGACGCTGCTGGATCTGAATCATATTACCGTGGAAGATGGAAGGCTTGTCCTGACCGTTGAGATACAGGAAAAACATTTGAACGCCCATGGAAAATGCCATGGCGGTGTGATGTTTGCTATCTGCGACCAGGCAGTTGCGGCATACGATATTGCAATCGGGAGAGATGGCGTTGGAATGGACGGCAGTATGCACTATTACCGGCCGGCTGTGAAAGGTGATATTCTGAAAGCCATTGTGACCAACAGAAAAATGGGCAAGAAGACGGCATGCCATTTTGTGGAACTGATCAATCAGGATGGCAAGGTAATCGGGGACTGCATGTTTACATCCATGTATTTGGATTAGGAACTGACAGGGAACGGCATGAACAAGCTGACAGTATGTCTGATGAACGATTCTTTTCCGCCGATCATTGACGGGGTATCCAACGCCGTTGTGAATTATGCGGAGAATATAGAACGTGACTGGGGCCATGCGATCGTTGCAACACCGGCTTATCCGGGGGCGGACGACAGCAGGTTTCCTTTTCCTGTCATCCGGTATCCGAGTATTGATGTCAGGCAGAGGACAACCGGGTATATGGCCGGAATTCCTTTTTCTCCTGAAGTATCCGCTCATCTGATGCGGCAGAGAGTCGACATCCTGCATTCCCATTGTCCGCTGGCATCTGCTCTCCTCGGAAGAGTACTGCAGAAACGGATGGATGCGCCGCTCATTATGACCTACCATACCAAATACGATATTGATCTTGCCAATGTGAGCCGCAGCAAAGCATTTCAGCAAAGCGGGATCAGGACAATCGTCACGAATATCAGTTCCTATGATGAGGTTTGGGTAGTAAGCACAGGAGCAGGGGAAAACCTCCGGTCACTTGGCTATCAGGGCGACTATATTGTTATGCCGAATGGCGTCGATATGCCTCACCGGAGAGCAGATGCGATCAAAGTGTATCAGGATACGGCAGGTTTTGATCTGCCGGAACATGTACCTGTTTTCCTGTTCGTCGGAAGGCTTAACTGGTATAAAGGGATCCGGATCATCCTGGATGCCCTGAAGATGCTTGACAGACAAGGATGCGATTTCCGGATGGTATTTGTGGGAAATGGCGGAGACAGTAAAGAAATACAATCCTATACAAAGGAACTGGGTCTTTCTGAAAAGGTATTCTTTACCGGAACGATCGTGGCAAGGGAAAGCCTGCGATCCTGGTATACCAGAGCCGATCTGTTCCTGTTCCCGTCCACCTTTGATTCCAATGGTCTGGTTGTGCGGGAAGCGGCTGCATGTGATCTGGCTTCCGTGCTGGTCAAGGACAGCTGCGCAGCAGAGGGCGTGGAGGATGGACACAACGCTTTTCTGATCGAGGAAAATGCGCAATCTCTGGCAGCTCTTCTGACTGAACTCCTGAAAGATCGGGAACACATCCGTCAGACAGGGATCCATGCAGGAGAAGAATTGTATCTTTCCTGGGAAAATGCCGTGATCAAAGCGATCGAACGATACAATATCGTACTGGATCTGTACCGCAGCGGCGCCTATGAGGAACACGACACTTTCAGCGATAACCTGTTAGCAACCCAGGGTGATATGATGTATACCCTGGCAAGGATCGGAAAGGCTTTGGAACAGGGAAAACAGGTCGCTCAGACATTCTTCGGAAGCAGGGAAAGCGGGCAGAGGAAAAAGAAAAAGAGATCATGACATCGATTGTCCGGATGGAAATCTGGAAGAGGCTGTGCCAAACGGCACAGCTTTTTTGCGTTCAGACTGCGGCACTGAAGAAGACTGCAAATGTAAACTATAGATAAAACATTTGGTTGACAATTCAAAACGAATGTGGTGTAATGCTGCCTGAATGCTGAAAAGGAAAGGAAACCTGGCCATGACAACAAAAGAGCAGCTTGCTAAGTTACTGGAGGAACAGGAAGGGAATTATCTGTCAGGCAGTGAGATTGCCCGGGAGATCGGTGTGACCAGAGCCGGGATCTGGAAATGCATCCGGCAGCTGGAAGAAGAAGGCTACCGGGTGGAGGCTGTTCGGAACCGGGGCTATCGGCTTTCACCGGATCATGATGTGATCAGTGACGCGCTGCTTCGGAAGTACCTGCTCCGGGACCGGGATACCGCAGATCTGTACCTGCAGGCAGGAGTGGAAGTGCTGCAGAGTGTTACTTCCACCAATGATGTCCTGAAGGAACGGGCAGCGTCTCTTCCCGGATGGCACACGGTGATCGCGTGCAGTCAGACCAGGGGAAAGGGGAGGCTGTCCAGAAGCTTTTTCTCCCCGGTGGATTCAGGACTTTACCTCAGTGTTCTGGTCCGGCTTCCCCTGCAGCCGGAGGTGGCGATGCATCTTACCACGGCAGCAGCTGTGGCCGCCTGCAGGGCCATCAAAGAATGCACAGAGGCATCTCCCGCAATCAAATGGGTCAATGATGTTTATGTAAACGGAAGAAAGACCTGCGGGATCCTGACAGAAGCATCGGTCAGTATGGAATCGGGTACATTGGACTGGGCTGTCATGGGAATCGGATTTAATGTATACGAGCCGGACGGCGGTTTTCCGGAGGAGATCCGGGAAATCGCAGGAGCCATTGCGAAAGAACGGAAAAGAGATCTGCGAAGTCGGATCGCCGCCAGGTTCCTGCATCATTTTTACCTGGTCTGTCAGAACCTGCGGAATCCTTCCCTGGTAGAGGAATACAGATCCCTGAGCATGATGAAGGGAAGGCAGATCCATGTGATCAAGGGAGAGGAGCGGATACCGGCTGTTGCGGAGAATATTGATCAGGAATGCCGGCTGGTGGTCCGATATGAGGATGGCAGGAGAGAAGTCCTGTCTTCCGGTGAGGTAAGCATACGGTTCATGGAAACATGACCGGAAAGGAATAGGAGTGCAGTTTTGAACAGAAAATCAAAAGTTCTGGATCTTGTATATATGGCAGTCGGCGCGGTCTTGATCACGGTTTGTTCCTGGATCAGTATTCCGGCGAATATCCCGTTTACCCTGCAGACGTTTGGTGTATTTTTCGTGCTGGGTCTGCTGGGCGGAAAAAGGGGGACCATATCTGTTCTGGTCTATATCCTGCTGGGCGCTGTGGGAATTCCAGTTTTCTCCGGGTTTACAGGAGGAATCGGAAAACTGTTCGGTATGACAGGCGGTTATATCATTGGCTTTCTTTTTATGGGCGGCATTTACTGGGCTGCGGAAAAGATGTTCGGAAAGAAGCTGCTTGTCCGGATCATTTCCATGCTGTTGGGGAATCTCGTGTGTTATGCTTTCGGGACGGCATGGTTTATGATCGTTTATGCCGGGCAGACTGGCCCTATCACATTAGGGGCGGCACTGGGGATGTGCATTCTGCCGTTCATCCTGCCGGATCTTGCCAAAATGGCTCTGGCCATCTTTCTGTCGGATCGGATGAAAAGGCTTCTTCATCTATAAAAAGGACTGGTCAAATACCGGAATATCTGTTAGTATATGTCCTGCGGCTTACCGCAAAAGATGTTTTTCTTGCCTAACCATCTTTTATAAAAAACAAGGAGTAATTGAATATGTACCATCATTTAACTCGAGAGATCCAAGAGTGGAAAACACTGCTTAGAAGTGTGCCTTCCCTGTTCCTTACTTTATTTGCTGCATCGGTTGTGATCATGAACCTGCTGGCCAATAAAAGCATCAACCTTCCATGGGACTGGCTTGCACTGGACTGCGGCATTATCGTTTCCTGGGTCTCTTTTTTATGTATGGACATCGCAGCAAAGCATTTCGGCCCGAAAGCCGCGACCCGTCTTTCCCTGACAGCTGTGTTTGTCAATCTGCTGGTCTGTCTCGTACTGTTTATCGCCAGTTTGATCTCCGGGATGTGGGGAGAAGCTTATGTGGATGGAAGCGAAGAGCTGATCTGCAATGCCCTGGACCGTACGATCGGCGGTACCTGGTATGTGCTTCTGGGAAGCACGATCGCATTTATCGTTTCCGCCATAGTCAACAATTTTCTGAACTATGCAGTGGGCAAGCTGTTCCGGAAACATCCGGATGGGTTTGCCGCTTATGCATGCCGTTCTTATGTCTCCACTGCCATTGCCCAGTTTACGGACAATCTGGTCTTTGCCCTTCTGGTGAGCCATTTCTTCTTTGGCTGGACCATGCTTCAATGCATCACCTGCGCCATCACCGGCATGATCGTGGAGCTTTTGTGCGAAGTGGTCTTTTCCCCGATCGGCTACAGAGTGAGTAGAAAATGGAAAACAGAGCAGGTTGGAAAAACATATTTTGAACTGGTAGGACAGGCATAAGGCCGGCAGAAAGTTTCCGGAGAATGGAGGATAACATGAAGGTACTGATCACCGGGACGAGCCGTGGGATTGGAAAGGCCATTGCGCAGCGTTTTCTGGAGCAGGGACATACAGTTATTGGAATGGACAGGGAACCTTCTTCGATCACAGCGACTGGATACTGCCATCTGGTGCTGGATATCCTGCAGGACTGCCTTCCGGATCTGGATGGCGTCAATATCCTGATTAACAACGCCGGCGTCCAGAATACCGGGATGGACATCGACATTAATCTGAAGGGTACGATCCGTGTCACGGAAAAATACGGCATTCAGCCGGAAATCAGAAGTATCCTGTTCCTTGCCTCCGCCAGCGCTTCCACAGGAGCAGAGTTTCCGGAATACGCTGCCAGCAAAGGCGGCGTCGTTGCCTATATGAAGAATACGGCGCAGCGAATCGCATCTTTCGGGGCGACCGCGAACAGTCTGTCTCCGGGCGGCGTGATCACAGAGTTGAACGATCATATCCTGAAGGACCCGGAACTATGGGATGCGGTCCTGAAGGAAACGCTTCTTTCCAAATGGATGACCCTGGAGGAAGTTGCCGACTGGGCATATTTTATGACCGTGACCAATCAGTCCATGACAGCCCAGGATGTTTTAGTGGATAACGGAGAAGCGGCCAGATTCAATTTTATCTGGTAGGATGCCTTGATTTGTGCATCTGTTACAGCAAAATATTGTAACAATTAACTAAAGTGCGCAGTTGCTATCTATTGACTTTCGTACATTAGTAACATATTATGAGTAAGAAATAGGTGTTTTAGCACGGAAACAGTCAACATATTCAAAGGAGGAAATCATTATGAAAAAACTCATTGCTTTGATCCTTGTTGCTACGATGATGCTCACTCTTTTCGGCGTGACGGCTGCTTCGGCAGATGACAAGGTCTATGAGTTCACTTTATCCATGCACGATCCCAAGACAACGGCGAACGCAATCTATATCCAGTCCTGGATCGATGCCATCGATGAGGCTACAGAAGGGCATGTAAAGATTACATTATATGATAATTCAACCCTGTCTGCTGCGACAGACATTGGCGACAATGTCAAAGCCGGTGCCGTGGATATCGGCTGGCTGTACACTTCTTTTTACGCAGGTCAGTTCCCGCTGACAGATGTGATCAATCTGCCGATGCAGGGATTCGGCGATCCGATCGTCAGCACCAAGGTCCTCTGGGATCTGATGGATAAATATGAGCAGGTTGCCAATGAATGGAGCGCTTTCAAACTGCTGATGCTCTATGGTAATCCGGGAATGATCTTTGCTTCCTGCGACAAGCCCATCACCTGCAAGGCGGATCTCCAGGGCATGACCCTTCGTTGTCCTTCCGGCGGTATTACCGACGTTCTTACTTTATGGGGCGCATCTCCCATCGCTATGGCTCCGCCTGATATGTATGAAGCGATCGAGAAGAAGAATATCGATGGCTACGTCTTTGAGCCGGCAGGTATCTGCAACTTCTCCCTTCAGGAGATCACAAAATACTATACCGATTATCCGCTTTATGACGGTCCCTTCGCTCTGATCATGAATCTTGACCAGTGGAACAGCCTTCCGGATGAGTATAAGGAGATCATTGACAGCCTTTCCGGGAAAGAGGCATCTCTTGGTGCTGCGGAAGCTTTCGCAAATGATGTTGTCGTAAAACGTGATGTGATCACGGAAGCCGGCGGCGAATTCCTGGAGATGACAGAGGATGCCATTGCCGAGCTGCAGGCCGATGCGGATGCTTATGTAGAGACCTGGATAGAAGCCAAGACAACCGACGGATTTGATGCTGCAGCATATCTTGCGGATGCAAAAGCGTTTGCTGAAAGCTACAAATAAAGAACTCTGTGTTTGATCAAACATTTTCCTCTCCCACTGCACTGCAGTGGGAGAGGTCGTATACGGCTGTAAATATTGTGTGGTTTCCCAAAAGGAGGCTGTTTTATGTCTAGTTTAACTATTGGCATCATCGGTATTATCATATTCCTGGTGCTGATCTTTCTGGGGATGAATATCGGTCTCGCCCTGCTGATTGTAGGTTTTGTGGGTTATGCGGTTGTAGTCAATCCGGTAGCGGCATTGGCTTTACTCAGAACCGATCCCGCAACGCAGGCGAGTACATATTCTTTTATGGTAATCCCCTTGTTTATTCTGATGGGTAATTTTGCCTTTCATGCAGGACTGTCCGGCGGCTTGTACGAGTGTGCCAATAAATGGCTGAACCGGCTTCCCGGATCTCTTGCCTGTGCTACTGTGGCAGCCTGCGCCGGATTCGGTGCCATCTGTGGTTCCTGCGCAGCGACCTGTGCCACCATGGGCACCATCTCCATTCCCGAGATGCGTAAGTACGGCTACAATGACCGGCTTGCCACAGGTTCCATTGCCATGGGAGGCACACTGGGCATCCTGATACCCCCCAGTACCCCGATGATCATCTACTGTATTATGGTTACCGAAGCGTCCATCGGCGCTTTGTTCATCGCCGGTATCCTGCCGGGACTTTTAATGGCCGTACTCAGCATGGCGACGATCATCATTCAGGTGATCGCACATCCGGCATTGGCACCCCGGGGAGAGAAGTTCAGCTGGAAAGAAAGGCTGAAATCCCTTCGCGGCCTGATCGGTGTTGTCATTTTATTCGGCGCCGTATTAGGCGGAATGTTCAGCGGCTTTGTATCCGTAAATCAGTCGGCTGCTATCGGCGCGTTTCTGGCTCTGATCATCATGGTGGTCAATATGAAGATCCGGAAGGAACTGACATGGAAAAACTTCTATACGCATTTCAAGGATGCCATGTGGACTACGATCCGCACATTTGCCATGACCTTCCTGATCATCATCGGTGCCAGCGTATTCTGCAAATTCCTTACGATCACGAAGATTCCCATGACCCTTGCCAATTATATCGGCAGTCTCAATGTAAACAAATATATCATCATTGTGTTAATGACTCTGATCTACCTGTTCCTGGGCATGATCATGGATGAGCTTCCGATGATCATGCTGACAGTTCCCATTTTCTGGCCGATCGCAAGTGAGCTGGGATTCAGTCCGATCTGGTTTGGTATTTTCATTATCATGTCGATGGAACTGGGAGCCATTTCCCCGCCGGTGGGTCTGAACTGTTTTATCATTTCGGGGGTGGCCAAGGATGTCCCACTAGGCACAATTTACAAAGGTGCGCTGCCCTTCATGTTAACGATCTTTGTAGGAATTGCTCTGATGTGTATCTTCCCTCAGATTGCCACATTCCTTCCCAGTCTGATGAAGTGAGGTGCCTGACATGAAAAAACTGGATATTGAGAAATTCAAAAAATTCAGCGCGAAAACAGAGCGTTTCACCAAAGCAGTGGGCTATATCAGCTTTGTCTGCGTGATCGCTATGATGCTCATGAATGTGGCAGACGTGCTGCTTGGCAAGCTGTTCAACAAACCGATCATAGGCGCGTACGAATTGACACAGCGTATTTTAATGTGTGCCGTATTCGCAGCCTTTGCCTATGGACAGAGTATGAAAGCCCATATCAATATGACGATCATAATCGCCCGGTTTCCCCGTCCTGTCCGTTTTGTGATCTTTTCAATCATGAGCCTTCTGTCCATCTTTGCGGCAGGAGCTTTGACCTATGCCGCTTATGTACAGACCGGAGTCACCATTGACAGCGGGTATGTGACAGAGGTGCTCTATATTCCGCTCTGGCCGTTTTATATCGTAGAGACCATAGCTATGGGAGTATTCACTTTGGCGCTCATCTATGACACGATCCTTTATATCATTGCCATCTGGCGGGAGGATTTTGCCAAGATGATCCAGTCCAAATGGTCCTGACAGCACGGATGACCGTTTATTGACAAGGCAAGTCGGAGCGTATATATTGAAACTATATTGCGGACGGGATGATCCCGCATCCATTATTGAAAGGAGATACATGACATGGGCAATGATGAACTGAAAAATGAAGAAAAGGCAGCAGGCGGTCTCGGAGATAAGATCCAGGATATCCTGGACAAGACCGATATTGATGAGAAGATCGTGAAAGGCGCAAAAGACCTGAAAGAAAAAGCTCAGGGCATTCTCGACAAGACCGATATCGATGAAAAGATCGTGGAAGGCGCAAAAGACCTGAAAGAAAAAGCTCAGGGCCTTCTGGATAAGACCGATGTGGATGAGAAGATCGTGGACGGAGCAAAGAACGTGATCAATAAGCTGGGTTCCCTGTTTGGTGGGAAAGACGAATGATCCGTTTGTCACAGAGATTTTCTGTGTCATAACAGAATAGAATCGTAAAGAAGGCAGCCATGCGGCTGTCTTTTTTACTGCAGATATCCTGCATACTGAAGAAATGTTTCCAGCTCTTCGGAGCGTTTTCCCTGTTTCCAGACTGCCAGAAAGTCGGTCGGTTTCAGGTTTTCACGGATCGGACAGGTACGGATCTGAGAAGTACCGTAAAACCGTCCGATAAAGTATTCGGGGAGCACTGTGACACCCATATCGGAATCCAGCATCAGAAAGACGGAATCGATATCATCATTACGGGAAAAGATATGGATATGCACTCCGGCCTGCTCCAACCGGTGGAGAAATTCACTGGAGAAATCAAGTTCCTGATCCGTCCCGGATATATAGATGAAGTTTTCATTCTCAAAGTCGGAGTATGTGAGGAATTCTTTCTGGCTGAAACGATGCCCCTGATGAAATGCTGCAATGGTTTTATAGGTCCCGATGGTATGAAACTGCAGTTTGTCTTTCCGGATCCCGCGAAAAGAAGGAGTAAAAATAAGATCATACCGGTCTTTTAAAAGCCCGTCCAGTAAAGCAGCCGGATAGCCTCCGTGGATCTGCAGCCGGATCCTGGGGCACTGCAGGGAGAATCCCCGCAGAACGGTGGAAATCCCGGCGGCATTGACATCATCGGCATATCCGATCTCCAGATGCCCGGTATATCCTTTCGCGGCGTCGGCTGTGAGCTGCGCTGTTTGCTGCATCTTTTTCAGGATATCCTGCGCGCCTTCATAAAAGATTCTTCCGGCGTAGGTCAGACGGACAGAACGGCTGGTGCGGTCAAACAGTTTTGCATGCAGTTCTTCTTCCAGGGCATGGATCTGCAGTGTCACCGTGGTCTGGGATAAAAACAGCTGTTCAGCGGTTTTTGTGAAATTCAGTGTTTGTGCGAGGGTGGTAAAGATCTCCAGCTGTTTCTGGTTCATGGGAATGTATGTCCTTTCTGAAAACATTTGCCTGCAGCCCTTTTAGGTTACCATATATCAATTAAAATATCAAATCGATCCATTTGAATTCATCATTGGATATTTAATTGATGATCCGCTATAATGCAGACAGTGAAAGAAAACATACCAGATAAAAAGGAGGATATATACCATGAAGAAGATCAGAAAGTTTTTTGAGAGAATTGCCAATTCAGGAACAAAGAGATACTGCAGCTGCGGACATGCGGTCAGCGCAAACCTTCCGGTATGCCCCCACTGCGGACGCAGGCTTACCAGTGGAACAGAATTTCCTGTAGACTGAGAAATAATATATCATAAAGAGTAATACAGACTGCTGTACCGGCTATTTCGAGTTTCCGGTGCAGCAGTTTTTTATTTGCTGTGCGGCTGATCCCCCTGTTTCTGCCGGCGGTATTCTCCAGGAAGGAGATGAAAGTGCTTTTTAAAGGCAGCTGTGAACTTGCTCTGGCTGCTGTATCCGACCTCTCCGGCAATCTCCCCGAAGGAAAGGCCGGTGGTCTCGATCAGGAGCGCTGCCCGTTCCATCCGGTGCTCCCTGATATGGGAAGCAATGGAGTTGCCGTAAACAGAGCGGAACAGATCCTTCAGGGTTGTTGGATTCATCAGATACATCCGGGCCAGTTCTTCTACCGTCCAACGTTTCTCCATATGAACAGTCAGCAGTTCATGTATTTCATGGATCACTTTCAACTGATCGGCTTTGTATAGATCCGGGTCATCAGGAGCCTGATGTTCGCTTTGGCAGCAGGATTCTTCACAGCTGCAGCTGGAAACTCCGTGGAAATGGTCTAACGGCTGCGGAAGTGATGCCATATCCGGGCAGGCGATTTCCATGACCTGTTCGATCATCCTGTGAAGAAGACTGCTGAGCAAGGTATCACCGGCATGGTAGAACACTTCTTTTCCTTCCCGGCGGCTTATGATCAGGCCGCTTTTTTTCAGCGCTTTCAGATGATGGGAGACGGCAGGGCTGGACATTTCCAGCATGGAAGCAATATCTATGACACATTTTTCTTCATGACAAAGAAGCCAGAAGATCCGGACTCTGGTAGCATCTCCCAGGTTTCGGAAAGTATCGGAGATGATGCGGAAGCTGTCTGTCTGCTCCAGCACTTCTTTGACGGCTGCACTGTTATCGGATGAAACGGTCTGTTCTTTCATAGTTCTCCCTGTTTAGCCTGAACGGACAAACATTTAGCCCGAACAGAAATGAATTACGGTCATGTATTGACTTAGCATTCTACAGGGATTATATTCCGCACAGAACGATTAAACAAGTACTTAATACAAAACGAGAAGGGATAAAATCATGAAACAGAAATATAATATCGAGGTAGACTGCGCAAATTGCGCCAACCTTATGGAGGAAGCAGCAGGCAAAGTAAAGGGCGTGAAGGAAGTATCCGTGAATTTTATGGCGCTTCGCATGACGGTGGAATTTGAAGAAGGATACGATCCCGCAGCTGTTATGAAGGAAGTCCGGAAAGCCTGCCGGAAGGCAGAGCCTGACTGCGACATCGAGCTGTAATACGTATGACAGTATATCAAAAGTATCGAAGAGAAGGTTATTTGGCAGCACAGGGGGACGAGATATGAAAAAGAAACAGAAGATCATGCTGATCAGGATATTAGCGGCAGCGGTATTGCTGATCGCCTGGAACGTCATTCCGCTCACCGGTTTACTTAGGCTTCTTTGCTTTGCAGCAGTTTATCTGATCATTGGCTATGATATTCTGTACAAGGCTGGCCGGGGCATCTTAAGGGGTAAAGTCTTCGATGAGAATTTTCTGATGGCAGTAGCGACCCTCGGCGCCTTTGCCCTTGCCATCTATGAGAAAAGCGGCGATTACAATGAAGCGATCGCCGTCATGTTGTTCTATCAGATAGGAGAATTGTTCCAGAGCCTGGCAGTACAGAAGAGTCGGAAGAATATCACGGAACTGATGGATCTTCGCCCGGATTACGCAAATGTAGAGTCTGACGGCACATTGATCAGGATGGATCCGGAAGAGATCGAGGTAGGGACAGAAATCGTCGTACAGCCGGGAGAGAAGATCCCCATCGATGGCATCGTGACGGAAGGAACCTCTGCCCTGAATACCAGCGCACTCACCGGTGAGAGCATGCCCCGCCAGATCGCCCCAGGGATGGAAGCGGTCAGCGGATGCATCAATATGACAGGCCTTTTAAAGATCAGGACAACGAAGCCTTTCGAAGAGTCTGCTGTGTCTAAGATCCTGGAACTGGTGCAGGACTCAGGCTCCAGGAAATCCCAGTCCGAGCGATTTATCTCCAGATTTGCAAAAGTCTACACCCCTGTTGTATGTATCGCAGCACTAGCCCTGGCTGTTCTTCCGCCTGTGATCCGGCTGCTTGGAGGTATGGGACCGGAGTGGTCCGTCTGGATCTACAGGGCATTGACCTTCCTGGTCATCAGCTGTCCATGCGCCTTGGTTATCAGCATCCCGCTCAGTTTCTTTGCAGGGATCGGCGGCGCCGGAAGAGAAGGAATCCTGGTCAAGGGATCCAATTACCTGGAGCAGCTGGCTAAACTGAAAACGGTTGTTTTTGATAAAACGGGTACACTGACCAAAGGAGTGTTTGAGGTATCCAACATTCATCACAGTACGATCCCGGATGAACAGCTGATCGAGTATGCCGCACTGGCGGAATGCGCCTCTTCCCATCCGGTGGGATTAAGTCTTCTGCGCGCCTATGGAAAAGAACCGGACCGAAACAGGGTAACGGATATCCGGGAGATCAGCGGCAAAGGAATCCTGGCAAATGTGGACGGTAAAGAGATCGCGGCCGGCAATGGAAAACTAATGGATGAGCTGGGCATAGAGTGGAAGGACTGCCACAGTACAGGAACCATTATCCATCTGGCGATCGACGGGGATTATGCAGGCCATATTGTGGTGTCCGATATGGAAAAACCGGATTCTGCACAGGCTGTCAGAGAATTGAAAGAACTGGGAATCCGAAAGACGGTGATGCTGACCGGCGATGTGGGTAAGGTGGCTGAGAAAGTCGCAGAGGATCTTTCCATCGACGAGGTATACAGCGGTCTGCTGCCGGCTGATAAAGTGGAAAAAGTAGAGGAACTTCTGGGAAATGGAACCCTGGCTTTCGTAGGAGACGGGATCAATGATGCGCCTGTCCTGATGCGTTCCGATATCGGGATCGCCATGGGCGCCATGGGTTCGGATGCTGCCATTGAAGCAGCGGATGTGGTCCTGATGGATGACAGCCCAATGAAACTGGTTAAGGCGGTCAAGATCTCCCGTAAATGCATCCGGATCGTTTATCAGAATATCATCTTTGCCCTCGTTATTAAATTCCTCTGTCTTCTTTTTGGCGCATTCGGAGTGGCCAACATGTGGTACGCTATTTTTGCGGATGTCGGCGTGATGGTGCTTGCTGTCCTGAATGCCATCCGGGCTCTGAAGGTGCATGCGCTGTGATCTGAGGCTGCCGGTTTCCGGGAATCTGCTGCCTTTGCGGATCCTGCCGATCTTCCGGGATCCGGCGGTACTGCGTTCGCTGCGGCAGCATGTTGCTGAAGCTTCCGATCACGATCAGCGCCAATGGCACCAGTTTGGCAATCTGTACCCAACCGGACAGGGAATAGATCTCCAGGAGGACGCCGCCAACGGCTGCTGCCAGGGCAAGGAGCAGGATGATCCAGATTCCTCTTCGTTTGTTCCTGCAGATCAGACAGATGATTGCGAAAATGATTACTGCAGCCAGATACAGCATTTTAAAGCCCAGTGCACGCATGGCAGGGGCTTCAAAGATGATCTTCATATCTTCCAGAAAAGAGGTTCCGCGAACCTCACTGAGATGCCGGACCCCCTGGGTCCAGGCAAGGAAATCTTCTATTCGTATCCATAATTCATAGGCGGACAGCCCCAGGAGGATCAAGGCTCCAAAGGTGAGGGGATGCCGGCCGAACAGTTTTCTGCGCATAAATAGTATTCCTTCCTGTCATTCGATCCGAATGGACAGCTCTGCAAGAAATTCCGTTTCGTCATTCGTATAGAATGGACTGACACCGGCATCTACAAACATGCCGGTCAGCGGCGTGTAACGGTGTTCCTCCAGATAATCCCGGATGATCTGATAGGATCTTGTGGTATCGGCATGGAAAGGTCCGTGATAGCACATGGAGATATACATGCCTTTCGGTTGGACCAGCAGCCGGTCGCTCTCACGATACTCTGTCAGTTTGGACAAGCTGTAGTCAAATACCGGTTTTGGTCCGGAAAACGGATCTTTTGCATAGAATCCGTGGTAATGACGCTGGACATCGATGTTATTATCCATAGCATAAAGATCATGCTGATAGGAACATTCCACATCGCTGACAACAGGGTTGGTATTGTCAAATGGAATCTTCAGATAGTATACGGTTTCACGGTAAGTGATCTGCGGCCGGTCCAAAGGTTTCTGAAGAAGTTGGCGGACGGCTTCATATCCGCGCTGCATCCGCTCTTTTCGCAGTATGAGGGCATCTATTTTTTCACTGATCCGGACACTGCTGGTGGCAATGGCGTCGATATAGCTCTGCATGGTCCTTCTGTCAAGAAACTGGTGCACTTCGTTGAGAGAGAACCCCAGCCTGGTCAGATGGATGATATACATGAATGTATAATAATCAAAAGGCGTATAGTACCGATAGCCGTTTGTTTCATCGACTGTCGGGCTTAAAAGCCCCATTTTCTCATAATGATACAGGGTTTCCCGTGTCGTCATACAGAGAGTCTTAAATTCGCCGATCGTAAACAGTTCTTTTCCTGAATTCATAAAAACCCATCTTTCTTACGAAAACAGATTGACTTTGGGGTTACCCGAAAGTCTACAATCAAACCGTAGTTCTATCGTTCATTATATTCCACATGGATTAACTGTCAATAAAAGGGAGGATGAAAATGAGCCGAATGTTTATGGAAGAAGCCCGCAGTATTGAAGTATTTGACGAGTGCGACATCCTTGTAGTCGGCGGCGGAGCAGCCGGTCATTCTGCGGCGATCGCAGCTGCAAGAGCCGGCGCGAAAAACATTATCCTGCTCGAACGCTACGGATACATGGGTGGAGATGTCACCGGCGGATACGTGATCATGGTTCCTGCCCTGACCTGGAGGACCGGATCTTTTGTCCGCGGCCTTCAGGAAGAATGGTTCACTCGTATGAAGGATATTCCCGGTGCCGTGCTTGGTGCGGAAAAGGGGACCTATGGAAGTGAGAAGAAGGAAGATATCGAGTACTGGACCCCGATCTGGGATGCCGTTTCGAGATGTGAGGATTCCACTCCGAGAGTTGTACGTTCTGTCTACTTTGAGCCAAATCAGCTGAAGATTGAAATGGATAAGATGCTTCTGGAAGAGAAGGCGAATATCCGCGTTTACTGTCACAGCTGGGCGAGCCGTCCCATTGTGGAGGATGGCGCTGTGACGGGCATTGTGTTTGAAAGCAAGGAAGGACGCAAAGCCATCAAAGCCAAAGTTGTCATTGATGCAACGGGAGACGGCGATCTGTATGCACAGGCCGGCGCTCCGTTTGCCATGGACAATGACAGAAAGACCCGTTCCACAGACACCGCCCTTGTGTTCCGGGTAGGCGGCGTTGATTTCCGGAAGTTCTTTGCTGCTGCCAATAAGAGCAGGGAAGTTTTCGGAAAACTCATGGGCGGATTACGGGCCATCGTAGGACACGGTATGCTGCCTCTTCCGACGCCGTCCAATGAGATCGTCTGGTTCAACAACTGGATCAGCCCCATGAACTGTATTGACGTCAAAGATCTGACGTATACCGAGTTCCTGGTCAGGGATAAGATCCGCGATGTTATCAAGTTCATGCAGGACAACGCAGAGGGATTTGAAGGAGCATACCTGTATGATATTGCACCTCAGACCGGTGTCAGATGCAGCCGCCGGCTGAAGGGCGAATATATCATGACCCCGTTTGATTATGCATTTCACCGGGAGTTCCCGGATACCATCGCCTGGCACAGTACGATCTGCCGTATCAACGATTCGGCTCCCATCGAGATCCCTTATCGGACGATCCTTCCGCAGGGAATCGAAAACCTCCTGTGCCCGGGACGTCATGTCTCTGCGGACAGCATTGCCATCGGCTGGATGAACCTGATCCCGCAGTGCGTAGGCACCGGTCAGGCAGCAGGCGTTGCGGCGGCAGTCGCGGTTACGGACGGGACTACAGTACGGGATGTGAATATCGAACGCGTGCAGGATATCCTGGTGGATCAGGATGTGCCGCTGCCGAGGCATCCCAAGACGGATCCTTATCTGGAAGAGCTCTGCAAAGAATTTGACTATGGACACTATACCAAACTGTCCAAAATGGCAGCGGAGGATCCGAACCAGTTCATCAATTACCGTCAGCCTTGACAGAAAGAAGGGATGAACAATGAAAGTGATCAGAGGAATAAGCAGATTCTTCGTGTGGATGACCATGTTCTTCATTGTTGCGCTCATGCTGCTGATGGTTGCGGAAGTGCTGCTGCGTTCCATCTTCGGAAAGGCGATCCTGGGATCCACGGAATGGGCGTGTATGCTGCTGTTATTTGAACTGACATCCATCGGCGCAGCAATCCTGTCAAACCGGATGATCAAAGTCAATATGGTTACAGTAAGATTTTCCGCAAAAGCACAGGTGATCCTGGATATCATCATGCTGACCTTGTGTTCGGGGATCATAGGGTTGGTGGCATGGAGACAGTTTATGTTTGCCATGAAAAGCATGTCCGACGGAACGAAGTATATTACCCTGGGCCTGCCGCAGTGGCCGTTCATCGTGCTGTTTTCCCTGGCTTACGCTGTCGGAGCGATCACAACGCTCTGCGTTCTGATCCGGAAGATTGTTAATGCCGCAAAGGGAAAATGGGAACTGGAAAAGGAACTGGAAGACATGGATCCTGTTTTCGTATTCGGAAAACATATTCCGGAAAGGCTCAAGCGGCTGATGGAAATGGATCCGAAACAGCAGCAGAAGGAAGGAGGGAATGAACATGAGTCCTGAGATCATCGGCTTGATCGGACTGATCGTCCTTCTGGTCCTTCTGGCGCTGAAAATGTGGGTTGGCGCTGCCATGCTTCTGGTAAGCACCATCGGGATCATTATCCTGAAAGGCACCGGCGTAGCCCTTACCCAGGCGGGAAGCTCCACGTTTACGAACCTGAACTCCTATACATTTACCGTGATTCCCATGTTTTCCCTGATGGGGATGGTCATTGCAGAATCGTCTATGGGAAAGGATCTGTATGACTGTGCTTATGCTGTGGTTGGCCGGTTCCGCGGAGGACTTGCTTCCGCCACGGTGGTTGCCTGCGGCGTCCTTGGCGCCATTACCGGTTCCACCCATATCGCCTGCATGGTCATGGCCAAGGTGGCTGTTCCGCAGATGGAAAAAAATAACTATGAAGAGAGCTTTGCATTAGGTTCAGTTGCCGCAGGAGCGCCTCTGGCAATCCTGATCCCGCCCAGTATCGGATTCATCATCTTTGGTATCCTGACGGAGAATTCCATTGGAAAACTCTTCATGTCCGGATTCGGCGTCGGGATCGTGCAGATCGTCCTGTATATCATACTGATCTGGCTGCTGTGCCTGATCAATCCGAAAAAAGGGCCAAAAGGACCGAAGCAGGGCATGAAAGTGATTCTGAAGACCATTGTTAAGATTATTCCCATCATGCTTCTTCTGGGCCTGGTGCTGGGAGGCATCTATGGCGGAATCTTTACTACAACGGAAGCAGGCGCCATCGGCGCGTTGGGATCCATCATCATTTCCTTTGCTTTCCGGCAGATCACGGTGAAAAATCTTCTGCGGGCGATCAAGGATACCGCTGTCATGAGCGGCATGGTGTTTTTCCTGGTGGGATCCACCTATCTGTTCGTGACCTTCATGAGCCTCAGCAAGATCCCAATGTGGTTATCCCGTGTGATCGTCGGACTGGATGTTCCCAACTGGGTGATCGCCGCAGCGATCATCGTCCTGTATTTCATCCTTGGCATGTTCCTGCCGGATGTCCCGATGATCGTCCTTACGGTCCCGGTGCTTTACGGCGCTTTGACCAAGCGGGGCTTTGATCCGATCTGGCTGGGAGCATTTATCGTAAAACTGATGGCAGTCGGAGGGATCTCACCGCCTGTAGGCCTGACAGTCTTTACCCTGTCCGGAACCATCAAGAGGCCGCCCGGAAAGATCTTTAAAGGTGTTATGCCGTTTCTGCTGGTAGATGTGATCATCCTGATACTGATGATCATCTTCCCGGAAATTGCAACATATATTCCCAATCATATGGCTGGTTAATACGTTTTCACAAATACTCATAAGGAGGAGAAAAAACATGAAAAAAATTGCAAAATTATTGGGTGTTTTACTGGCATGTGTTCTGTGCTTCGGTATGATCGTACAGGCGGAGCCGGCAGAGGAAGTCGTTTACGACGGACCGGAGATGACGCTGTCCTTCAGCTTCAGCTCCAGTGAAGAGCTGTCCATCGTATATACCAATCCCTGCAAGATGATCACAGAGCGAACCGGCGGAAAGGTCCAGTTTGACAATTACTTCAGCGGTTCTCTGGCACCGGCTGCGGATGCACTGGATGCCTGCGGCACAGGACTGGCGGATATGGCGGATATTACTCTGACCAATACTCCGGACAGATTTCCGTATTCCCAGCAGGTAACCGGATATCCGTTCCTGGGATTCACAAGCTTCTGCATGGCAGCGGATGTCATGAGAGAATTCATCCCGAACAATGAATACTGCATGGCGGAATTTGAAGCAGCCAATATCTATCCGCTGTTCTTTACAGGCGTATGGGGAACAGCTGTTGTTATGAAGGATGACGTTGAGGTCATGTCTCCGGAAGATCTTGCAGGTAAGAAGATGATGGTTTCCTCTCCGACAGAGGCAATGTTCCTGACCAATGCCGGCGGAACTCCGGTTCCGCAGCCTCCGACGGAAATGTTCCAGAATTTCCAGAGCGGACTGGTCGACGGTTCGATCTATGGTCTGTACATCTGCGATATCTTCGGCGCACTGGAACTGGCTCATCATGTTTCCATGCTGGAGAACAGCTTCACCACCGGCTGCCGTGTAGCCGGCATTAACCTGGATCTGTGGAACTCCTTTACACCGGAACTGCAGCAGATCTTTATCGAGTGCTTCAACAGCCCGGAAGAGTGGGATCTTGCGACCGAATACTGGATCAAGTCCGATCAGGACCATCTGGACAACTGTGAGAAATGGGGCATCCCTGTGGTTGACGTGAAGGGCGACGATATGAAGCCGTGGATCGAAGCTGCAAAGCCGCTGGGCGATGCCAAGATGCAGGAGCTTTATGATGCGGGCAATACCCATGTCTTCGAAGTCCTGGATGCATTGAACGAAGCGATCGACAACTATGACGGAGAGTATAAATAAACGTCAGATTCATAATTTTGCGGGGGTACCATGCGTACTCCCGCATTTTATCTTTATCATGAGAGGAGCCAGCCATGAGCGTAACAGATAAAATACTGGATTTTGCGGAAACATACGGCAATTATGAGAATCTTCCCCCGGAGGTCATCCATGAGGTCAAAATGCTCCTTCTGGACGGGATCGGCAATGCCCTGGCGGGAATTGCATCAGATAAAGGAAAGATTGGCGTCGAGATGGCCCATCAGATTGGTGGAAATCCCGTTTCCTCTGTGATCGGTACAGGCGGAAAAGTTTCAGCACCGATTGCGGCATTTGCCAATGCAGAACTGCTAAATGGATTGGATATGGATCCCATTCCCCATGTCCCGCCGCTGGTGATCCCCAGTGTTCTTGCAACAGCCGAGATGGAAAAGCTAAACGGCAAAAAGCTGATCGCTTCCCTGGCTGTAGGCCTGGAACTGGGCATGCGCATCTGTGGGATCTTCGGTATGGTGATGATCGTATCCTATATGAAATACAATAAAACACCGGACTGCTTCAGTAATGGCAATGAGAGCGTGATCGCTGCAGCAGTAGCGGATGCGATTGCCATGGGTCTTTCCAGGAAGCAGATTGCCAATGCCCTTGGCATAGCAGCTTACTATTGTACGCTGCCGGTCTGCAGGGATTGGGAAAGCTCCTGCCCGAAGACTATGGTGAAGTATGCGCCGATGTCCTTCCTGGCCCAGGGAAGTGTGGAAGCCGCCATGCTGGCAAGAGCCGGCTATACCGGTACTGCCACGACTCTGGACAATGAGTACGGCTTCCCGATGTATGACAACAATAACAAAGAAATCTGGAATGAAGAGCAGATGGCAGGGGGGCTGGGAGAACGCTGGAATCTGCTGAACATTATATATAAACCGTATCCCTGCTGCTCCTTTATCCATCCTGTGCTGGACTGCTTTAAACGGATCGTGGACCGGGAAAGGCTGAGCAGGTTCGATATTGAAGAGGTACAGTGCCACACGGCTCCGTTCAATGCCCATCCGGATCAGTACGCTGTGGAAAACCAGATTGATGTGCAGTTCAGTGCGCCGTATTGCTTTGCGCTGATGATCAACCATTATCCGGTAGGCGCCGGATGGCAGTCGAAAAAAGCTCTGAAGGATCCGGACGTCCGCGAGTTCATGCCGAAAGTGAAAATGAATGTGGCACCGGAATATGCGCAGTACCGGAAGACCAATCCCAAGAGCTGGTACGGAAGAGTGGAATTGAAGACAACAGATGGCCGGGTATTCAAGGAAGAGACCATGTATCCCACTGGAGCCAAAGTCCCCGGATATGCCTTTTCGGATGAAGATATGATCAGGCGCTTCCGGGAAATGGGATCGGAAATCCTGACCGATGAGAAACTGGAAAGGGCATCTGACATCATCATGAATCTTGAAAAACAGGATTCTCTTGACGGGCTGTTTGCGAATATCACGTTGTAATATAGAAAGAAGTGATGATCATGAAGAAAGAATATGCCAGTCCCAAGGGGACCGAACTCCTATGCGAGAATCTGGTGAACACAGGCCTGGGAGATCTGAGTGAGGACAATATCAGGATCTTTAAGGACAGACTCCTGGATATGATCGGATGTATCCTGGGCGGTTCTATTGTAAAGGAAAACAAATTTCTGGAGGAGAGGATGCTGGAGTGGGGCGGCCTTGAAGAAGCCCCGGTATTTGCCTCTGAAGGAAGAAGACTTCCTCTCCCGCACGCTGCCATGCTCAATGCCATCAAGGCAAGGTCCAATGATTTCGGCAGTATGCTGTTCAAAGTGCATTCAGATGCCATGCCTTCCCATATGGGAGAGACCCTCTTTCCTCTGAGCCTGACCCTGGCAGATACGATCAAAACGAATGGAGAAGCATTTATCACCAATATGGTGGCGGCTGAAGATATGATGGGAAGGCTCCTTTATGTGCTTCCTGTCCGTTTTCCCACGGATATGCAGTTGATCTCCAGCGCGGCTGCCGCAGTGGCAGGCAGATATTATGGTTTCAATGCGCAGCAGATGAAAGATGCTCTCGGTTATGCCGCGACCAATGCCACGGATCCGGGAGACGCCTATTTTGACTATTCGGAAGAATTCAAATATCATAACGGAGCCAGTGCCCAGATGGGGATCATGGCGGCGGAACTGGTAAAAGGAGGATGGACGGGGCTCAAAGATCCCTACTTCGGACGCGCCGGTCTGATCTCTTCGAAGGTGAAGGACGAACAGTATCCCCCGTTATATGAAAAGATATTTGAAGATCTCGGCAAGGTCTATTATACGGAAACCGCTTTTAAACTGTCGCCGGGCGGGATTCCCATGACTGCTATCGTGCAGGCGGGAAAGAAACTACATGAACGTCTGAAACATGTCTATGGGAATATTGCACCGGACAAGATCAAGGCAATCCATGTATATGGTGCGGAAAATATCTATCACGGGTACTATTCCAATCCATTTGTCCGCAGAAACCAGATCAATGCCCTGTTTGCCTATCGTTTCGCAGCGGTCTGTGCTATACTGTACGGCAGTATAAAAGTATCTTATGTTCAGACCGATTATATCAATGCCCATCAGGAACTGTTAAGGCTGGCGGAAGAAGCAACTATGGATGTCTATCGTCCGGCGGACGGACATCCCAAGATGAAAGCCGTTGCGGAAATGAAAGACGGACAGCAGTTTGGCGTGGAAGAAAATTTCTTTGCCATGGACCGCTATCCGACAAAAGAAGAGTTAACAGCGAAGTTCAGGGATCAGTTTGACACATTTGGCAAACTTCCTAAAGCAAATGCAGACAGGATCATATCCCTCACGGCGTCCGTTGAAACGCTGGAAGATATGCGAGAATTGACAGAATTAATATATTAGGGAAAGGAACCAGAACATGACATACAACAAGATCCCGTTTCAGGAAACGGAAATGCAGTCAGGAGAAGAGTATAAGCGGCCGATCCCGGGAGCACCGGGTATCCTGAAGCCGGCTTATCCCATTTCCCCCAGGGAAAATTTCAAAAGAACCCTTGCCGGAGAACCGGTATGGATTCCCAGTGATATGGAGCTTTTGATGTTTGCGCCGGCCACCATCGGTGAAAATCTGACCAGAGGCATGGTGATCGATACGAAAAGAGTTCCACCGGAAGAATTCGGCGGAAAGGATTTCTTCGGAGTCGATTGGGTCTTTGTTCCGGAACAGGGAGGATCCATGGTAAAACCAGGGAATCCGCTGATGGAAGAAGCCTGTGAATGGAAGGAGAAAGTTGTCTTTCCGGATATGTCTGCATGGGATTGGGAAGAGTGCGCTGCCAGGAACAAGCCGCTCCTTTCTCAGGGAAAAATGATCAAAACCCCTGTCTATACGGGATTTTTTGAGCGGTTGGTTTCCTTTATGGATATGGAAGGCGCCCTGGTTGCCCTGATCGATGAAGAGCAGCAGGATGATGTGAAGGAGTTGTTCGACCGTCTGGCTGATTTTTATATCGAGTATATCGTCAACATGAAGAAATATTTCGATATTGATATCGTGTGGTTCCATGATGACTGGGGATCCCAGAGAGCCCCGATGTTCTCTTATGATACGGTAGAGGAAATGATCCTCCCAGCCCTGAAAAAGGTGGTTGCCGGAGTCCATGAAGCGGGCGTGATCTTTGAATTCCACAGCTGCGGCATGATTGAGCCTCTGGTTCCCCTGATCGCGGAAGCGGGAGCTGATCTGTGGGACGGACAGATCATGAACGATAAAGCCACACTCAGCAAGACCTACAGGGGCAAGCTTGGGATCGAAGTGGAATCGCCGATCCAGCCTGACATGTCAGACGAGGAGGCGCGGGAACGTATCAAAGTGCTACTGGAGCAGCATGCACCGGGCATTTTCCTTGGGAAAACGTTCCGGGCAGATCCCCGTCTCACCCCGCTCGCCTATGAAGAGTCCCGCAAACTGTATTGCGGCTGAAAATCGGCTTTTTATCGAAAGGTGCTGGTCTTTACGCTACTGGCAGAACCTTCTCAAAACAGTATTTTCTCAAAACAGGCTTCAAAAAACGATATTATTTTAGAAAAGTTCACAGTTTCTAAAAAATGTCACGTTTTGGAGCCTGTTTTTTAGAAAAGTAGATACTTTTCCCGGACTTGTCGGTATATTTCTAAAAATATGCTTGAAAATAGCCTTGTTTTTTAGAAATCATGTTTTTTTCTAATACATAGCGGGTTTTAGATAGCCATTTTCAGGAAACCATAAGAAGCGTGTTCCTATGTAGGGTAGACAGACTATGATATAATACATGACATGAAAGATAATCAATCTCCGGTATTATACAAAATAGAAGAACAGCCGGCACTTCCGGAACAGGCAGACGGCAGACAGCTGCAGTATCTCGAAGTAAAACGGCGGGAACTGTCAGGCAGCAAACAGAAGGTGCAAAAGCCCGGGATCCGGAAAAAACTGGTAAGGACAGGGACGGCATCGCTGCTTGGTCTTAGTATTACGCTGGCTGGATTGTTCGGGACGCCGGAGGAACTGGTGCGGCAGCAGACCATCAGTCAGCTTCACAATCAGGACGCCATCGAACTGGTGCTCGAGGATGAAGATCCGGGTTCAGAGGAAGATCTGCGAAAGAAAGCAGAAACACGGCCTATGAAAAAAGGCTTTTTCCAAAAGATCGCCGACGCGGCAAAAAGCCTGATCTATAAGATTCCGGCGCCTGTCAGAGCAGTGGTGGGAATCCCCTTGTGGGCAGCCGGATATGCTGTTTTGCATCTGCTGTCGGGCGTGTATTCCGTCCTTTTGGCACCTGTTATCTCCCACATCATCGGATTTGTGCTGTGTGCGATCATATTGCTGGCAGTGTTTGTACTGACCATGAAAAGCATCTTTCCGAACATGCCGTTAAAAAAGATCCTCAGAAAGGGCAATCTTATCCGTGTTCTGATAGGAGCTGCAGTTCTGAAAGTGCTGGATATCGTTCTTCCATTGTTCTGGCCGGATTACACAAGATTCAAATACTTGATCATGGTGGCAGCCGGAGTGATCGTCCTGGCGGTCATTATCCTGCCGCGGATCCTGCGCAAGAGACGCAGAAAGGTTGCGGCCGCCTGACCAGCGGCAACATCATCCGTCACACGCCATACATCAAACGCCATACATCATCCATCACGCGACATACATCATATATAATGAAAACGGGCATGATACCCGTGTAAAAGTGAATAGAATCTGAACTTTTACTCGGGTATCATACCCGTTTTGTATTATTAGATGATGTATGCCGTATGACGGATTACTCGTACATTCTTGTTCTGCACGGATGACGTGCTTCATTCGGGTCAGTCCACAGCTCTTCAGCCTTGGACGCCCATTTTTCAGCAAACGGCTCTGTCTTGGCTGTCAGTTCTTCCGCGCTTTCCGGAGCCAGGAAGTCGGTAGAATGTGCGCCGGAATTCTTTACCATTTCACGGAGTTTCTCCGGGTTGTCCAGCATCGGGCAGGGACGGAGCATGTTGTTGTTGAAGGGCTGATTCTTATGGTATTCCATAAACAGCGGGCTCTGAAGCGCTTCCAGGAAGCTGCAGTTGTTGATGTTGACATTGCTGTAGTGGATGAACGCACAGGGCTCCACATCGCCATTGGCGTTGATATGCAGATAATGCCGTCCGCCGGCAATACAGCCATATACGAACTCACCGTCATTCCAGAAATCCAGAAGGAAGCAGGGCTTGGTCTCACGCCATTCACGGATCTTATGATACATGTAGGCACGCTGCTCTGCATCAGCCATCAGTTCCGTAACAGCATCTTTTCCCACCGGGATATAGGTGAAATACCATCCGAACATAGCACCTTTTTCGATCATCAGGTCTACGAATTCGTCGGAGCCGATCGTTCCGATGTTCTTGCTGGTATAGCAGGCGGAGAAGCCGAAGACGACGCCTTTGGAACGAAGGATATCCATGGCTTTGATAACAGCCTGATAGGTGCCTGCGCCTCTTCTGAAGTCTGTATCTTCTTCACTTCCTTCAATAGAGAAGGCAAGGCCGAAGTTGCCGACGCGCTTCAGTTCTTCTGCAAATTCTTCATCCACCAGCGTTCCGTTGGTAAATGCCAGGAAAGCACAGTCCGGATGAGTCTCCGCCAGACGGATCAGGTCTTTCTTCCGCATGGTCGGTTCGCCGCCGGAGAAGATGTAAGTATAGGTACCCAGTTCGGTTCCTTCGTTGATGATCCTGTCCAGGGTCTCATAGGTGAGGAAGGTGTTCTTGCCGTATTCGGCAGCCCAGCAGCCGGTGCAATGCAGGTTGCAGGCAGCGGTGGGATCCATCAGGACCGCCCAGGGAATATTGCAGCCATATTTTTTGATATTATCAAGACGTTCATTGGCACTGGCGATTGCCGAATGGAAGCCGAGGGACATCACGAGCTTCTCCAGGTATTCCGGATCGGTGTTTTTGATCAGGTTATGGATCAGGATGTTCCAGTTATTGTTCGGATCCTCAATGCTTTTCCGAAGATTCGCAAAGGTATGGGCGTTCATCTTCTTGGTGTCAAACTTTTCTACCATATTCAGGACACGGGGAATTGTTTTGTCCGGATCCTTGATCGCGGCTCGAAGCGTCTGTCTGACAATGGTTCTGTTAATTACATTGTTTTTCATTTGAAAGTAACTCCTTCTTTTTTATATGAACATCTTAAACGGGCACATTTTACAACGTTTTTCTAAACCGAATCTAAACTATTGGCCGGAAAATGCATGTAAATTGCGTAATCCTGACCAGATCAGCTGTCTATTCATTTCTTCGGAAGCGTTATGGCAAAACTGGTCTTTCCCTCATGACAGGTTACCTGGATGCTGCCGTCATGCAGATCAACGATCTTTTTGACAATGGCAAGACCGATGCCGTTGCCTTCCGACGCATGGGATTCGTCGGCCTGGTAAAATTTGCTGAAGATCCGGTCCATACTTGCCTCAGGGATCGGATCTCCGAAATTGGAAACAGTGATCGTGATCCGGTCCTGCGTTTCGTCAATAACGGCTTCCACCACACCGTAATCCGGTGAAAACTTGATGGCATTGTCGAAGAGATTGCTCCATACATGCCGCATCAGCTCTTCATTTCCCACCAGAAAATGTTCTTCTTCGGGAAGAATCGGTTCGATATGCTTCGCTGTCCATTTCCCTTCCAGCATCAGCATGCAGGTCCTCAACTGTTCGGAGACATTGAACTTCTGGCGATCCGTGAGGATATTCTGGTTTTCGATCCTGGTCAGGTCCAGCACATTGGTCGCCATATGAGCCAGACGCAGGGATTCCTTTTCAATCACTTCCAGATATTCAGTCTGTTCCTCCGGTGTCAGATTGCCTCTTCTGAGCAGCTGCGCAAATCCTGCTATGGATACGATAGGAGTCTTAAACTCATGGGAGAAATTATTGATGAAATCGGAACGGAGCATTTCCGTCTGTTCCAGTTCCTGTGCCATGGTATTAAAACTGTCTGTCATTTCCTTAATGGTTTTATTGCGGCCCACCGGCCCGCTGAAATAAAGACGGGCAGAGTAGTCTCCGGAAGCCAGCCGGTTCAGTGCAGTCATAATCTTATTGATGGGACTGAAGACAATATTGCTGATCAATGCGGCGAGCACAATGCCGATAATAGCGTTTACGATCAGTAGGGTAAGGATAAAGGAACTGATGTTGATCTCTACGCTGCCAATCTTCAGCACGCCGTTCATGATCAGGACGCTGGTTACAATGGCTGCGATCACCGTGATCCCCAGGAGCAACACAATAATGATCCCCGCAAAAGGCAGGAGCAGGGAGGTTCGTGGATTAAATTTTCTGTGGTTATGATTCATGCGTTTCTGATCGCTTTGTATCCGAGCCCGCGGACGGATTCGATCTGGAATTCATCCCAGCCCTCAAAACGTTTGCGGAGCCTGCCGATATGTACGGTAACGGTTTCCCATCCCGTCTCGCTTTCAGTTCCCCATATTTCATCCATCAGCTGGATGCGGGTAAAGATCTTGCCGGGATAAGACAGAAGTTTATATAGAAGCAGAAATTCCTTCTGGGGGAGTTCCTGCACCGTGCCGCGCCTGGAAACCGTCAGGCTGTCATAGTCAAGGACGACGTCGTCAATGACAATCTTTCTTTCACTGGCGATCTTGGCACGTCTTAACAGAGCTTTGATCCGGAGCAGCATTTCCGTTTCGTCAATGGGTTTGGTGATATAATCGTCCGTTCCTACCAGAAATCCGCGATGCCGGTCCTTGGGCAGTTGTTTTGCGGAAACCATGAGAATGGGCAGTTCATTGTTGGTTTTTCTAAGCGTTTCCGTAAACTGATAGCCGTCCATTTTCGGCATCATGATATCCAGGACGACAAGATCGATATATTCTTTATCCATGAGCTGCAGGGCTTCTTCGCCGTTTGCAGCCGTGTATACGATATAGTTTTCATTTTCCAGTACTGCACGGATGTATTTCCGCGTATTGATATCGTCATCGACTACCAGGATGTGAAACATTGATAAGACCTCCGTATTGCATTTTGGCAACATGCGGTGCCCATGTTAACAGAGAAATATAAACTCAAACGAAACAAAAAGCCTCCAATGATATAAAGTCTAGTAAATAATGCATCGAAGTGCAACCGGATGAATGAAATTTCTTCGATCCTATGTTATGATATAAAACAAATTACAGCCAGGAAACAGGAAAACGGAGGAAGCAGATGGGAGACGAAGACCGGTTCGAAAACAGGAGAGTACTTCTTATTATTTATACGATTCTTCATTTTCTGGTGGACCTTTCCTGTATTTTTTTCCTTGTGGGGATGGTATACCCACAGCTCGCCAGTGCGGATGTCCGGATACATGCAGCGATACAATATAATATGTTTGCGTTTGCCCTGCCGGCGCTTCTAGGGCTGGCAGCAGATCTGGTCGGGAAAAATGCGGCGGTATCCTGTATGGGATGCTTTATGATCCTTATGAGCTACTTGATGACACCGGGTCCATGGGTGTCGGTGGTCCTGATCGGGATTGGGAACGGACTGTTTCATATCGGAGGCGGCAGACAAGTGCTGATGGATTCGGGCTGCGTTCCCTCCGGAGGGAAAAAGGCCAATGCAGTCCGGTATGCGCCTTCCGGTGTTTTTATTGCCTCCGGCGCTATGGGCGTGTTTCTCGGTAAAAATATGGCAGTTGCCTTTCGTCAGTTCTTTTATACCGCCATGTGGGCTGCCCTGGCACTCGGAACGGCACTCCTTCTGTGGATGGCAGTGCGGCAATGGAAAAAATCCATTCGTTCCGTTCTTTCCATGCAGAAGGTTTCCGCAAAAATGCTGGGACTGTCCCTGCTGATCTTTCTGGTGGTGATCATTCGGTCCTACTATGGGTTTGTGGCAGTTTATTCCTGGAATCATACTTTTTTGACGGGTTTGGTCTTTACAGGATGTATCGTCCTGGGAAAGGCTCTTGGCGGATTTGCAGCAGACAGACTTGGAGTTACGGCAGCATCGGTGATCTCCCTGGGAGGAGCCGGCATACTGGCACTGTTCGCGGAATCAATCCCATTGATGGGATATCTGTCAATCCTTCTGTTTAATATGACAATGCCGATCACGCTGACCTTGCTGACAGATCTGTGGAGAGAACTTCCCGGATTTGCTTTCGGCGTTTTGATGCTGGCACTGTTTCTGGGAACACTGCCCGTTATGGTATGGCATGTAACATGGATGTCCTCTCCCGGCGGTGCCTTCGGACTTTGTATGATCTCCCTGGTCCTTCTGCTGGCGGCAGTCCGGTGGATGGAACCGAAGAGGATGGTTTCGGAAGGATAGACACTGGAGAAAACGATGTTCTGGCTGAGATTATTCCTGGTCCCATATCTGCTGACGCTGATCGTGGAAGAGGCAGTTGCCCTTCTGTGGGGATATCGGTCGGGAAAAGATCTTTTAACCGTTCTGTGGATCAATACCGTTACCAATCCCCTGGTGACACTTCTTCGGTATCTGTCGGCGCAGTTCCTGCCTTCACAGGAGATGCGGATGGGAATCCTGATCGCGGCGGAGATCCTGGTAGTCCTGGCAGAATGGCTGCTGTTCAGGAAATTTTTGAGCAAAGGAAAGTATTTCTTCTGGTTTTCTCTTTGCTGTAATGCCGCTTCTTATGGAGCCGGGCTGTGGCTTGGCCCGCTTTTACTTCGATTGTTCAGGGGAATTATATAAAACCTCATAAGATATAAACAGTCAGAATACACAAAACAGGAGGATGTTGAAATGAAACGGATCATTAGAGTAATGGCGCTGGCATGCTGTGTTTTGTTGCTGCTTCCGTCATCTGTTATGGCAGATGCAGCGATCGATGGAGGGCATAATTACCAGGCAGCGGATTTTTACGTGGTGGTGGATGCCTGGGACGGCTATGTCAATTTCCGGTACGGACCGGGCCTGGAGTATGGGATCAATTACCCGATCTATAATGGTGAAGTGCTGTATGTGTTCGAAACTGCGGAGAACTACTATGATGATCTGCCGTGGGGACATGTCGAGTATGGCGGAACCTATGGATGGATCTCCCTTACGGAAGTTTCATTCATGGAAGCCCCGGAACCGGAAACGTATCCTGCGCCGGTCTATGAAAGTGTGGACCAGTACAATATGGTAGATGCCTGGGACGGGTACTGCAATCTGCGGACAGATGCAGGCATTGCTTATGATATCATTACACCAATCTATAACGGGGAAGTCCTTCATGTAACATCCCTGTGTTATAATCCGCAGGACGGTCTTTATTGGGGATATACGCAGTACAATGGGATGAATGGATGGATATCCATCAGCCAGACAACGCAGGTGGCAGCACCTCAGCCGGAAACCACGACCGCGCAGGCAGAGCCTCCGGCTCCTTCTCCTGCGGTAAGTTCTGCAGCATGGCTGGTCAGCGATGCATTTTATCAGGAAGATTCCGGTTACATCTACACGATCCCGATGGTCAATCTGGACAGCGAAGAGATCAAGACGCTGAACGCCTCTATTTACGATGATCTGTATCCACAGATCCAGCAAGCGGTGAAAGATGAAGTTCCCTGGGAAGAGCTGATAGCTTCTTCCTATACATGGAGTGTGAACGGGGATATCCTGTCTCTGGTCATTCGTTACGGATATGCCGGACCCTGGCATGAGTACAAAGTCTACAATCTTTCGGTATCTCAGCAAAAGCTTCTGAATGATACGGCGGTCATCGGAATAGCAGGGTATTCGGAAGAAGAATATCTGCAGATGGCAGCCTCCGCCATGGAACAGGGGTTTGTCCGCGCCAGCCAGATGGTGCCGCATGAGGAAAATGAGATGTATGAAACCGCATATAACCGTGCGCATGAAGAGACCATGTCTGAGGAGAATATCGCGGCAGCGATGCCTTTCCTGAACGCAAAGGGCAATCTGAGTATCATTGCCGAGATTGGTCTGATCATGATGCAGAACTCCTCTTCCTGGACGGAACTGGACCTGGTAACGCCATATTCAGAGGAGTCGGATGCGGATATCTATGTCCGGGTAAACGCTCCGGCAGGATTCACGAACCTGAAAACAGAATCCGGTTCTTCCGGGAATGTGCTCATATCAATTCCCAATGGACAGAAGATCCTGATCTTCGATACCGTGGATAATGCCGAGGACGGTTCTAAATGGGGCGAAACCATCTATTGCGGTTTTAGAGGATGGATCCCTATGAGCGAAGCATCAGAATAGCACAGTTCTCATTGGAAATCCTTCCTTCCGCGCGGAAGGAATAGAGAAGATCACAGCGGCATTTCGTACACATGCAGGGCAACTCGATATTTGTTTCCGGAATGCCGGCATCTCGCAGGGTATGGAAGATCGCGGCAAACAGGTCGATATGATATCGGCCTGTTTTTTTTGAGAGGATATCCGATAAAATGCTTTGGCAGCGAAGGGATCCGGTCAGAGGATCCTTTCGATAATCTGCGGCAAAATCCTCTGCGACTTCATCCCCGACTTCGTAACAGTCGCCGCAGATACCCGGAGAAACGGCAGCCAGTACATCACCTGGATCGGTACCGAAGCTTTTCTGCATTGTTTTTAACAGCTTAGCAGCAATGTGCAGCTGAGTTCCCTTGCGTCCGGAATGGCACAGACCGATGGCTTTCCTGACAGGATCGTACAGATAGACGGAGGGACAGTCGGCTCCGAATGTCCGGAGCATTACACCGGGAATATCGGTCACAAGCCCGTCAATTGCTTCAAGCTGTGTTCTTCCTTCTATCGGACCGAGATCACCGGCATCCACAAGGTGGATGTTGGCCATATGTTTCTGGGCAGAAGAGACCAGATGCTCCCGATCGGTTCCGAACTGTGAAACCAGAAGCTGCACACAGGAAGCCACTTCTTCCGGATCGGATTCCGGCCGGAGAAGGGGTTGATAAAAATCATCCGGTTTTCCATCCCGGTAGTATCGCTTTGTGGTAAATGCGGCAACAACACCGACGTTTTTTTCCATTATATCAAAGGCCAGATAGGGGACACTGTTCTGTGGCAGATCGATCCATTTCATAAGGCAGGCTCCTTTCGCTTTGCAGTCCGGTCGCGCATGGGAATGCCGTTTGAATAACGGCTGCTCGTTTTAAATGGGAAAGGCTGCATCAATTGCTATTGATACAGCCTTTCGATTATAACTCTTTTTTGATTTGGCGTTCACGCCTGGTCATGCTTACAGCTCAACTACTTCGAATTCGTTGTTTTCGCATTCTCCGATTGCTTCCAGAGTGTTCAGTGCTCTTGCAACATCACACTGTCTGGAGAATGTCTTTGCTTCAGAAGCATCAAACGTATTATCAAAATGACCTTCTGCTTTCTTGATGCCCTTTACATAACCCTGTTCACTGCTGTACTTGTTTGTCCACTTGATTACTTTAGCCATAATGTCTAATGCTCTTCCTTTTCTTTTGTCAATATTACACATCGTCTGTGCACAAGCACATATATACCACCAGTGGGAATATTTGTCAACAAAATGGAAAATAAATTGCTGAAAAATGGAAAAAAAGGAAAATCCAATTAAAAAAATGGGAGAAAATGGAAAACAAATGGAGAAAAAGCCTTCATACCTTGACATGGAAAATCAGGGAAAATATACTTTACTATAATATAGCAAAAAATAGCATCAGCAAATGGAAATGGAGTGGATGGTATGAAAAAGGGATTGGCATTACTGACTGCTGCTTTACTTTGCCTTCTGACGGTGGTACTGCCGGCAATGAAAACGATTCAGGCAGCAACAGAAAATGATTATCAGGTGGAAGTGTATGATCCCGGTAATCAGGGACTGCCCCTGAAGATTTTACCGGATAGTGATTCCGCATTTTATGTGACCCTACCGGAAGGGACCGCGCTGTACATTGAGCAGGTATCCGACGGTTGGGGAAATGTTTTCTATAATGGTTTGAGCGGATGGGTACAGCTTCGTTATACCCGCATTGTCGGAGACTATCCGGTGGTCCAGCCTTCTGAAGGCCAGATCAGCCTTGCGGATTACAGGGTCTGTAATACAGAAGGGGCTGACCTGAAATTAAGAGGAGGACCCTCTTCGGATTACAGCACTTTCGGTTCCATGTCTGATGGGGACATATTTACAGTGGAAGCTGTCAACGGAGACTGGGCTTTCGGAAAGTACAACGGAGTCTATGGATGGGCCGATATGGCCTGTCTGCAGTATGAAGGCCCGGCCACTGCGAAACCTGTGCCTTCTCCCACCCTGCAGTCAAAGGTGGTAACGATCGGCAATGACCTGTCCGATGAACAGGAAGCATTTATCCTGGATTATTTTGGGGCGGACCTTTCTTCCTCCCGACTCATTTATGTCACCAATCAACAGGAACAGGAGTATCTGGGATCCTGGATCCCGCTTTCGGAGATCGGAAATATCACGATCTCAAGCGCTTATGTGCAGCCGACGCAGTCAGGCGGCATTCAGGTGAAGACGGCCAATCTAACCTACGTGACCGGCAATATGCTCGCTTCCGTGCTCTCCACGGCAGGGATAAAAAACTGCAACGTTGTGGCGGCAGCTCCATTTCCGGTGTCTGGAACCGGTGCTTTGACCGGCGTTATGATCGCTTACCAGAATGCAGCGGATATGGCGCTGGAGGAAGAGAAGCGGGAACTGGCGATCCGGGAATTTACGGTGACACAAAAGCTCAGTGGTTCCATGGGATCGGAAGAAGCTTTGCAGCTCGTAAATGCCGTGAAAATGGATGTGATCCGTTCCGGAAAAGAGCAGGAGAGCGAACCGGTGGAAGCCATCGTAGATCGGGTGATCGCAATCCTGAACGGACTGTCTGAAGAAGACCGGCAGATGCTGATAGACCTGGCAGAACAGATTGCAGAACAGAACTACAATTATGAAGATGTCAGAGAAACGTTGGAAAGAGTGGAGAAGAATCTGTCCGAACAGACGAAGATCAATATCGCAGCAGTGTCTGCGTCGGAAGATGATACGGTTCTTCCGGCTGCGGAAGAAGACAGCATACTGTCAGGTACCAATGACAGCCTGATCGATCCTTCCATGCAAAGCGATACCAGACAGGAGGCCGGCAGCAGTGCGCTGCTGGAAGGGATTTTTACAACCTGGCATGAAGCTTATCAGGAACTGCTTGCACGGATCGTACCACTGCTTCAGGCCTATGATTATCAGATGGATCTTAACGGAGGGATTCCATCACGAAATATTGCACTCTGCGATGTATATGGTGATGATACACCGGAATTCCTTTATATAGCGATGGAACCTATGAACGGGATCGAGGAAGCTAACTGTCCGGCATGGCTCCATATAGTGACGTTTGAAAAAGGAGCACTCAAAGAGCTGTATGCCGGAGATCTTGATAAAGGAAAAGAGGCGGAAGGTTTTTCCTGTTATTACCTGTTCCAGACAGAAGGGGAGAAAAACCTGTATGAATATACCGAACGCGAAGATGAGAACGGAACAAGGCAGTACAGCAGATATATCACTGTGAATGACAGACGCCTGGCAAAGGAACAACTCTGTTCCCTCAGCCGCAGTGGGGACGGCACAGTAACTCCTTCGGGAGATGCTTTTGATTCCACCGCGGCAGATCTTCAGAACCGCACGGTCCGTCTGGTCATGTATAAACCGGGAGTGGAATTTGCCGACAGTTACGAATCCCGGTACGGATGTCTGGCAATGGGATATGAGGAAGCATATGCATTTCTTGCAAATGCATATTGACATGCCGGCTGGGAGGATGTCTGATGAAAAGAGTCGGTAGGATGGAGTTTCAGTATTATCTGTTCGATCTGGATGGTACACTGACAGATCCCGGGATCGGGATCACCAACTCAGTCATGTATGCGCTGGCAAAGTACGATATCCATGTGGAGGAACGATCGGAATTGTATAAATTCATTGGTCCGCCCCTGAAGGAATCGTTTCAGAAGTATTATGGATTTTCAGAGGAAGAAGCCTTGCGCTCTGTCGAGTATTACCGGGAATACTTCCGGGACAAAGGAATCCTGGAAAACAAGGTTTATGATGGAGTGCGGGAAATGCTGCAGTCTCTGAAAGAACGAGGCAAGACACTGGCACTGGCAACTTCCAAGCCGGAAGAGTTTTCTGTCAGGATCCTGAAGCATTTCGATCTGTATCCGTTTTTTGATTTTATCGGAGGCGCCACCATGGATGGGAGCAGGAGTCAGAAGAAGGATGTGATCCGATATGTGCTGGACTCCCTTCAGATTACGGATCTTTCCAAGGTCCTGATGATCGGAGATCGGGAGCAGGATATAAAGGGTGCCGCTGCCAATCAGATCGCCTGTGCAGGAGTGCTGTATGGGTATGGAGATTATCAGGAATTGAAAACGGCGGGAGCCGACATGATTTTTGAACGACCGGAAGAACTGTCCCGGTTATAGAAAGACGAGGAAATCAAATGCTGAATGTTACAGTATGGTATGAATATACACAGGAATCCGGTTATCTGAAAAGAGAACTGGTACGGCCGGATATCTCGGAGGAAGATTTTCAGAATTTTTCCAATTATACCAGTGAAAACTGCAGGAGGATTCATGAAGTATATCCGGATGGGCTGATGGCTCCACTGATCCGGGCTTTAGAAGAAGATCCTGAGATCCATGTAACCTATACGACGCTGTATGACCCCTGCTTCGGACTTCCGGATGAACTCCTGGAACATACCGATGTCCTGGTATGGTGGGCACATATTTCCCATGACGCGGTTCCGGATGAACTGGCTCGAAAGATCACGGAGCGGATCTACAAAGGAATGGGATTTGTTGCGCTTCATTCGGCTCATAAGTCGAAACCATTCATGCGGGTTTTAGGTGCCAGCGGAACGCTTCGCTGGCGGGAAAAGGATTTCTGCCGGATCTGGAATACCAATCCCTCACATCCTATCGCCCAGGGACTCCCGGAATATATTGAACTGGAAGAGGAAGAAATGTACGGAGAGGTGTTTGATATACCGAAACCGGATGATGTGGTGTTTATGAGCTGGTACCGGGGAGGAGAACTGTTCCGGTCCGGATGCACATGGAACAGAGGATATGGAAAGGTCTTTTATTTCCAACCAGGTCATGAGACCAGTCCTTCCTATCACAATCCACTGGTGCGGAAGATCATCTGCAATGCTGTCCGGTGGGCTGCTCCTTCCATGTGGCGTCAAAACCTTGACTGCCCCAATGTGGTGGATTCTCCGGAGAGCAAGCACCGTCAATGATATATATTATTATAAATGTAAAAAAGGAAGCGAGAATTCTCCGCTTCCTTTTTTAGTTTTCTGAAGATGGACGGTTTACCAGCCTCCGCGTCCTCCGCGTGATCCGCCTCCGCCTCCTTGCTGCAGGGGAAGATAGTCCACCTGTTCCCCATTTACAATGATCGTGCCGCCGTTATACTGCGCTGCACCGTCACAGTCAAAGGGAGATGCGGCGTTTACATAGATGGTGCCGCCATTGATATTAAGATCGCCATTGGAATCGATCCCGTCTGTATCGCCGGATCCCATGGAAACGGATAATTCGCCGTCATTCATTTCGAACGTGGTGCGGTAGGAATTGGATTTGTTGGCAGCATTTACGCCGTCGTCCCAGCATTGGAGGACGATGGAACCGCCATTGATCTGGATATAGGTTGCTTCAAGTCCTTCCGCCCCGGAGATCGAGAATGTTCCTTCATCGATCTGGAGAACAGACTCGGCGTGGATCGCATCATCTCCGGCATTAATGGTAAATTCGCCACCGCAGAGATAGATATATCCAAGAGAATCGTCATCGTCATTTTCCGCATGCAGACCATCTGTTCCCGCAGTCAGGACAAACGTCCCATCGGCGATCCGGATGGAATCGTTGGCTTCCAGACATTTGGAGGCAGCATCGATGACATAAGATCCGCCTGTGATCTTCAGGTCATCCTTGCAGACGATTCCATTATCTGTGGAGGAGATGGTCAGAGTACCTGCCCCGTTCAATACCAGGTCATCCTTGGAAAAGATCACGCCATCCGTGTTGGTATCCCCATCCGAAATGAAACTGCCGCTTACACTGAGGGAGGAGTCTGAAACGGTCGTGATAAATACCTTATCTGCGGACAGGATATAGATACATGGAAAGGTATTATTGGAAATGGACAGGGAATCGAGTACCAGCTGAACCTTATCTTCCTTGTCTGCCTCAACGTAGATAACGGCACCGGAGGCGGTTCCGGAGAGAGTATAGATCCCTTCCTCTGTGATGCGGATCTCATCGCCGTCTTTTACGACGATGGATCTGGCACCGGTTGTATCCGGCTGCTGCTCCAGATCCCGTTCCGTGAAGAGTTCCGTACTGCTCAGGATCCCATCTGCCGCAATGGGAAGATCTGAAACGGCAGCGGGTACGCTGACTGTACCGATCAAGAGAACAAGGATCAGCGCTGTGAAAATAGATAGAATCGTTTTTGCTTTCATTTATGATGCTCCTTTCGGTTTTCCTGGACGGAATTATAAAGGGGCATCCTAAAAGGAACCTAAAAAGAAGGGAATGTTCTGATCAGTTCATCTTAAGATCCTGTGCAGGCAGGATCACACTCCAGGACAGGATCAGATCATCCAACCGACAGGCAGCGTTAGCCGGACTGGTGGAGGGCAGGCAGACAGCCTCCACTTTTGTGACGGGTTCGATATATCGGTGATACATTTCCCAGGATTTTCTTCCGTTGCAATAGATCGCTTCTATGGAAGCAGCAGAAAGGATCGGAGTAAGATCATTGGGAATCACGTTTCGTATGGAGGAATCGGAAGAACCGGTGATGCTGCAGCTTCCGATGGAATCCCATACGGCGATCCGATGCTTCAGAAGAAAGGCGTGCCGCTCCGGGACCGTCATGGGAACCTCTTCATGAAAGAGGGCAGAGAGGACTTTCCAGAAGCGGTTCTGGGGATGCCCGTAAAAATACATCATTTCCCGGGATTTTACAGAAGGAAAACTCCCGAGGATCAGAACGCGGGAGTTTTGGTCGTAGGTAGGCGGGATCGGATGGAGGATCTGTTCAGTCATGGCGTTCCTCCGGAACATCCCAGGTTTCGCAGAACCGTGCTGCGTAAGCAGGCGGTTCATCAGCGGCATACAGATGGGAAGTATCTCCGTAACAATTCATCCGGAAGATCGCTTTTCCAGGCCGGCGTTCTTCGGTATACAAAGATGTGACAGAAGACGGTGCTGCAACGGTATGATGCCACAGGAGCATGGGAGATGTATTCATCAAATGGGACAGGAGTACACACTCCAGCCCGAAATGGCAGAAGAAAGCCAGAATGTCCCGGTTCGGACGAACTGCTTCATAGTATCTTCCGTTCCGCTCATACCCATGGGAAGCAAGAACCCGGTCAAATTCTTCCGTGATCTGCAGGTATTTATCATAGACATGTCCTTCCTGCATAACTTCATCTTCCTGCCAGGTATCGGTGCCGAAAAAAGCATCCGTGACCGTCCAGTCCTGCGGGAGCCAGTCCCAGGGGATACTGATCTGCCCGGGTCTGTCGGGCCGTTTGATCAGATGGGGAAATTCCTGGAGCCAGTCGCATGCCACTGCTTCCCGGCCCATTTTCTTCAGCGTCAGGGAAGCGGTATCCCGGGCTCTTCCTAAAGTGGAAACATAAAATGCAGTAATCGGCAGAGCCGCCAGCCTGTCAGCCAACAGCTCTGCCTCTTTCCAACCTTTTTTTGTTAAAGAATCTTTCTCGTAATCCGGATCTGCATGCCGGATGATCAGCAGTCTCATAACTTATTTCCTTCTTTGCAGGTTTTATTTTACCGCGAGTTTCAGAAGGCCGTTCTCCAGATCATTCAAAGCCATTTCCTTTACAATGTAATGCTGCAGTTTGCCGGTAGCCGTCATGGGAAGCTCCTGAACAAATCGGTAGTATCTCGGCCGCTTGTATCCGGACAGCATATCAGAATGGTTGCAGTGATCCACCAGGTCACCAACGGTCAGGGTATCATTTTCCGGAATAATATAAGCTACAACGGCTTCCCCGCGGACGGCATCCGGTACACCGGTGACAGCACAGGTGACAACGCCCGGACAGGTATTGATGGCTTCTTCGATGATCGGCGGATAGATGTTTTCACCGCCGGAGATGATCATATCATCCTTCCTGCCGGAGATCGTGATAAACTGATGTCTGTCCCAGGTAGCCAGATCGCCGGTATACATCCATCCCTTATAAAACTTGTTGGCATCTTCTTCCGGGTTGTTGTAATAGCCGTAAGAGGATTTCGGAGAACGGATGATGACTTCGCCGGTCTCGCATTCATCCATGGCGGCCAGATCGTCCGGCTCTGCTTTTCTGTCTTCATACACTTTTACAACGCGTACTTCATCGTCTGTGCAGGATCTTCCGGCGGTACCGGCCATTTCGGGAAGTTCATAAGGACGAAGGAACGTGTTCCAGAATGTCTCGGTGGTACCATAACCATTGAACAGATTTCTGGAAAGGGTTTCGTGTACCTTCAGGCAGTCTGCCCGTTCGAAAGGTGCGCCCATGGTAATGATGCCTCTGAGGCTGGAAAGGTCCGCATTATATTTCTGCTGATGACGAACCAGCATTTTAACAATAGAAGGAACGCCGATGATAAAGGTGATCTTGTATTTCTCGATGTATTTCAGGGTCAGCAGGCTCTGGAAATTCCGCATGATGATAACAGTTGCGCCGGCATACAGTGTGGGAGTCGGACCGCCGGAGTGAATGTCTCCTCTGTGGAACCAGGGCGTTGTATTCATAGTTCTGTCCGTCAGGTTCATCGGGAAATGCATGATGACATCGTGAGCGCTCATGACTTCATTGGCATGAAACATGGGAACTCCCTTAGGCTTTCCTGTTGTGCCGGAAGTATAAAGACGCATCACTTCGTCATACATATTCGGCACATAATCTGTAACCGGCTCTGTAACAGGCTGTTCTTTTACAAAATCCTCATAACGGATATGCCCTTCAGGCAGTTCACCTTCTCCTGCCATCAGTACGATCTCAGGTTTGTGTTCAATAAGTTCCAGCGCTTTGACGGCCATCTCTTTCAGACTGGAATCATATACATATACTTTTGGCTGACTGGTATTCAGGCAGACAGAGGTTTCACCAGGTGAAAAGTTGTAATTAGCCGGGCTGTTAACGGCACCGAGCTTCTGAGGTGCCAGATAGCAGTACAGCCATTCGATACTGTTCAGAAGCTGGTACAGGACTACATCCCCTTTTCCGATCCCGTGAGCTGCCAGGGCATTGGCAAAACGGTTGACATCTTTATTGAGTCCCTCATAATCCCATTCTCTTTCTGTGGGCGGATCGATCACAGCGGTTTTGCCCGGGAAACGGCGGACATTGCGCATGAACCCTGCAATATAGGTAAGATCTTCTTCAAATACCTGGCGGAACATGCTCTTTTTCTGTTCATGGCCCATCAGTTCATCCACGGAAATACCGAATACATCCGCAATACGTCCGGCATAGGAAAGGGTGGGTTCCGCTCCGGTACTGCAGTACTTTTTGATCATGTTGTATGTGATGCCGGTGGCATTGGCCAGGGCATTCATGGACATATGGTTCTTCTCCAGTAATACGTTCAGTCTTTCTCCAAATGACATGGTATCCTCCTTATGATCATGCAATTGATATGGTTTGCAATATTGTTCAAAATTTAAATATAATTCAGTATATATTAAAAATATTCTCTTGTAAAGAGAAAAAATGTGAATTATTGTGAACTATCATTCAGAACTAGCAAAAGGAATAGTTTTAACAGGAAAAAAAGAAGTCTGCTTGAGGGAAAATGAAATCCATGCTATTATAAAAACAAATATAAAAAAGGGAATTATATTTCAAAAGAGAACAGGGGGAGGCACGACAATGGCAAATAAAGTAGGCAATCTGATCAAAAAAGCAAGAACCGAAGCCGGGCTCACCCAGGAGCAGCTGGCAAAAAAGGTGAAAAACACCAGTACATCCGATATCGGGAAAGCAGAACGGGGAGAACTGAAACTCACCCAGGAACAGCTGAAGCAGATCGCCAAGGCAACGGGAGTAACCCAGAAATCCCTGTTGGACGCGGCTGCATCCAGCAGCTATAAGAGCTCTTCTGCAGGCAAAAAGACAACGACAGAAAAAAAGACATCCACGACCAAGAAAACATCTGCAGCTAAAACATCCTCAACGAAGAAAACCTCCGGCAGCAGTTCTACCGGAAGTTCCATGAAAGTATCTTCCACGGAACGCAAGCTGGTGGAGCTTTACAGAGAAGCAGATACTTCTGTAAAAAAGAAAGCTATGGAGATCCTGAAAGAAAACCAGCCGGTGACGGAACTGCAGGGAACGATCGAATCTCTTATAGACGGAGCGATCGGACTGTTTTCCGGAAGGTAAGGAACAAGTTGGCAATTGCCAGAAACTGAAAAAACCAGTATACTTAAAGAACCGCAAGTTCATAACATTAGAGGAGGGTAACTATGAAGATTTTAGGTTTATCGTTTGGAACCAAAAACGGTAATAATGACACCATGTGCCGCGTGGCACTGGAGAGATGCCAGGAACTTGGCGCAGAGATTGAATTTATCCATGTTTTTGACTGGAATATCGATTACTGCTCCGGCTGTGTAGCATGTTCCAGAGGACTGGTCATGGGCAAGGGCATGGTCTGCACCCGTAAGGATGACTACAAGGCTCTTTATGAGAAAATGGCTGATGCAGACGGCGTTCTTATGGTAGATCCTATTTTCGAATCCGGTGCGTCAGGACTTTTCCATGCAGTTTGTGACCGTATGGGCCCCGGACATGACACAGGCATGCTCTTAATGGCTGACGGCATCTTAAAGAGCAAAGGGGAAGCAGGACTGGATCCGAAGTATTTCAAACAGAAAGCCATTTCCTTTGTCGGAATCGGCGGTTCTGACTGGGCGTGCAGAGTTGAGACCGATCACGCGATGGTGGCTATGAGCCCCGGCTGGAAGGTCATCAACAATGAAGCATTTTCCTGGAGCAAGGATGTCATCAATCAGGATGATAAGATCGAACGTATGAGACAGATTGGCCAGAATCTTGTAGAAGCTGCCCAGTATCTGATCGACAATAATGTTATGATTCCGGGTTCGGAAGGCATCGATCTGTGGAAAGGCGAAGACGGCGCATGTCCTCATTGCCACGGCAACAACTTCTATATCTTCCCGGGAACAACCCACTGCGTCTGCGAACTGTGCGGACTGGAGGGAACTCTGGAGATCGTTGACGGCGCATTCAAATTTAAAAATGATCCCAGCATTATTCCGAACGGACTGCCGGAGCATGCGCATGATATTATTTCCGGCAAGAAGATGCACGGCGATGATATCTTCGAAAATGAAAGCCGTCTCATCAACCTGAATAAGGATCCGCAGTATAAAGCCCGCAAGCAGCATTATACCGACGTGATCGCTCCGACCCCGGCACCTGGGAAATAGGAAATAGTATAGCAATTGCAGTTGCTTTGCAGAAGATTTCGACTTTGGCAGCATTTTTCAGTCTTTTTCAGGCTTTTTCGCTGCCAAAGTCGTTTTTTTCTGCATTTTTCGCTGCCGAACCTGAAAAGTTCTGCAGGCGGATCCATAACAGAGATAAAAACAGCCTTATTGTTCCTGCTTGCCAAACCGGAAGAATCCCTATATGATGTAACAGGCCGGAAGAAGAAATCCCGGTAAATATGAAGTACCGCAATAAGGAGAAACAGATGGGATCGATGAAAAAACGGATCATAACGGGAGTTATGACATGCCTCTTTGTGATCGGACTGGCCGTTTCCGGCTTTGCACAGGAAGTGAGCGTTCCTGTGACAGGACAGGAGAGTAAGCCGTATCAGGATTCCGTCTCACAGATTGCAAGAAATACGTTCTCCCATATATCGGTAGAGAAGATCAAACCCGGAACGGTGCTGCCGCCGGAGGCTGTCATCGTGATCGGGATCGATCGCTTTTTCTATGTGGAAGAAATATCGGATGAGATCTTTGCGCGCATGTGGGGAAAATCTTTTAAGGAAGACTGCACAACGCCCAGAGAGGACCTGAGGTATATCCGTTGTCTTCATAAAGATATCGACGGCAATATCAAAGTCGGGGAACTGGTCATGAACCAGATCATTGCCGATACCGTATGTGAGATCTTCCGGAAACTGTTTGATGCTTCCTTCCCTATAGAAAGTATGCTGCTGGTGGATGATTTCAATGCAGAAGATGAGACATCGATCATGTCCAATAATACCTCTGCCTTTAATTTCCGGACAGTGGACGATACAGACCAGATTTCCAATCATGCCTATGGTCTGGCGATCGATATCAATCCTTATTATAATGTATACTATATTCCGTCACAGGATTATATCTTCCCGCCGGAAGGGTGGGAGTATCTGGACCGGGAAGCCGATTTTCCCTATAAGGTGGAACCGGGAGATCTTTGCTATGAATTGTTTACGGAAGCAGGTTTTGAATGGGGAGGCTGGTGGACCTACAATACCGATTACCAGCATTTCCAGTATATTCCGTAACAGAGGGATCAGCTGTTTCGCTGGCAGATCAGGATGTCATTTTCCAGGATCCGGGTTGCGCTGTTCGGGATCAGGACTTCACCAGCCCGGTTGATGGCGACGATATGAGAATCCGTTTCCGCGTCAAAATCGGAGACCTGCTTTCCTGCCAGGTCGCTTCCGGGACGAACGGCTTCGCAGAAAACAGAAGTGGAGAAATCGCTGTTTCTTTTGACACGGGCTATTTCGGTGTATTCTTCCACGAATCCTGCGGAGATGATACCGGTGGGGATGGCAACGGCACCGACACCCAGAAATGTGATCAGGACCGTCATTGCCCTTCCCAGTGTTGTGATCGGATAGATATCACCGTATCCGACGGTAAAGATGGTGGACAGGCTCCACCAGATCCCCGAAAATGCATCCCGATAGGCTTCGGGCTGGGCGTCATGTTCCGCACTGTAGATACACAGGGAGGATACCAGCATCAGGAGGATGATGATAAAAACAGAGGAAGCGATCTGATTCTTCTTCTTGATAAATACCGTGGAGATCACATGGAAGGAATCATAGGTCGCATTGATCTTAAAGAGGCGGAAGATCCTTACGACCCGCAGGATCCTGAGCGCAATAAAACCGGAGAGGAAGAAAAAGGGAAGGATCGTCAGCAGATCGATCACCCCGTAGAAAGAGGAGACAAACCGGAGGGCGGCTTTTATACGGGTCTTTCCGGGATACAGAAAATCAGCTGTCCAGAGCCTGAGGGCATATTCGATGATAAAGATACCAATGGTCACAGCTTCGATGATCTCCAGAATCTGATAATAAGGCGCAAAGACATCAAAGGTCTCCATAAAGAGAACGGAAATATTCAGTATAATACAGATCACAATGATATAATCAAACAGACGGCTGGGAAGATCGTTCCGGTTGCCGATCTGAATGATCTCAAAGATTCGTTTTCTGTGACTGGCTGCTGTGTTCATCGAAATACCGCCTTGGGATAGATTCAAAAGTATCCTTTTTATAACTGAATTCTATAAAAACTGCTGAAAGATTACAAGAAGGGAAATGCTATGGGAAGAAAATCGATCCGAAAGAACAAATCTGTCTATATGATCACCAGGGAAAGCAAAGGACTGACCAGGGAACAGGCCAGCGAAGCGATTGACGGGATCTCCCCGAGCAGACTGGAAAAGCTGGAAAGTTATCGTACGACTGTTCAGCCGGAAGATGTGGTCATGATGGCAAGGGCCTATAAAGAGCCGGGATTATGCAATTATTACTGCACCCATGAATGCGCGATCGGAAGAAAAAATACCCCGCAGCTGGAAGAAAAAGAGCTTCCTCAGATCGCGATCGAAATGGTCAATGGGATTGGCCGGGTCTATGAGGCAAGGGAGCAGCTGCTCCATATTGCCGAGGACGGAACGGTGACGGAAGATGAGTACGAAGGGTTTACAGATCTCATTCAGATGATCGACAGGCTCGTGGTATCCGCCCAGACGCTGAAGCTGTGGCTGGAAAAGGCACAGGCCACCGGGGAAGTAGAAGAAGATCTGACTTCCCGGTGACAAGTATGGTCAGATCTTGGCCCGCTTCTCCTGAATCTCTTTCAGTGTTTGCTCGCGGCGGGTCAGGACTTCATCGCTCTTTGGCTGGATATCGCCGGACTTTGTCAGGGCGATCTTGGTGATCGTAGGACCGACCAGTTCATAGATCAGCACGGCAAATAAAGTCAGAGTTCTGACCAAAGTGCCGGTCTCTCCCAGGATCTGGGAGGCGGTCAGAGACATACCGAGGGCAACACCGGCCTGGGGGAGCAGCGTGAATCCCAGGTATTTTGTGACCTGCGGTTTGCAGTGGACTGCACGGGCACTGACAGATGCACCGACGTATTTTCCCGCTGCACGGAAAACAATATAGACTATACCGATGAGGATGATAAACACATCGGAGAAAATATCGAAACGCAATGCGGCACCGCTGAGTACAAAGAACAGGCAGTACAGAGGCGATGTCCATTTTTCTGCCCGTTCCATCATTTCTTCTGCCACGGGACAGGCGTTGCAGAAAATTGTTCCCAGCATCATACAGGTAAGCAGCGGGGAAAAACTGATGACTGCCGGACCGACTTTGATCTCCAGCATGGCAAGAGCGGTTGTGATCATAACGCCGCTGACGATAAAGATCATACGGTTTTTGTTGGAGTGGAACCATCGTTCCAGACCGGCCAGGATGAATCCGAATACAGCGCCGAGTACCAGGGACATAAAGATCGCAATGATGGGATTGATCACGATGGAGTAGATGTCAATGTCTCCGCCGAGAAGTCCCCTGGCGATTCCGGAAGCAACGGCAAAGCAGACCAGGGCAATGGCGTCGTCCAATGCGACGACCGGCAGAAGGATCTCTGTCACAGCACCTTTTGCCTTAAACTGACGGACGACCAGCAAGGTGGCTGCAGGAGCTGTTGCGGAAGCAATAGCTCCCAGAATGATCGCCATCGGCATGGACATTTTGTCCGGCATGATAAAATGCAGGATGACCAGGACACCGGTCACGAATAAAACAGCAGTCAGCGCTTCTGCAAGACCGATGATGACTGCCTGCCTGCCGACTTTTTTCAGCTTGGGCAGCATGAATTCAGTGCCGATGGCAAAAGCGATAAAACCAAGCGCCAGATTGGAGATCAGATCCAATCCGGAGATCGACTCATAGGAGATAAATCCGAGACCTTCGATCCCGAGCCGCCCCAGGCAGCAGGGACCGATCAGGATCCCGGCGATCAGATAAGCAGTGACATCCGGCATGTTAAAGATCTTAGTGACGCGGGTTGCCAGAACCCCCGCGAACATAGCGATCGCTATGGAAATAAAGAGTGTCATTTATTGGTAAACCTTCTTTCTATTGCTCAATTTTCGTCGTCCCAGTAGGGCTCTTCATAGCCCTCTTCCTGGTAGACGTAATCTTCCTCCTGCCAACCGTCTTCTTCCCAACCTTCTTCTTCCCAGACAGCCTCCTCATACCAGTCATCAGCCCAGTCTTCTTCGACATAACCGTCGTCTTCCCAATATTCCTCCTCATAGCCGTCAGCAGCCCAGTCTTCTTCCCAGGTGATCTTTTCATAGACAGGCTCCAGTTCTTCTGCCGAAATGGCTACAGCAGGTTCTCCCTGGGGAACGGTGGTTTCCGGCTCAGACCTGATCTCGTCGGGTGCGGGCGGTGCGATATAGGTCTCTTCATCCAGGTCGGGATTGCTGTCAGCAGGAAGCAAAGCGTTTGGCGCAAGATCCTCGATCGGTGCGTCAAGATTGGAATAGGTAATATATTCCAGCAGTTCCGCATGGTCGCTGGTCAGGGAATCGTAGTCCTGCGCCAGGAGAAGATCCGTGATCCCGGCTTCGTTTACAAAACGGATCAGATTAAGATCAAAATGACTCTGGTCAACAACATAGATCTCTTCGAAAGAACCGGTCAGGAACGGCACCAGGGCGTTTCCGAAGCTGTCTTTTACCAGCAGAAGTTTCCTGCCATTTGCAGTATCGGTCGTTACTTTAATAATGTAATCATCCCTTCCTAAAAATACATGGAAGAAATCTGCGTCGGGCACATCGAAAAACAGCCCGCCGGAAAAGAGATAACGGTAATCCGGAGCATAGTAGTCTGCAGTGTATGATCCTGTCGGGATATAATAGACAAATGTTTCCGGATCATTCAGGATCTCATTGCTGCCCGTAACAGCGTAAACAGAACCGAGATAATCCTTGCGCTCTCTGATGCTGTATGTCTCCAGTCCCTCAAAGGCAACAGCAGCTGCCCTGGTAAATTCCCGGGCAGAGTAGTAAGCGGCAAGAGGAGCCCAGTGGGTATCGGTTCTTAAAAAGATCGGTTCCAGATTATGGTTGTTCAGTACTTCTATGATGTCGACCGGTGTGATCCCGCTGATCAGTTTGATGGTCAGACTCCGGTAGGCATCTTTCATATCTGCGCTCCTGTCCGCATAATTGGCAGGAATGTAGAACTGGACCGCTTTCGGGATCGGCATGACATAGATATTTATGGAATCGTCCAGCATCTGCCGGATATAATTGATCGTACCGGCATATACGGATACATCTCCGCCTTCATAAAGGGACAGTGCCCGCCAGTGTCCGTCCTGCTTTACGATCAGATGACCCGCTGCCTCCAGAACGTCGGGATTGGTAATATGATAATTCCGGCTCTGAACGACGTCATAAGAGGCATCATCAGAGGATTGATCCGATGTCCGGGGGCCGGAAGAGACAGCAGTTTCTGATGTTTCCGCATGGGGAAGTACAGGCTCGGGATCTCCAGGACCAAAGAAAGAGCGAATCCCTGTACCGGCTGCCTTCAGAAACTCATGATCGGAGGCCATGGCATTATAGCGCTCCATGATCCCGTATGTATAGCGCCCGGAAAAATAGTCGTCAAATGTCAGGGCGGGCCATTCTTTCAAAACATTTGCCTCGGAGTCTTTCCATGAAGACGTCAGAGGCAGCAAAGCAGCTGCTGCCAACCAGATGGCAAAGAAGATCAGTACAAGTCTTGCGCAGACTGCGCTGTTTTTCGTCAGAACAGACCGCTCCTTAAGCGTTCTTCCGGAAACGTTTCGTGCAGGCGGTACAATATTGGTGATGTACACAAGCGTTTCCTCGGAAGGAGCCGCCTCTTCGGAAACCGTTGTTTCTTCAGACGGTATACCTGTCAGTTCTGATTGTTCCAGGATCCGGTTTTCCCCGTCAATATTTGATTTTTGCGGATTCTTTGCGTGTCGGATCATTGTACCTTATAATCTCCAGTATTCCATAAAGGCATCAGGCCGTTCAGCGATCAGGAATGAACAGACCGCCAGAAGGATCAGGCAGAGGATCATCTGTACGATCCTGGCTCTGGAAGCGGTGATCGTATTCCTGCTCGTGATAAAACTCTCTGTGATCCGTTCCCGTAACGGACCGCAGAACAAAACCGCTGCGATCAGGAGAAACAGATTTCCGCTGATGGAATTCCATGTATAGGGGTCCGTCAGGGCATTTTGTCCTGACAGGATACCAATTCCGGTGATCTTGAGAAAGAACTGTCCCAGTCTGTTAAGATCCCTGAAATACAGGATTCCGAAACTGATGACTATGATCAGCTTGCTTAAGATAAATTTGAGCCATACAGGCCAGGTTTTCAGCCTTTCTTCCCCAATCTTTCGCTCCAGGAGGATAAAAATGCCGCAGAATATTCCCCACAGAAGTCCGTTCCAGGAAACACCGAACCATCCGCCGATACATGCCCAGACCAGGAAAAAAGCCGGATAACGCCACTCCTTTCTGACAGGGGAAGAAAACATATAGTCTCTGAAAAACGAGACCTGAGTCATGAACCATCTCTGCCAGAATTCGGTCACTGTCCGGCACATGAAGGGATGATCGAAATTCACCGGGTAATGAAAGCCGAATATCCGGGCAATCCCTGAGGCCATATCGGAATAGCCGCTTAACTGGTAATACAGGTAGAGACAGAAAACCAGGAGAACGTACCAGGTGCCAAGGGTCGAAAGAGCGAAAAATCCTTCTCCGAAAAAAGTTCTGACCACAGGATAAAGATTACCTGCAATCAGAACGGTTTTTGTCAGTCCGATAATGAATTTTATAATCCCTTCATATATGTCTGAAGAAGTAATGCGGCGTTTTTCCAACTCTGTTTCAAGTTCACTGTAACGAACGACCGGTCCTGCCGTTAATTGGGGGAACAAAGAAAGATACATCAGAAACAGCAGATATCGGTTCTGTGGTTTTATCGATCCGCGGCTGCAGTCAAGCAGGTAGGAAATTGCATGGAGTGTATAGATACTGATTCCGAGCGGAAATGCGTGCTCGGACATCAGTCCTGCCATAACGCTGAAATATTTGAATCCGATCAGGATCAGGATGTTGGCGGCTACAGAGAAGAACGTCAGTTTTCGTCCGAGGCTGTCCGTACGGAAACGGTCTATCTGGATCCCCATAAACCAGTTGAAGATGGAACTGAACAGAAGAAGCAGGATCCAGAACGGTTCTCCCCATATGTAAAACAGCAGAGAAAATACGAGAAGGATTACATTCCTCATGCGTACATTCTTTGCACAGAAATAAAGAAGAAGGCATATAGGTAAAAACAAATAGATAAAAAACAAATTTGTAAAAACCATTCAGCAGTCCTTTTTTCTTCCGGTCAAAACTTATCTTTTTGCAGCAAATCCTATTAATTATAGTTTCTTACTGGGATTACGTCAAGGAAATCCCGGGCTGCGCCGTACCGGGACGTCAGGAAAGGGGCAGAGAACAACCGCTCTCTGCCCCTTTTTGGTTCAGTCCTGTTTTTCGCCTGTGCAGGAGGTTTCAGAATTTACTCTGCCTGCGCGGGAACCACAACGATCTGGCCTTCCCAGCTGCCTCCTTCCGAGGTGTCAACAGCCTGCCCGTCTACGGTCACGTTGCCGTTAATGACTGCGCCGGCTTCCACGGTAAGAGAGGTCAATGTGGATTCACCGGTGACATTCCAGACGGAACCTTCTCCGATTACAAGAGAGCTGGTCATTCCTTCGCCGGTAAAATATACAGCAGGATCAAGGACCCAGCAGCAGGTGGGATCTGCTTTGCACTCTTCGGACCAGAGAGCGTCCCAGGTCTCTTTGTCCATATTGGTAAATGCGCCGGTCCAGGTGGAATGATCCAGCGTGACCAGACAGTTGCGCTGATAGTCGAAGTGTTTCACATCCCCTGCAAGATTGGAATCGATGATGGTCATTTCGGTTCCTTTTCCGGTCATATCATTGTCTGCATGGGCATAGCGGCTCATGCCGTCAGAATTCAGTACAGTCATAAGAAGTGTATCGGAGTAGCTCTCCGCGGTAACATTGCGGAGGGTGATGTATGATCCGGTGGATTTGACCAGGAAATTGGCTCCCTTGATGAAATCCACATATTCGCCCATTGCCGGACCATAATCCTCGTACCAGTTGACCAGGTTGGCCTGCTCATCAAGCTCTTTGCTGGTAACGATCTGTGTGTCCACCAGTTCTACCACTGCATGATAATCGCTTCCTGCACCGGAACCCATCATATCCGGAGAATGGAGCTGGAAATCGTTGCGGCCTGCTTCTACCAGGTTTCCGCCATTACGTTCTTTGTATCCTTCCGATACTTCGTAATCCTCCGGCAGATAGGCGAGAGCTTCTTCGCTGGCATCGGCACCGTTAAGCATATGGATCTCTCCGTTGTTGGAAAGGATCGCGCCGATCTCTGCACCGGAAAGTACAGAGGCGTAGAACCAGTCTACGATGGAAGTATCCGCATAGGTACCGTACCCGCCGTGAACACCTTTTCCGACGGAATCATAGCTATAGAAAGAAAATCCTTTATTGGCAGAATCTGTGGACATGGCTGCCCAGCCTTCTGTCTCGACATAAGAACCATAGTAATATGTATGGGAACGTTTGTAGGACATATTGGCACGGGCATACCCGGAGATCCCAAGAGCTGCATTGGAAGGAGGATCTGCGATCGCAGCGGTATATCCTTCCGGATCGCCGGAAGCGCCGGTCTGGATGATACTGGAATTGATCACGACCAGGGTGCCTTCTCCTTCTGCTGCGACGGTATAGTTGCCGAGGCGTCCGCCTTTGCCGTTGGTGGTAAAGCGGCAGTTGTCCAGGGTAAGGATGCCGCCTGTTACCCCTGCGCAGTAACCGCCGGCATCATTGGCACCGACTTCTTCCGTAACGTTGGCGTTGATCACGCTGTCGCGGATCGTGTATTCGCCTCCCGTCACCTGGAACCCATTTGTCGTAAAGGTATTGATCTCAAGATCGATGCCTTCAGCCATGGTTTCACCAACCTCACCGGTCAGTTCATAACTGCCGGCTTCCTCGTCAACCGTGAGCCCTTCTTCGGAAATCGTGAAGATGGTAGTGGCTGCAGCCCCATCTGATCCGCCTGAACCTCCGTCGGAATCGCCGCCAGGACCGCCAGGGCCTCCTTCCGGACCGCCTTCGGACTCGCCGCCCCCGGGGCCCATGGACATGGCAGCGTCACCGTTTGATTCTCCTTCCGGTGCCGGTGCAAAACCAGCGAATGCGGTCAGGGAAAGAGTGAGGCAGAGCGTCAGGATCAATGCGATCATCTGTAATGCTTTTTTCATTTTTTTCTCCCTTCTGTAAAGTTATATAATGTGAATTGCTGAGGCATCATGGTGCTGCCGCAGACAGCAAAAGTATAGCAGATACCAAAATCCGTGAAAAGAATTTCACGCGTTCTAAAGTTCATACAAAGGCGCAGACAGGCGCCAAGTGCCTGCTGAAAAAATCAGAATGATTATTGGTGATATTTAACAAAAAGCATGAAATGCCGGGTGGAAATTTGCAGTTTAGAAAGGAATGCTGTAGTATAAAATAAAGAAAAAAAGAGGCCATATCCATTTGCAGGAGCCCGGCATCAGGCCCCTGCATTTAAATATAGGAAAAGGAGATGTGACATGCTCAAAACCGGGATCAGGAACAGAAAAGAAGAGGTTGTGACAAAAAGCAACAGTGCCAATGCAGTGGGGAGCGGTCTTCTGGAAGTTTACGCCACGCCTTCCATGATCGCACTCATGGAAGGATGTTCCCATGAAAGCGTGGCACCTTATCTGGAGGAAGGCTGCGGAACCGTCGGAATTTCCCTGGATATCCGGCATGTAGCGGCAACTCCGGTGGGGATGAAAGTATATTGTGAGAGTGAACTGACACAGGTCGACGGAAGGATCCTGACCTTTGAGGTGAAGGCCTACGATGAAAAAGGCCTGATCGGGGAAGGAACCCATGTGCGCTGTATTGTCTTTAACGAAAAGTTCCAGAAAAAAGCGGATGCCAAACTGGAAGCATAAGTAAAGGATGTCATATGAATTTTGCAGATACCTATTATAAAAAAACGATCATACAGAAGCTGTTCGGACCGGATGAACTGCTGACTGTCTTTTGCGCCGGTACGAATATGCCCCTGGTTCAGTGCAGTGACGACACCGGAAACGACCGGGTCTTTGTGCTGGAAAAAGAAGAACTGCTGAAGGATTTCTGTCTGCCGTATGCGGAGAAAAAACTTGCGGTGAGAGGGATCAAATATCCTGCAAAGGAGAAGATGAAATTCTTTGCGACAGCCGTCAGTATGAGTATCGACGAGATCATTTATGTGGATGCTTCCGGAAGTCATATCCTTCCTCTGTCGGATGTCATAAAGAAAAAAGACCTGTCTTCCCTTCCAAAGGAGAAGCGGCCGGTGGAAAACCCTGCCCTGCTCCTGTCCGGAGTTTATTTTATGCAGGAAGCTACCAGAAATGTTCCTCCACAGGAGAAAAAAGGGCTGGCGGAACTGGAGGAAGAACTATCCGCCAATATCGTGAAGGGGACTTTTATCATCCCGGCACAGCTGGATCAGGAAAAGCCGCAGGGGCAGCAGCCGGTGAAAGTACCGCTGCTCAAGACTCCTGCAGGTGATACCTTTCAGCCTGTTTTTACGGACAACCTTGAATTTGCCAAGTACAACAAGGAGGGGCAGTTTAAAGCCCTGGCTGTTCCTTTTCCCGCCCTGGAAAAGATCCTGGCAAAGGAAGCAAAGGGATTTATGCTGAATCCCGGCGGCTTTCATATTGTTATCACAAGGGAAATGCTGAAGGGACTGGCAGTCAGGTTCAGTCAGTGATGTTCCTTCGGATGGCCGCTGTACAGAATAAGGAGATTGAAAATGCATCATAAAGAGATGGCTTATTCTAAAAATATCATGAGGGTTCCCTGGCACGACGCCGCGGTCAGTGCCAGAAACGTGCCGGCGCGGGAAGGGACACTGACGGAGAAAGCATCCCTGATCGGGCATGTGGGAATGATCATGCTGTCCTGCGGAACCACTGCCTGGAGGGTAAGAAGCGCCATGAATACCGTGGCAAGAGCCCTTGGAGTCACCTGTGTTGCGGAGATCGGCCTGATCACTCTCAATTACACATGCTTTTCCGGACCGGACGGATGCTCCCTGGCAATTTCTCTTGATACGATCGGTGTCAATACCAGCAAACTGCATAAGATCGAGCAGTACGTTTCCCAGTTCCCGGAAACCCATGCGGAAAAGGGGATCGATGAAAACCATTCCCTGCTGGATAAGATCGGCGAAACGCCGGCCAATTACAAACACTGGATGCTGGCGCTGGCAGCTGCCATGGCTTGTGCCGGATTCATGTTTAATCTGGGAGGAGGGCTGGCAGAGATCGTCTGCGTGTTTATTGCAGCGGGCTGCGGGAATCTGGCCAGGCTTATTGCCGGAAAACGAAAACTCTCCGCCATGATCGGAGTCGTGGCGGCATCTCTGACTGCCTGTGTGGTTTATGCATTGATCATGATGATCTTGAGAGCCTTGTTTCCGTCCATCACGTCTTATGGGACAGGATATATTGGTTCGGTGCTTTTCCTGGTGCCCGGTTTTCCGTTTATCACCAGCATCCTGGACTTTGGCAAGCTGGATATGCGCTCCGGCATTGAAAGACTTATGTACTCCCTGATCGTGATGGCGTTTGCCACCATGTTCTGCTGGGCAGCGGCTACGACATTCGGGCTGAATCCAAGCGTGGGCAGCGGCCTTTCCCTGGCTCCCGCAGTAAGGATCCTTCTTCGTCTTGCAGCAAGTTTTGCAGGCGTGATCGGCTTCTCCATGATCTTCAACAGCCCTATGAGGATGGCGCTGTGCGCAGCCGTGATCGGAAGCATTGCCAACACGCTCCGTCTGGAACTGGTAGACAGGACCAGCCTGTCCGCCATCATCTGTTCTTTTATAGGGGCTTTCCTGGTGGGACTTCTCGCCTGTGTGATCGTGAAAAGGACCGGGTATCCGAGAGTGGGGATCACGATCCCTGCCGTTGTTGTATCCGTTCCGGGCCTTTTTATGTACCGCGCCATATACTATATGGGAACAGGGGAGATCAGTGAGGGATTCAAGTTCCTGATCAAGGCGGCAGCCATCGTATTTGCCATCGGATTAGGGGTATTATTTGCCCGCTATATTACCGATCCTGCATTCAGACACAGAGGATAGAGATGTATTCGGTTCAGGATTTCAGAGATGTTTTCAGTAATAGACCCCCCGGTATCATGGGGGTAAAAGGCAGATTTGCCGTCATCGTACCACTGGTCCAGATTGGTGGAGAAGCTCATTTTCTATATGAGCTCAGGTCATCTTATATTGACCGTCAGCCAGGTGAGGTATGTTTTCCCGGCGGAGAGATTGAAGAGGGCGAGACTGAACTGCAGGCTGCTGTACGGGAACTTTGGGAAGAAACAGGGATCCGTTCGGAGCATGTGGATATCATAACCGGACTGGATATCCTTCATCCTCCGTCAGATATTGTGATCTATCCCTTCCTGGCGGAGATTTCCCCGGAAGGACTGGCCGGGATGAAGCTGAGTGAGTGCGAAGTGGCGGAATGTTTCCTGGTGCCGGTTTCGTTCCTGGAAACACAGCCGTATATTTATGATCATCCGATCGATATGAAGCTGGGTCCTGATTTTCAATACAAGAAGATCGGGCTTCAGAGTCCTTCTTATAACTGGCGCAAAATGAACCACCGAATCATCAGCTGGGAATATGAAGGAAAGTATATCTGGGGACTGACTGCCCAGATTACATACAATACGTTGCAGATCCTGAAAAATGCTTCAAAAGACAGTTCCCACAAATAGCGGTGGGAACTTTTCTTTCACAGACGTCCTGTGAATTCTTCACAATAATTTCATAGTTAATAGTTGACTTTGACAGGGGTGGGTGGTAATATAACAACAAATGTTAGCACTCTGTTAACATGAGTGCTAACAAGAAAAGATCCGGAATCGAAGAACGGCAGCAAGAGGTATCATATGGAGCTGGATATCAGGAAAAAGAAAATACTTCAGGCGATCATCAAGAACTATCTTGAGACCGGTGAACCCGTTGGATCCCGTACGATCTCCAAATATACGGATCTGGAACTAAGTGCAGCAACCATCCGGAATGAGATGGCCGACCTGGAGGAGATGGGATATATTTTCCAGCCTCATACCTCCGCCGGACGTATCCCGACTGACGCGGGATACCGGCTGTATGTGGATGACATGCTGGAGTCCCGGACGGAAGAACTGCAGAAAGAGTCGGAACGGCTGCATGCCAGATCGGAAGAACTGGAAAGGAGAGAAGAGGAACTTCTTTCCTCCGAAGGCAGTATTGACGACAGGGTCGGACATATCGAATCTGTCCTGAAGGATGTGGTAAAGATGCTGGCGGCCAATACCAATTACACTTCCGTGGTCAGCATGCCTCAGACGGGCAGAAACCGACTGAAGTTTGTGCAGCTGACGAAGATCGATGAGGACAAACTGCTGTGTACGGTTGTTCTGGAAGGCAATATCGTGAAAAACGAGATGATCCGGATCAAAGAAGAGATCGACCAGCAGATGCTGTTGAGACTGAATCTGCTGCTGAACAGCACTCTGAACGGCCTGACACTGCAGGAGATCAATTTCGATATGGCGGCGAGAACGGCAGAGCAGGCGGAACAATACGGGTCTCTGGTCTCCGAGATTATCAACCATATCGCGGCGACCATCGGTTCGGCAGACGGGATCGAGATCTTTACCAGCGGTGCGCGGAATATTTTCCGGTATCCGGAGCTGTCGGATTCCATGAGGGCAGGAGAATTGATCTCAACGCTGGAGGAGAAAGAACTGCTGACGGAACTCATGTCGGACGAAGAAACAGAAGACGGGAACCGGTCAACGGGAATCCAGGTATATATCGGGCAGGAAACCTCGTTAAGCTCCATGAAGGATTGCTCCATGATCACGGCAACGTATGAATTTGAAAAGGGCGTTTACGGTAAGATCGGCATCATAGGGCCCAAACGTATGGATTACGAAAAGGTAGTAGATGCATTGAACAACGTTACGGACAGTCTGGACCGGAAATTCGGAAAAGGGAAAAAATAGCTGTAACGGCAAATATATAAAATAGAAAGGCAGGCGAGAGACTTGTCAAAGAAGAAGAAATACAATCAGGAAGAAACGATCCGGGAAGAAAAAAATACAGCAGAGCCTGTTCCGGAAGAAGAGAAACTAGAGGAAACTGAACAGGAAGAGGAGATCCTTTCAGACGAGGAAACCGTGCAGGAAGAGCAGCCTTCTGAAGAAGAACCTGAGAAGAGCACGGAAGAAAAGGAAAAACCGGCGAAAAAGGAACGGAAGCTGAAATGGGCAAAGCAGGATGAGCTGGAAGAGAAAGTCCGGGAGGCTACTGACCGATATGCAAGACTGTTTGCGGAATTCGACAATTTCCGGAAACGGACTGACAAGGAAAAAGCCCAGCGATATGATTTCGGCGTCAGGGACATCGTAGAAAAGATCCTTCCCGTCATCGACAATTTCGAACGCGGTCTGGCAGCAGTTCCGGAAGATAAGGCAGACGACAGTTTTGTGACCGGTATGCAGATGACCTACAAGCAGCTCATGAAGACCCTTGAAGATGCAGGCGTTAAGCCGATCGATGTAGTAGGACAGGAATTTAATCCCGATTTTCACAATGCAGTGATGCATGTGGATGATCCGGAAGTCGGAGACAATATTATCGTTGAAGAATTCCAGAAGGGTTATATATATAAGGATCATGTTGTGAGATACAGCATGGTAAAGGTAGCAAACTGATTAACGTAATTGATCCAGAAACAGGAGGAAAATATAATGGGAAAAATCATAGGAATCGACTTAGGAACTACAAACTCATGTGTAGCAGTTATGGAAGGCGGTAAGCCTGTTGTTATTGAAAACTCAGAAGGTGCACGTACTACTCCGTCTGTTGTCGCATTTACAAAGAACGGAGAAAGACTGGTGGGAGAACCGGCAAAACGTCAGGCCGTTACAAACTCTGACAATACAATCTCTTCCATTAAGAGAGAGATGGGATCCAATTTCAGGGCAAACATCGACGGAAAGGCATATTCTCCGCAGGAGATTTCCGCTATGGTGCTGCAGAAACTGAAAGCGGACGCAGAAGCACATCTGGGTGAGAAAGTGGAAGAAGCAGTCATCACTGTTCCTGCTTATTTCAACGATGCACAGCGTCAGGCAACTAAGGATGCCGGCAAGATCGCAGGCCTTAAGGTGGAAAGAATCATCAACGAGCCGACCGCAGCAGCACTGGCATACGGACTTGACAATGAAAAAGAACAGAAGATCATGGTATACGACCTTGGCGGCGGTACCTTCGATGTTTCCATCATCGAGATCGGTGACGGCGTAATCGAAGTTCTGGCAACAGCCGGCAACAACAGACTGGGCGGCGATGACTTTGACCAGAGAGTTACGGATTATCTGATCGCACAGTTCAAGTCTCAGGAAGGCATCGATCTCAGCACGGACAAGATGGCACTGCAGAGACTGAAAGAAGCAGCGGAAAAGGCGAAGAAGGAACTTTCCAGCTCCACGACGACCAACATCAATCTTCCGTTCATTACCGCTACGTCAGAAGGCCCGAAACACCTGGATATTAATCTGACTAGAGCGAAATTTGACGAACTGACCCATGATCTGGTAGAGAAGACTGTGGAACCTGTACAGCAGGCGCTGAAGGATGCAGGACTTACCACTTCCGAACTGGGACAGGTGCTGCTGGTAGGCGGATCTACCCGTATCCCGGCAGTTCAGGAGAAAGTAAAACAGCTGACCGGCAAGGAGCCTTCCAAGACACTGAACCCGGATGAGTGTGTTGCCATCGGTGCAGCCGTTCAGGGCGGTAAACTGGCAGGCGACGCAGGTGCCGGCGATGTGCTTCTGCTGGATGTTACTCCGCTGTCTCTGTCCATCGAGACACTGGGCGGTGTCGCTACAAGACTGATCGAGAGAAATACCACGATCCCGACCAGAAAGAGCCAGGTGTTCTCTACAGCAGCAGACAATCAGAGTGCAGTGGATATCCATGTTGTACAGGGTGAGCGTCAGTTTGCAAGAGACAATAAGACACTGGGACAGTTCAGACTTGACGGCATTGCTCCGGCTCCGAGAGGAGTTCCGCAGATCGAGGTAACTTTCGATATTGATGCGAACGGTATCGTCAATGTTTCCGCAAAAGACCTGGGAACAGGCAAGGAACAGCACATTACGATCACAGCCGGATCCAATATGTCCGATGACGAGATCAATAAAGCTGTTAAGGAAGCTGCAGAATTCGAAGCACAGGACAGAGCCCGTAAGGAAGGTATTGATGCGAGAAATGAAGCGGATTCTCTGGCAATGCAGGTAGAGAAAGCCCTGAAGGAAGTCAGCGACAAGCTGGATCCGACAGATAAGGCAGAAGTAGAAAATGACCTGAATGACCTGAAGAATGCTCTTCCGGCTGACACCAATGCAGAGATCACACCGGATCAGCTTGACAGGATCAAAGCTGCCAAGGAAAAACTGATGAACAGTTCTCAGAAGGTATTTACCAAGATGTATGAGCAGGCCGGTGCAAACCAAGGACAGGCAGGCCCGGGAGCAGGATACCAGGATGCAGGGTATCAGCAGGGCGGAAATGACCAGAGTGGTTCAGGCCAGAAATCAGATGATGTCGTAGACGGCGACTATACCGAGATCTGACGCAAAACAGTAAGATAAAACGCCGCCCTGCCGTTTGCGCAGGGCGGCACAGATATTTCAAACTCCCGAAAGGATCTGCAGAAAAGGTCCCGGGAAAACAAGAACATTCACCGGGTGGACTCCCTTGGGGCGTCCACCTCGTGTCGGGTAAAGAGGAAATTACAGATGGCTGATAAAAGAGATTATTATGAGGTCCTTGGAATATCCAAAACCGCTTCTCCGGAGGAGATCAAGAAGGCCTACAGACAGATGGCGAAAAAATACCATCCCGACGCTAATCCGGGCGATAAGGAAGCGGAAGCCAAGTTCAAGGAAGCCGCGGAAGCTTACGGTATCTTAAGTGATCCGGAAAAGAAGAAACTGTATGATCAGTATGGACATGCAGCTTTTGAAGCGGGCGGAGCAGGATCCGGCGGATATAATTACCAGAATATGAATATGAACGATATATTCAGCAATTTCGGTGATATTTTTGAAGATCTTTTCGGCGGCGGATTCGGCGGTTTCGGCGGATTCGGCGGCGGAAGGACCCGCAGGAACTACAATGGCCCTCAGCAAGGCGCAAGCCTGCGTGCCAGGATCCGGATTTCTTTTGAAGAAGCTGTTTTCGGATGTACCAAAACCCTCGATATCAATTATAAAGAAGAATGTGAACCCTGTCATGGAAGTGGTGCCAAACCAGGCACATCACCGGAGACCTGTCCGAAATGCAACGGCTCCGGACAGGTTACTGTCACCAGGCAGAGCCTGTTCGGCATGATGCGCTCCACAGAAGTCTGTCCGGACTGCCAGGGCAGGGGACAGATCATCAAGGAAAAATGTCCGGACTGTAAAGGCGCAGGATACAAACAGAAAAAGAAGAAGATCGATGTCAAGATTCCGGCCGGAATCGATGCGGGACAGAATGTCCGGATTGCCGGCATGGGAGAACCCGGAACAAAAGGTGGCAGCAGAGGAGATCTGCTGGTGGAAGTGGTGATCCAGGGAAGTTCCGAGTTCCGGCGTGACGGGTTCAATCTCTATTCTGAAATGGATATTACATTCCCGGAAGCTGCCCTGGGAGGACAGATCAAGGTTCATACTATAGATGGAGACGTTCTGTTCCCGATCAAGGCAGGAACCCAGACCGGTACTACGATCAGGCTGAAGGGCAAAGGCGTTCCGTATCTGAGAGACAGCAGCAAGCGAGGGGACCAGTATACGATCCTGAATATTGTTGTTCCGAAATCAATGAACGGAAAACAGAAAAAAGCACTGGAAGAGTTTGACGAAGTGATGTATAAGAAAAAATAAAACAAAACGTTTTCACGCAGGGAAAGTTCTGCCAGGCAGACTTTCCCTGATACAGGTAATCAATATAGAATGAAAAATCGTAATTCTGTCAATCCGATCTTCTCGATCATCATAATGCTGGCATCGGTCATCCTGATCGTGCTGGGCATTATTGTTTTTATTCCGTTTTTCGGAAAAACCAGCAGTACGGAAACTGTACAGCAGGGCGTGCAGTTCCTGCAGGAACAGGAACACAAGGACATCACCGGAATCGACTCGGAGCTTCGCAAACAGACTGCCCGGGAAGATACGGAAGGCATGGATCTGTGGGAAAAGCTGAATTTCTATGATACCTATATCATGGGGGATTCCAGGTGTGAGCCCTTTTTCTGGAGCGGCCTTCAGATGGAGCACGTGTGGGCAGAGAAAAGCGCTACGATCAAGTATATCGGAGAACATATCGAGGAGATCGCAGCGGCCCGGCCCGGCAATCTGGTGCTGTCTTTCGGCATGAACGACATGGGAATGTATGTTTATGATCCGGAGAACTACTGGGAGACGGAAGCAGACTATGTGGAAGCCTATGATTATTACGTTAATCTGATCAGGGACGCATCTCCGGACACCAATATCTATATTAACAGCATCATCCCTGTACTGGATGTTGCGTTGGATAGTCAGCCCAGATGGGCATATGTGGATGTGTGGAATGCAGCTCTCCAGGAATACTGCAGTGAGAATGATGTGGGGTATATTGATACGACCTTTATCACTTACATGTATGGGGATCTGTTCGATGATGACGGCGTACATTTCTATTCACAGACTGTGCTGGATTCATGGGGAGAAGCCATCCTGGAAGAAGTGGAAAACAGAGTATACAGATAAAAATGGTAAAACGTATGACAGAAAGAACCGCGAAGCTCGGGCTTCAGATCAATGTATACAGAGTGATCCGGTATGGGCTGCTTCTTTGCCTGTTTGTTGTCGTGATCGTGCTTCTTTCCCGGAACCGGGAGAGCAAAGTACCTTTTGAAACGGTCTCGTCAGCAGTGGCAGAAAGCATTGATACGGACAACGCCATGCCGGGATCCGACCGGTTCCTGAAGAAATATTTCGGACTGAATCCGGATGATTATGACGGAGTCATGATCTATACGCCGACGACCAATATGCATGCCAATGAGGTCCTTCTGATCCGTCTGAAGGACACGAGGCAGGCAGATTCTGTTTCCGCAGCCATTCAGGAACGTATCGAATCACAGAGAGGGATCTTTCAGGGCTATGCTCCTGAAGAAGTAGGGCTGCTTGATAATGCCGTCCTGGATGTGCAGGGCAATTATATCCTGTATGTCGTAGACGACAATGCAGCTGCAGTAGATGAGGTGTTCAGGAGCAGTTTATGATATTCAGCAGTCTTTTATTTATCTTTATATTTCTGCCGGTCACATTGCTGATCTATTACATCAGTCCATGGAAGATCAAGAATTTCGTGCTCCTCATCATGAGCCTGATCTTTTATGCATGGGGGGAACCGGTTTATATCTTCCTGATGATGTTCTCCATTGTGTTCAATTATTTTTCCGCCCGGCAGATGGGAGTCCACCGGCAGCTCAGGCAGCAGCATCATCTGAAGATCTGTTTTGTTGTCACGGTGGCAGTAAATCTGGCAATCCTTGGATTTTTCAAGTATTATGGGTTCCTGATCCAGAATATCAACGGGATATTCGGCAGCAGCATTAAAGCGGCGCAGATCGCCCTGCCGATCGGAATTTCCTTTTATACTTTTCAGACATTGTCATATATCATCGATGTTTACTGGGGAAATGTGAAAGTCCAGAAAAACATCATCGATTTCGGCGCATACATTACCATGTTTCCCCAGCTGATCGCCGGCCCGATCGTTCGCTACAAGGATATTGCCGCACAGCTGAAGCACCGGACAATTACTTTTGCAGGAGTTTCCGACGGAGTGTCATGGTTTATCCGTGGTCTGGGAAAAAAGGTCCTGCTGGCCAACAATATCGGTATGCTGTATGACACGGTGTTCGCAATCGCCGCGTCCGACCGGGCTGCTCTTACCACCTGGCTGGGGATCATCGCCTATACGTTCCAGATCTATTTTGATTTTTCCGGGTATTCCGATATGGCAATCGGACTCGGGAAAATGCTTGGCTTTGAGTTTGTAAAGAACTTTGACTATCCCTATATTTCCGGCAGTGCCACGGAATTCTGGAGAAGATGGCATATTTCCCTTAGTACCTGGTTCAGGGAGTATGTCTATATCCCCATGGGAGGCAACCGGGTTGCGGCTCCCAGGCATATCCTCAATATTCTGGTGGTGTGGCTTCTGACAGGCCTCTGGCACGGCGCTTCCTGGGCGTTCGTTCTGTGGGGGCTGTTCTGGGCAGTTCTTCTTCTCCTGGAAAAATACATTTATGGCAGATTCCTGGAAAGGCTTCCTGCTGCGATCCGGCATATTTATACGATCTTTGCCTTTATCTTCGGATGGCTGATCTTTACATCATCTTCGGTGGCCGGATTCGGATCGAACCTGTCCTCCATGTTCGGCGGGCTTGGAAACGCTTTTGCAGACGCAGGAACCGGATATTTCTTCCGGACCAATCTGATCCTTCTGCTGATCTGTGGATTCTGCAGCACACCGGTGGTATGGAAAGTGTTCCGGAAATCTGCCAGAAGCGGACAGCTTCTGCCGCGTGTGATCACGGCCCTTTGTTATCTGGTGATCTTTGCCGCTTCGGTGGCGAGCCTTGTAAATGCCAGCTACAATCCATTTTTATACTTCCGGTTTTAGTTTACAGATAAAAAAGAGATACGATCTATGAATAATCAAAACGAACGAGGATATACAGGAAAAAAGAAAAATCCGGACAGCCACAGAAAGGTTTCGGCGTTTAATGCTGTTATCTTTTTCGGCCTGATCATCATTGCGGATATCTTCCTGCTGTTCAGTCACAGCAAGCCTTTTTCCGAAAATGAGAACCGGATGCTGCAGCAGGCACCTGCTCTTACCGGGACATCCCTGACATCGGGTAAATTTATGAAGCAGTTTGAGAATTTTACTGCGGATCAGTTCTTTTACCGGGACGGCTGGATCTATTCCAAACTGAAAATGGACAAGCTGCTGGGCAGGAAGATGTCAAACGGGGTATATCTGGGAGGACAGGGATATCTGATCGAGGATACCGCTGTTCCAAATGACAGCAGCGTCGAAAGAAATATCAGTGCGATCAACCATTTCTCTGTCAGTCATCCCACGATCCGAAAGGTCATGACGATCGTTCCGAATTCATCGGAAGTAAACCAGTCTCTTGTCCCGGCTGGGGCGCCGATCAGGGACCAGAGCGAAGACATCAGACAGATCAGGGACAGCCTGGGGATTGATATCCAGTTTGTGGATCTTATCGATACGCTGATCAGTCACAACAGTGAGCAGCTGTATTACAAGAGCGATCATCACTGGACCAGCCTGGGAGCAAAGTATGCATTTGAAACAATCGCAGAAGCCCTTCAGATCAATCCTGACAGGCAGTTCACGGCTATGACTGTAGCTGATGATTTCTCGGGAACCATGGCTGCCACTTCCGGAGATTTCGGTGCGTCGGATACGGTGGAAATCTATGTGGCGGACCCGGAAGTTAAGTATTATGTAGAATATTCCGGAGACCCGGTAAAATACAGTTCCATCTACGCCAGCAGCGCACTGGAGCAGAAGAACAAATATGAAGTCTTCTTCGGCGGGAATTATCCGAAGATCACCATTACGGCGCTGAATGATACAGGCAGAAATCTTCTGATCCTGAAAGATTCTTATGCCAACTGCTTTATCCAGTTCCTGCTGCCGTATTTCGACAGGATCGTCATTGTAGATCCCCGTTATTACAGCGATGATCTTGAGGAAGAGATCACCTCTTCGGAGATCACGGATCTGCTGCTTCTTTATAATGAAAACACCTTTGTGGAGGATAATTCCCTGGCCGGCGTCCTGGACCAGGAAGCCTGACGACCTAAACTAAGTCCCGGTGTTCTTGTTTCAGCCCTTTTTTATATCTGAGAACACTGGGAGTTCTCAAACTGGGAGTTTTCCATATTTGAGACTACAAAGTGTTCTTGTATGGCCGATTTTCAAAATTAAAGAACAGAGCAAGTATTCTCAAATCCCGTGGTTGCTCCAAAAAAGAATAAAAAGTGTTCTCTTTTGAGCATTTTCCGGAATTCAAGAATACATGCCCCGTTCTCAAATATGAAAAAAGGCTGAAAAAAGTACACTTCGTATTCTCATATAGAAAAAAAGCTGAAATAGAGAACACCGGGTGTTCTCAAAATCAAAAATAGCCGCAAAAAAGAACACCGCAGTGTTCTCAGGACAAACAAACAGCCAGATTGAGGATAGAGAAGATAGGAAAGGGGCTGTCGCATTTGCGGCAGCCCCTTGAAAAGTGTATTCCTGTATAAAACTACACAGATCAGAACTTGCCGACCTTGGTGAGTTTCTTCGGCAGCTTCGGCAGCTTGCCTTCCCATTTCACGATGGCTTCTTCATCGCAGGAATCCACACATTCGCCGCAGTGTTCGCACATCTGCTGATCGATCATATGGATGAATTTCTTCTTGCCTTCGATTGCTGTATAATCACATGCATCCACACAGTCACCGCATCCGGTACATTTGTCCGGAAGGATGATATAGGTTGCGCCTGCCTGGAAGCACACGCCTGCCGGACAGGATTTTTTCTTTATGTGGGCATCGAACTCATCAGCGAACAGTTCAAGAGCGCTCAGCAATGTGTTCGGCCAGTTCTGTCCGTATGGGCAGTAGGAACCGATCTTGATGAGCGGGGCAATGTCTTTGAGCAGATCGATGTCGCCGGCTTTGCTCTTGCCGACAGGCATGTCGTCCATGATGCTCTTTACCTGGTACGTGCCGTCACGGCACAGAACGCATTTGTTGCAGCTGTTCATCCAGGTTTTGTTCATTAGGTCAGCGGTTGTGACGACCATACATGCCTCAGGACCATAGATCGTAACGGAACCGGACAGGATGTCGTCGCCGGTGGTATATTCTCCCAGTTTGGCCGGAAGAATGAACTGACCTTTCAGACCGCCCAGAAGGATTGCTTTGGCGCCGGCTGCATCAACAACTTCGCTCAGCTTTGTTCCGTAAGGAACAGCCTTGACTTCTGCTTTATCACCTTTATTAATGGTTACAAATTTCTTCTTTTCCGGAGCAGCGAGATTGTAGGCAACTTCCGGAGTAAGGACATAAACTGCCTTGCCTTCGTATTCGGCAACATAATCGTCCTGAATCATCGGACGGGGCAGATTGCCTTTCAGCTGCTGAACGATGGCATAGGGGTTGTCCATGACAGGGGAAGCCTGTCCGAATGCTTCTTTTTCCAGGCCGTAGCTCTTGCTGCCTTCCACCAGGAAATACATGATATCGGAGGCTCCGATCATGTCGGCATACTTCTTAACGCCGGCTTTTACTGTGTCGAGTTCATTGTCTAACAGATAGGCGGAGCTAAGTGAATACGGATCATTTGCAGCACAGCTGCATACTAATAATTTTTCCATTATGCGTTTACCTCCTCACCTTCTGCACCTGCATAGTCATTCCAGAACTTCGGACCGGCGATCTGCAGTCTCAGATCACACTGCAGACATCTGCTGGCTTCGCATGTACCCTGTTCACAGGTGAAGCCTGTGGATACAGGAGCAAAGTCTTCCTTGCGTTCTTCTGCCGGACGGATATCCATTTCATGACGCTCGATCGAAGCAAAATTATCAATGGTACCGATAAACGGATCCGCTGTACGCTCTACCAGCTGTTCGTCGATCACGCCATCGCCGCCCAGATACTGATCCATCAGGGAAGCAACGTCACGGCCGCCTGCGATGGCATCGATCAGGAATCTGGTTCCAGTAATCACGTCGCCTGCTGCGAAAACACCCTCAACAGAGGTGGTGTATTCACTCTTGCCGGTCTTCGGATCGATCGGATAGCCGAACCGGTTCAGTTCCAGTCCGAATTCGTCGGTAAGACCTGTTACCTGTCCTGCAGCAAATACGATGCTGTCGCAGGGGATAATATAGGTGCTGTCCGGGATTGCGTCTTCAACCAGGGCACGGGTTTCCGGATGGAAGTAGAAACTGTTGATCTTGTGTACCTGAAGACCTGTTACCCGGCCATTTTCACCGATGATCGCTTCATTGGAGTGAGAATCAAAGAGATTTGCGCCTTCTTCCAATGCGGTGTCACGCTCATCCGGGGATGCCTGGGAAGCATCTTTCTCGAGACATACAACGTTGACAGTCTTCTTCATACGGAGCAGGGTACCTGCCGCATCAAAAGCAACGTTGCCGCCGCCGATGATACATACAGTCTGTCCAAGGTCGATCTCCTGATTGAGCCTTTGTGCCTGGAGAAGTTCCAGAGCAGAGTAGGTCTGAGGCAGGTTGTCCTTGTTGAGGTAGCCGAGTTTCTTGCCGATAGAGGTACCGATGGCTACCAGTACAGCGTCATAATCCTTCTTGAGTTCTGCAGCGTTTTTGATCGGGGAATTGCAGACGATCTTCACGCCGGAATCCTCAATGACCTTTACTTCATCCAGGACCGCCTGGGTCGGGATACGGTATTCCGGCATACCGGAAGTCATATGTCCGCCCGGGATCTTCTTGGATTCGAATACGGTTACGTCATGGCCTTTCTTGTTCAGATAATAGCCGGCTGTAAGACCGCAGGCACCGCCGCCGATCACAGCGACTTTCTTGCCGGTTCTCGGAGCAACCTTCAGATAGTTGTCCAACCAGATCTTATCTTCATCATGTTCTGCAGCAAATCTCTTCAGGTTCCTGATGGACAGGGAGCTGTTCAGATGTTTATGCTTGCAGTTGTTCTCACAGCGGTTGTTGCAGACAAGGCCGAGTGCGTGCGGGAACGGTACCTTTTCACGGATGATACCGACAGATTTCGAATAATCTCCCTCGTAGATCGCACGGATGTATTCCGGAATGCTGATATGTGCAGGACATTCAGCACTGCAGGGGATAAGAGCCTGCTCACGCGGAATATCGTCACGGAATACGTCCACCTTGTCACGGATGGAACCGGTCGGGCAGACCTCTACGCAGGCTCCGCAGAAACGGCAGTCTGCATCTGCCAGGGAATCGCCGTCGATCACGACACGCATTCTTCCGTCGACCTTTGCAAATTTAAGGGCACCGACACCTCTTAATTCGCCGCAGGCACGTACACAGCGTCCGCACAGGATGCAGCGGTACATTTCATGCAGCATCAGAGGATTGGTCTCGTCGGCCGTTACACGGAGCTTCAGCTCTCTTAACGCACGTCCGGTATCGCCGACATACTGGGAAATGGAAGCCAGGAGGCATCTGCCGTATTTCGGGCAGCCTGTACACTCTGACGGATGTGTCTTGAACATAAAGTCACAGGACAGCTTCCTGATCTTTTCTGCTAATTCATCTTTGGTGGTGATCACCATACCTTCCTGGACTTTGGTGGAGCAGGAGGTAATTACCCCATCAACGCCTTCCTGCTTGACAACGCAGAGGCGGCAGCCGCCGTTCGGATGGAGATTTTCGTGGTAGCACAGATGCGGGATATAGATTCCGTTGTCCAGGGCAGCCTCAAGGACTGTTTTGGATGCATCTGCCACGATCTGACGGCCATCGATCATTAATTTTACTTCAGCCATTTTTTCCCTCTCATGGATTGTTGATAATCCTTAGTCTGAAAGTATATAAGTTACAAGAAAAGTCTGTGCATGGACTGCCATGCACAGACTTTTCATTCGGACAGATCAGTCTTCGTCTAATTCATCAACGTATTCAGCCGCAGCTTCACCGGCGAAACGTCCGGTGTTGACACAGTAGCCCATGGTGTTGCCCGGGAGCAGGAACATGTAGGAGTCGCCGTAGATCGTACAGGTATCGGTTCCGCATGCGAAGAATCCCGGAATTGCATTCCAGTCATTATCCAGAACCTGGCACTTGTCATCGATCTTGATGCCGCCCAGTGTACCGTATCCTGACGGATGGAAGATACCTGCATAGAACGGAGCCTTCTCGATCGGTTTCATGAACTTGCTCGGTTTGTAGAACAGAGTATCCTGGCTCTCGCACATATCATTGTATTCCTCAACAGTCTCCAGGAAGGTATCCACATCTTCGATGCCCAGCTTCTCAGCCAGTTCTTCCAGAGTGTCAGCCTTGACAACGTCCGGGTTGTTCGGATCCGCAATGATATCATCGCAGGCCTGCTCAAAGTCATCGATGTTATCTACATGGTGAACGAAGTTTACAACATCAAGGCCTTTCTTTTTGTAGCCGTTGACAATCTTCTGGTCAAGGATGGAGAAACCTACGGCACCCTTCTGAATCTGGATGGCGTTGCCGGTGAATGTGGTGTTCTGCATCATTTCCTCATTGATGAAGCGGCGTCCCTGAACATTGACCATCAGGTTCGGCTGCATGAAGGTGACCGGAACACTCTGCGGACCAAAGTCTGAGAACGGAAGGATGTAGATCTTCTCAACGGTCATCTCTGTGGTAGCAGCGCCGGCTGCGATCGCCATCTTGATACCCTCGCCCTTAAGGCCCGGGATAACGATGTTGAACAGATCCTTGCCGTAGGTGTAGCCCATGCGCTCTTTCATGTATTCCGGTGAATCTCCTGCACCGCCGGTACCGACGATAACAGCCTTGCAGTCTACATGGATCTCTTCGCCGTCTTTGTCGACAGCGTCCACGCCGCAGATCTTGCCTTCTTCATCTCTTAAGATCTTCTTGGCCGGAGTCTCGTAATAGACTTCTACACCGTTTTCCTGTGCCTTGGTCAGCATAGCCTTGTTCATGATGGCGCCGCCGTTACGTCCGATACCGCCGTTAACAGCTACGATATGCCAGGTTGCTTCTGACTTCGGGAAATATTTGTAAGCACCTGCAAATTCCACGCCCAGGTCTTCCAGCCATTCGATCGTTCCTGCGGAAGCTTCGAAATATCTCTTGACCATGTTAGCGTCAACTCTCCAGTGGGTATACTCCATGAACATCTTGAATGCTCTTTCCACATCGATGTCAACCATCTGGTCCTGCTGATGTCTGGTTCCAATACCTAAAGGCCCCATACCCATATTGGCTGCGCCGCCGGAAACATTCTGCTTTTCAAAAGCAATAACTTTCATTCCGGCTTCAGAAGCTTCCACGCAAGCTGCAAGGCCGGACGGACCTGTTCCGATGACGACAACATCTGCCTGTAAATTTTTCATACCGATAAATCCTCCTCATTATTTAAAAACTAGTGATCATGCGTTTACGTATTACGCACGATCTGAAACATCTGTGCATCTCATGATAACGCATATATTAACAAAAATATTATATTAGTAAAGATAACGTATGTCAAACAGGATTGTTCAGTTGAAGCTTGAAAAAATAAGGAGTATTCTGTAGCATATTAACCAAATTACGATCAGGAGTTTTACATTATATGCTGTGGAATAAATATACGATCAGGACAACAACAAAAGATTCGGAAATGGTATGTGCCGTGCTGATGGATTACGGGATCACAGACGTGGAGATCCAGAATAATATCCAGCTGACGGACGAGGAACTGAACCGGATGTACGCGGATTTTGTCAAGGAACTTCCGGAGGATGACGGAAGCGCCTTCGTCAGTTTTTATCTGGATGAGAATGGATTTATCCCGGAAGGCGTAGGAACCGGAGATTCTCCTTCTTCTGCCAATGAAGCAGATGGATTCCTGGGAACACAGGTTGATCCCGCGAAAGTCATGGAAGGGCTGGAAGAAGCAGCGCAGCTGTTCGGGATCGAACCCGTGACGATGGAAGTCAGCCGGGTGGATACCCAGGACTGGAACAATAAATGGAAAGAATATTTCAAACCTTTCTGCGTCGGCGGGATTGCGATTACGCCGACCTGGGAAGAGATTCCGGATGATATGAAGGCAGATGCGGTCATCAGGATCGATCCGGGAATGGCGTTCGGCACCGGAATCCATGAAACAACCAGATTATGCCTTCAGGCACTTCAGACTTATATAAAGCCGGGAGATAAAGTGCTGGATCTGGGCACCGGCTCCGGGATCCTCGGCATAGCAGCCCTGAAACTGGGAGCGGCAAGCGTTACGGCCATCGATATCGATGAGCAGGCAGTCCGGGTAGCGCAGGAGAATTTTGATCTGAACTGTGCTGAGCTTTGCCGGGATGGGGCAGAGTATCACCTGAAAACAGCCAATATCCTGGAAGACAAGGCTCTGCAGGAAGAGCTTTCCAAAGGAGCTTATGATATCGTCCTGGCCAATATCCTGGCAGAAGTGATCGTACCGCTGTCCGGGATCGTCCACCGCTTTTTAAAACCGGGCGGGATCTTTCTGGCGTCCGGGATCATCGATTATAAGGAAGAAGAAGTCAGAAACGCACTGGTTTCCAATCCTGATCTGCGTCTTCTTGACATTAAAGCAGACGGAGACTGGAGAGGTACTGCGGCACAAAAGATCTGACAGAATAAACAGGAGTATTTGATTTGGACGTATATTTTGATAATTCAGCGACGACACAGGTCGACGACAAAGTTATAGAGATCATGGAGCAGGTCATGCGGACTGATTACGGAAATCCGTCTTCCAAACACAGGAAAGGCGTCACTTCCGAACAGTATCTGAAAGATGCCGCCGGTATCCTGGGAAAGATCCTGAAAGTGCAGGATAAGGAGATTATCTTTACTTCCGGAGGCACCGAATCCAATAATATGGCTCTGATCGGAGCGGCCATGGCAAACCGGCGGAAAGGAAAGCATATCATTTCCACCTGTTTTGAGCATCCATCCGTACTCGAGCCCCTGAAATATCTGGAGCAGTTCGTCTGTCCGGACGGGGAACATTTTGAGATCCAGTATCTGCCGGTGGATCACGACGGTCATATCTCGCTGGAAGAGCTGAAGAGGTCCATCAGGCCGGATACGATCCTGGTTACGACCATGTTTGTCAACAATGAGATCGGCGCCGTGCAGGATGTGGCAGCTATCGGAAAAATGATCAAATCAGTCAACCCTTCCTGTCTGTATCATGTGGATGCAATCCAGGCTTTTGCAAAATATCCGATCTTTCCAGGAAAAATGAACATTGATCTGCTGAGTGTTTCAGGCCATAAGTTTCATGGTCCGAAGGGCGTCGGTTTTCTGTATAAAAATGAAAAAGTCAGACTGAATCCCCTGATCCTGGGGGGCGGTCAGCAAAAGGGCATGCGAAGCGGCACGGACAATGTTCCCGGTATTGCCGGACTGGGGGAAGCGGCAAAAAACGCCTATCAGGATCTGTCTGCCAATGTACAGCATCTGACAGGATTGAAAGACCGCCTGATCGACGGGCTGTCCGCCTATGCGAAAGAAGTAGAAGCAGCTCCGGACAGTGCCGGTAATCCAAAGAGCCGCGCCGAAGGCTGCCATATCAGGGTGAACAGCCATAAAGGAGCATTAAGTGCGCCGCATATCGTAAGCGCGACCTTCTATCCCGTAAAGAGCGAAGTGATGCTCCATGCGCTGGAGGAAAAAGGGATCTGTGTATCTTCCGGCTCTGCCTGCTCCTCCAACAAACCGGGCCTTTCCGGAACGTTGCAGTCCATCGGTCTTTCCGCAAAAGAAGCGGACTGTACTGTCCGCTTCAGTTTTTCAAAGTATAATACGGCAGAAGAAGTGGATTATACCCTGGAAAAGGTCAGGGAAACCTATGGAGTACTCCGGAGGTTTACTTCGCATTAAGTCTTCTGATCCAGTTCCGTACGCTGTCTGCTGTTTCGCCGGATACCGTATCCCATTCCTCTTTTAATACGGTCAGTTCCTCTTCCAGCACCTTGACTGCCAGATCGTTATCACCGGTGATCTCATAGATATGGGCAATGGAATCATATCCATCCACATATCTCGGAGCCTTTTGGATACTGACGGCGTTTCTGTAATACGCTATCGCATCCTGATACAGGCCTTCCATTGCCATGACATCTCCCATACACAGATGCACCTGCCATTCATCGCCGTATGAGCGTTCCATTTCTTTCCAGATCTCGTGGGCCTTGTCTTTTTCACCGGAATGCCATTTTATCAGGCCTTTGTACAGGGGGACTCGATAAGTGTCATTTATGGCGGCCAGTTTTTCAGCATATTCTTCAGCTTCCTTCATACGATGATCGTCGATCAGATTGTCCAGCAGCCACAGATGACCTTTCCAACTGTCCGGGTGTGCCTGAAGATACTCTTTCAGTCTATTGATCAGCCTGTTGTGGTTTCTGGCGCACCAGTCAGGTGTATATCCTTCCATGGCTTCGTTCAGTTCACAGAAAGCATCCTTTTCCCCGGCTTCCAGCTGAAGGGATTCCCAGGCAAATTCAGCAGCTTTTCTGTGCGCTTCCCGGGCAATATGATTGTACATATCCGCCAGCAAGGCATAACAGTCGGAAGGGCGATAGCCGTTTTCTGCTTTTTCCAGAAGCCATCTTTCGGCTTTGCTTTGTTTCTCCGCTCCTATGTCTCTTTCGTCCCAGAGCATATTCTGTATCCTGTCAAATTCTTTGTCGTCATCCATCGAAAACAGTTCGTCTATCGTCACGCCAAAGTAAACTGCGATCTCCGGAAGGATCTGAATGTCCGGCAATGCCTGTCCGGTCTCCCATTTGCTTACCGCCTGGGAACTGACGCTTAGAATACCGGCCAGAGTTTCCTGCGTGATCCCTTTCTGCATCCGGAAATCTTTGATCTTCTTTCCGATTTCCATTTTATTTGCACCTCTTTTCTCTGATCTTTTTCCTTAACAGCTGTCTGAACGGAGTTTAACAGAAAACCGGCTGCGTGCAAAGCGAGGCTTATTCGGATCAAAACAACTGGTGGTTGAGCTGCAAACGCATTTAAGGGATTGAGAAAAAAGCGGCTAAGATTTAATATATAATGCAGAAAACAGGAATTACGGAGGAAACAGCAGATGACAGAAAAGTTGCTGATCAAATATTCGGAGATCGGTGTAAAAGGAAATAACCGGTATATCTTTGAGGATATGCTGGTACGCAATATTAAAAGTGCTTTAAAGGAAATGACACATCCCTGCGAGGTGCGAAAAGCCGACGGCAGGATCTATATCTCCTATGAGGAAGAGGATTATGAAGAGGCTATAGATGCCCTGACCAAAGTCTTCGGGATCGCATGGATCTGTCCGGTGACACAGCTGAAGCCGGTTCCGTTTGAGGAATTGAAGACGCAGGTGATCGAATTCATACGCCGGACTTATTTTGCAGACGGGGAGGAAAAAGCATTTTCCTTCAAGGTCAACTGCCGAAGGGCAGAGAAAAGCTATCCTCTGAATTCCATGGAAGTCAATATCCTGATCGGGGAGGCATTGCTGGATGCGTTTCCGTCACTGCATGTGGATGTGCACGATCCGGAAGTTATGCTGAATATTGAGATCCGTCCGAAGGATATCAATATTTATTCCATTGCGATCGAAGGACTCAGCGGCATGCCGGTGGGCTCTTCCGGGAAAGCGATGCTGCTTCTGTCCGGCGGGATCGACAGTCCCGTGGCGGGGTATCTGGTATCCAAACGGGGCGTCAGCCTGGATGCTGTGTATTTCCATGCACCTCCGTATACTTCCGAACGTGCGAAACAGAAAGTGGTGGATCTGGCGAAGATCATTTCCCGGTATTCCGGACCGATCAAGCTGCATGTGGTGAACTTTACCGATATCCAGATGAAGATCTACGAACTGTGTCCGCATGATGAACTGACCATTATCATGCGCCGGTATATGATGAAGATCGCCCAGGAACTGGCGGAAAAAGAAGGTTCTTTAGGGCTCGTGACAGGAGAGAGCATTGGCCAGGTTGCCAGTCAGACCATGCAGAGCATGCTGGTAACCAATGAAGTCTGCCATATGCCGGTTTACAGGCCTTTGTGCGCCTTTGACAAACTGGATATCGTGGCCATCTCCGAGAAGATCGGAGCTTATGAGACATCCATCCTGCCATACGAAGACTGCTGCACGATCTTTGTGGCAAAACACCCGGTCACAAAGCCGAAACTTGACCGCATTGTAAGGTCCGAGCGCAAGCTGGAAGGCGTGATCGAAGAATTGTACAGGGAAGCGCTTGATACCGTTGAGGTCATAGAGATCTGACATGAAAGTTTCTTTTCATACATTAGGATGCAAAACAAATGCATATGAAACCCAGGCGATCAGGGAACAGTTTCTGACTGCCGGTTATGAGCTCGGGGAGTTTTCGGAACCCTGCGATGTGTATGTGATCAACACCTGTGCCGTGACGGCGGAAGCTGCAAGGAAATCCCGTCAGATGACCGGAAGATGCAAGCGGAAGAACCCTCAGGCACTGGTGGTGGTGACCGGCTGTTACGCCCAGGAAGCCGGAGAGGAGCTGCTTAGGGAAACCATGGCTGACCTTGTGGTGGGAAACAGTGAAAAAAACCGGATCCTGCCTCTTGTACAGGACCTGGCAAAAGGCTGTACTGTTGTGAAGGATCTGTCAGGGTGCAGAGAATATGAGAAGCAGAGCATCACCCTGGGACAGGAAGACCATGTCAGGGCTTATGTGAAGATCCAGGACGGATGCGACCGGTTCTGTTCCTACTGCCTGATCCCCTTTCTGCGGGGAAGATCCAGAAGCCGGGACAGGGAAGACATTTTGCAGGAAGTCAGAGATCTGGCGGCTTCCGGTTGTCAGGAGATCGTTCTGACCGGCATTGATATCAGCAGCTTTCGAACAGGTGGGGAAAAAGGAGAGGATCTTGTCTGTCTGTTGGAGAAACTGGACCGGATCTCCGGGGTCGAACGGATCCGGCTGGGCTCCCTGGAAGAAGGGATCATCTCAAAGCCTTTTCTGGAAAGGCTTGTTTCTGTCGCTTCCTTCTGTCCCCAGTTTCATTTGTCTCTGCAAAGCGGCAGCAATACTGTTCTGAAGAGGATGAACAGGCACTATACTGCCCAGGAGTTTTATCAGGCGGTGGAGATGATCAGGGAGCGTTTTCCGAATGCCGGGATCACCACCGATATCATTACGGGCTTTCCGGGAGAAACGGAAGAGGAGTTTGAAGAGACCATGGCGTTTGCCCGGAAAACCGGGTTTTCCAGGCTTCATGTTTTTCCGTATTCCAGAAGGGAAGGAACCAGGGCGGATCAAATGCCGGGCCAGCTGACGAGGGCGGTCAGGGAGGAACGGGCTGCGCGGCTGATCCGTTTGGGAGAGCAGCTGCGGGAACAGTATGAGTGCCGTCTGATCGGAAAGACCTGCCATATCCTGGCAGAGGAATGCGTTCGCACAGAGAACGGACTGTTTCTTGCCGGTTATACGCCTGAGTATGTAAGGATATTGCTGCCGGTGCGAACGCAGCCTGAAAAACAGGAGACTTTGTTGAACCGGATCATACCGGTCGTTCCGAAGGTCTTTCAGGACGGGTGCCTGATTGCTGAGTAACGCTGATTGTTTGCGGCGACCCCGGCGGATGACAGGATCAAATGCTGATTTTGAGAATATCCGACTATTTCTAACTGCAGAAAACAACCGACCAGGATGGATCGGAACTTGAAGAACAAGAAGGCTTGCAACTACGCGGATTTTAAGGTAAAATCACGTCATGGCCAATAATAATTTACAATTCACACAACATTATAGTATTCCGAAGGAAGAGCTTCTCACGACCGAGAAGATCTTTGCCCGTGTTTACGCTGCACTGGCAGAGAAAGGGTATGACCCTGTCAATCAGATCGTAGGCTACATTATGTCGGGAGACCCTACCTACATCACCAGTCACAATAACGCCAGGGGTATTATTGCCAAGGTGGAAAGAGACGAGCTTATTGAGGAAGCTGTCAGATTCTATATCGATAACAAGCTGAAATAGGTGACTCTCATGAGGATCATGGGTCTTGATTACGGGGCTAAGACCGTCGGGGTGGCGCTCAGCGACCCTCTCGGATTTACGGCCTGGCCTTTGGAAACAATAACCAGAGAATCTGAAAAGAAACTTCGCAGAACGCTAGCCCGTCTGGAGGAAATTGTCCGGGAATACCAGGTGGGCAGTATCATTTTGGGCTATCCTCTCAATATGGATGGCTCAGTCGGTGAACGCGCCTGTAAATCACTGGAATTCAAGATAAAACTGGAGAATAGGCTTAAGATTCCTGTCATTATGCAGGATGAAAGGCTTACAACTGTTGCTGCGGATGAGGTCCTGGAAGAAATGAAAGTACCGCGGTCGGAGCGCAAACAATATATCGATAAGATCGCTGCTGCGTATATCTTGGAAGATTATATGTCATCGATACAGGAGAATAACAATGGAAAAGGAAGGTAAGATCATCTTTAAGGATGAGAATGGACAGGAAGATGTGTTTTATATCATAGAGGAGACAACCCTCCGCAATATTCATTATATCATGGTGACGGATACGCCGGATGGAGAAGAGGAGGCAGATGCTTATATTCTGAAGGATGTCTCCGATCCGGAATCGGAAGAGGCCATTTATGAATTTGTGGAAGATGACAGGGAACTGGAAGCGCTTGCGGATATTTTCGCGGAGCTTCTGGAAGATGTCGACATCGAACAGTAACACATCGTTCGTAAGAAATAATACATATGACAGAAAGAAAGAAAAAAACACAGACACTTTCCGATAAAGTGAAGATCATTCCATTGGGCGGGATGGATTATATCGGAATGAATATGACCGCCATTGAATATGAGGATTCCATCATTGTGGTGGACTGCGGCATGGCGTTTGCTGATGATTCTCTTCTGGGGATCGATCTGATCATCCCGGATATCTCATATTTGAAACAGAACAAGCAGAAAGTAAAAGGATATTATATTACCCACGGACATGAAGATCATATCGGTGCGGTTCCCTATATCCTGCGGGAAGTCAATGCTCCTGTTTATGGAACAAAGCTTTCCATTGCCCTGATCCAGAAGAAGCTGGCAGAGCACGGGATGGAAACACTGGTAAAAACCAAAGTCGTGACTTACGGGGAAAAGCTGAAAGCCGGTAAATTCAGTATCGAATTCATCAGGACCAATCACAGTATCTCGGACGCAGCGGCGCTGGCGATTACCTGTCCTGCCGGAACCATCGTGCAGACGGGTGATTTTAAGGTAGACTACACGCCGGTGTATGGAGACGCCATCGATCTGTGGAGACTGGCAGAACTCGGGAAGAAGGGAATCCTGGCAGTGATGTGCGATTCCACCAATGCCCTGAGGCCTGGTTATACCATGTCAGAAAAGACCGTGGGCGAGACCTTTGACATGCTTTTCGCCAAACACAGCCGCAACAGGATCATCGTGGCTACCTTTGCCTCCAATGTGGACAGGGTGCAGCAGGTCATCAACACGGCATACAAGAACAAGCGAAAGGTGATCCTGGAGGGCCGGTCCATGGTCAATGTCATTGAGACGGCACAGGAACTGGGCTATATTTCCGTTCCGGAGAATACGCTGATCTCCATCGACGAGATGAAGAATTACCCGGACAATAAACTGACCATCATTACAACAGGCAGCCAGGGAGAGCCCATGGCAGCGTTATCAAGGATGGCATACAAGAACCATAAGAAGATCGAGATCCGAAAGGATGATATTATCATCTTTTCCTCTTCACCAATCCCGGGCAACGAAAAAGCGGTCTCCAATGTCATGAATGAGCTGGCGCAGATGGGTGCAAAGGTTATTTTCCAGCAGACCCATGTATCCGGACATGCCTGCCAGGAAGAGATCAAACTGATCTATTCCCTGTTAAAGCCGAAATATGTGATCCCGGCTCATGGAGAATTCAGACACAGGGCAGCAAACCGCCAGATCGCGCTGGATATGGGATATGACAGCAAGCACGTCATTATGGCAGAAACCGGGGACGTGATCGAACTGTCGGAACAGGCAGCCAAAAAGGTCGGAACTGTTCAGGCCGGAGGTATCTATGTGGACAATTCCGGTGTGGAAGACGTGGGACGTACAGTGATCCAGGACAGGAAAGATCTGTCGGAAAGAGGCGTCCTGATCGTTTCTGTCTGCATTGACAAAGAGAACAATCTCATCGTATCCGGGCCGGAGGTATTTACCAGAGGCTGGGTCTATGATGGCGACCTGGATATAATCCTTGATGAAATAAAGAAAATCATCTATAATAACCTGATAAATTATCTGGAAAAGAATCATTACAACAGAGGCAAAGCCAAAATGGTGATCGGGGATTCGGTCCGCAAGTATACCCGGGTCCAGGACAGAAAAGGCCCGATGGTTCTGCCTTTTATTTTGGAAGTTTGACCTGATGTGCCTGGCAGATACAAATATTTTCTGCCGGCATGACAGTAAGGTTGGGAACGTATATGGAAGAAACCAGAAAGCGAACAGACAGAAAGAGCCAGAACGGCAAAAAAGCATCCAGGGTCGTGGATATGAGCTGGGCTGCAAAATACCTGGATGACGACTGGGAGAACAAATATTCTGCCGAAGGTGCCGTCGATACACAGGTGGCCATGCCGCCCGGTGAAAAGAAAGACCGGGAGGCGGGCGACGAGGAAGAATGTATCGTAAATGATCTGTCTGATACGCAGTTATTCAGGACTGCCTTCAGAGAACCGCTGCCTGCAGATCCGGAGGATCCGCAAGAGCAGGAGGCGATAAAAGAGCAGGGAAAACAAGATGGTCCGGGGGACCCGGAAGAAGACGACATCAGGATCAGGGATGCGGTGACGGAAGAGACGATCACATCCCTGGAAGAGATGCAGGCTGTCAGGGATGCGGCAGGTCTGGCTCAGATGGAGACAGATAACCCGGAAGAAGATGTTGTAAGAATACGTGATGCGGTCACCGACAAAACGGTTGTATCCGTATCGGAAGCCAAAGCTGTCAGAACGGTCCTGTTCCATATGGGTATGGATGAAGACCTGGATGAACTTTCCGGGATCAGGGATGCCAGAAACAGCATTCTCAGGCAGGAACCTGCCGGACAAGAAGAAAAGGCTGCACAAAAGACGCCGGAAACTGCCGCACCGAAAGTAAAGGCAGAGGAACCTGCACTTGTCCCGGGGAAAACGATCGTTGCCTCCAAAACCGCTGATTCAGTCAGAAAAGCAGCCTCCCGCATCGAGGAGGATGGACCGCCGGTCCAAAGCGCTGCGCAGATGATCGAGGTGGATCCGGAAGAGTTTATCACCGATGTGGAGGAATCCCGCCCTGCCAGGAAAGAACGTTCCGAATCGCGAAGGCACCGGAGTACCGAGGCGCCAAGCAGGGCTTCTGAGAGAAAGACCCGGGAACGGCCGGATGCATATGATCCTGATCTCCGTCCGGAACGCAGGCGGGACAGCAGACATGAACGGGAGCGGGAGTATGATCGGGACCGCGGCAGCAGGTATTATTATGGGTATATGCCGTCGAAGAGCCCGCTGAGGTTTATTCCCCTGGTGCTGGTAATCGCCTTGTGCGTGTTCGGATTTATCGCTGCCAGGGAGATCTGCCATGATGTTCCCATCAATTCCAGCGATTATTCAAAGATGAAATATACAGTCACGGAAGGCCTGACGGATGAGCAGCTGGCGCAGGATTTGGCAGGTATGGGGATCATAGACAACCAGCTGATCTTCCGGATCAGATGCCGGTTCTATGATGCCGATTATGTAGAGGGGACCTATGAATTGAGTCCGTGCTACAGCACAGAAAAGATCATCAATATTCTGTCCGGGTATACTTACGGCAGTGACTGATCCATAGCGGACGTATCAGTTCCGCAGATTGTAAAAATACAGGATTGCACAGGCGTCAGCCGCCATGCAATCCTTATATTATTATTAAAATGATCATTGATCCGAACATTACAACGTATATCTATTCCATTGAACCGGATGGGGATCCCGGGCTGGAAGCGCTGAGAATCTATGCGGAAGAGAAAAACGTTCCGGTAATCCGCAGGGAAATGGAGCCGTTTATGCGGGTACTCCTTCAAACCGTCCGACCCGGAAGGATCCTGGAGATCGGAACAGGGATAGGTTATTCCGCTCTTTTCATGGACAGCTGTCTGGAGCATCCGGAGATTGTGACCATAGAAAACTATGAGCCGCGGCTTCAGGAAGCTGAAAAGATCCTGGAAGGACATACCAATATCAAACTGGTGAAAGAAGACGCGGCAAATGCGTTGAAGGAACTGGAAGGTCCCTTCGACTTTATTTTTTTGGATGCGGCGAAGGCACAGTATATGGCCATGCTTTCCGATATCAGGCGGCTTCTTCCAAAAGGCGGTATACTGTTGGCGGACAATGTGCTCCAGGATGGGGAACTGATCCGATCCAGGTATCTGACGCCCAGACGGCAGAGAACCATTCATGAAAGGATGCGGGAATTCATCTGGGAAATGAAGCATTCACCGGATTTTGAGACCAGCCTGGTTACCCTGGGGGACGGTATTATTTTGAGCATTAAGAAAGGAATCTGATCCAGATAATGAGAGAACATATCAAACCGGAACTTCTGATGCCTGCCGGCTCGCTTCCTGTATTGAAAGTGGCAGTGGCATACGGCGCAGATGCTGTCTATATTGGAGGAGAAGCCTTTTCTCTGCGTGCCAATGCCCATAATTTTTCCTTTGAAGAAATGAAGGAAGGGATCGCTTTTGCGCATGAGAGAAATGTCAAAGTCTATGTAACAGCCAATATCTTTGCTCACAACAGGGATCTGGAAGAAGCGGAAGTGTATTTTCGGGAACTGAAGGAACTGAAGCCGGATGCGCTGATCATTTCCGACCCGGGAATCTTCCTCCTGGCAAAACAGATCCTTCCGGAAGTGGAGATCCATATCAGTACTCAGGCCAATAATACCAATTACGGAACCTATCGGTTCTGGCATGATCTGGGAGCCAAAAGGGTTGTCAGCGCAAGGGAAATGAGTCTTGCGCAGATCCGGGAATTGAGGGATAAGATCCCCGAAGACATGGAGATCGAAACGTTTGTTCACGGTGCCATGTGTATCTCCTATTCCGGCAGGTGCCTTTTGTCTGCCTTTATGACAGGACGAAGCGCCAATAAAGGAGACTGTACGCATCCCTGCCGGTGGAAATATGCCGTCATGGAAGAAACAAGACCGGGAGAGTATCTGCCGGTGGAAGAAAACGACAGGGGAACGTTCCTGTTCAATTCCCGGGATCTTTGCATGATCGAACATGTTCCGGAACTGATAGAGGCGGGAATCGACAGCTTCAAGGTGGAAGGGCGCATGAAGAGCGCTCTGTATGTTGCGGCTGTCGGGCGGACTTACCGGATGGCGATCGATGATTACTGCGAAGATCCGCAGCGATACCGGGAACGGCTTCCCTTTTACAGGGCGGAGATCGCCAAATGCACATACAGGGAGTATACGACAGCGTTTTTCTTCGGAAAACCGGATGAGACATCCCAGATCTATGATGCCTCCACTTATGTGAAGGAGTGGACATATCTTGGAATGGCCGATGAAGAAAAACAGTATCACAGTCCGGATGGAAGGACCTATTACATGTTGGAACAGAAAAACAAATTCTGTGTCGGTGATACGGTGGAGGTCATGAAGCCGGACGGAAGGAATATTACGGCAGAAGTCCTCGACATGCTGGACGAGGAGCATCACCCCATTTCCTCCTGTCCTCATCCCAGACAGCTGTTCTATGTCGACCTGGGGACAGACTTGGAAACCTACGATATCATCCGGGCAAACCGGTCATAATGAATAAGGGAAAGGTTGCATCATCATGATCCGTTTAGATTGTCAGTTTCAGTCCATCCTTTTAAGGACGCAGGTAAATGTCAAAGTGTTTCTCCCCAACCCGGAGGATTTTATGCATCCGGTAACGGATTTCAGAAAACGATATACATTTACTCCTTTCAAAACACTGTTTCTCCTGCACGGCATGATGGACAGCGGGGAACAGTGGGTGGAAAATACCAGTATTACCAGGATTGCCCAGGAAGCCGGGATTGCGCTGGTCATTCCCAGCTGCGGCAATAATTTTTATGTCAATACGATCTACGGTGCTCCTTATTCGGATTTTATCAGCGAAGAGCTGGTAGGATTTGTCCGGGCGCTTTTTCCTTTGTCTGACAGACGGGAAGACAATTATATATGGGGGATCAGCATGGGAGGATATGGCGCTTTGCGGCAGGGTTTTATCCATCCGGAAATGTTTTCCAAAGTCGTTGCCATGTCCCCGACTTCCGATATTGAGTTTACCGCCCGTTTTGCCTATGCAATGGGAGTCGATCCGGAATATGTCATCGGTTCCTGGAAAGTGCTTGCAGGTTCGGAACTGGATCTTCACACGATGGCGGAACATGCGGCAAAGGAAGGAAAGGATATTCCGAATATGCTGATGATCATCGCAGACGAGGATCATATGGTACGGGATAACACCCGGTTCCGGGACTGTCTGGATCAATGCGGTTTTCGCAATGAATTCCGGACTTATCCGGGTGATCATACCTGGGATTTCTGGGACCGTCATGTGGAAGAATGTGTCCGCTGGCTGATGGAAGAAAAGTAAGGAGCTTTATGACATGAACCGACAAGACAGTACGATTTATAAAGTGTTTATGATCCTGTATCCGCTGGCTCTGTATTTCCTGATGGATGTACTGATCGTCTGGGCTGCCGAATACCTGGTGTCTGCTTTTGCGGCAGTACAGCCGGAATCCTTTCTGGCACACAATACACAGGCCATTGCGGCAGTCGTTTTTCTGGTGATCACGATCCCTGTATTTTACAGGATCTATAAGAAGGATTATGTGGATGCATCGGAATGGATTTATTCGAAACCGGGGTACTTTGCGCTGCTGGCCCTGATCGGAATTCTGGCTTCCCATGGTCTCAGCGCACTGGTCACTCTGATGGGAGTGGACAGCCTTGCCGGCAACTATTCCGAGATCGAAGAGGCGGTCTTTGCCGCCAGCCCTGTCCTGGTCATTCTTCAGACAGTAGTCCTGGCACCTTTATCGGAGGAACTGTTATTCCGTGGGCTCCTGTATAACCGTCTGCGGCGTTACCTGAATGGGTTCTGGCTGCCTGCCCTCATCAGTTCTGCGATTTTCGGGCTTTATCACTTCAATCTGGCGCAGGGAATCTTTGCATTCCTGTTCGGGCTGCTTTTGTGTGCAGCGTATGATAAGATCCGGAATCTGTGGGCCTGTATTGCACTCCATGTGGGAGGAAACCTGGTCTCGGTGATCCTTAGCTACGTCGGATTTACCTACCCGGAAGTATGGATCTGCATCATCGCTATGGCAGCTTCGCTTGCTGCAGCATGGGCGATGTATCATTTCCTGATCCGGCCTTTGCGGGAAAAAACAAAAAACATTTGACACAAGGAGAACAGCTATGAAAAAACTGATTGCAGCATGTGTTTCGGCATTTCTTCTCGGTATGATGCTTTTTCTGCCGCTGTCTGCTGAAACGGCTTATGCGGGCGCTATAACGGGAGAAGGCTATTATCATGCTCCTATGTTTTATGTTCAGGTGAACGGACAGGAAGGAAGCATTCATTTTCGTGCCGGGGCAGGGACAGACAGCATGGTCATGACGGATCTTTATAATGGGACGATCCTTTTCATCACGGATATTACTTACAATCCCTATGACGGGTTTTTCTGGGGGTATACCTCCTATGGCGCTTACAGCGGCTGGGTATCCCTCCGACAGACCCAGGTCCTGATCGGGAACGGATACCAGGCTCCGGATTTTTATGTCATAGTCAGCGCGCAGGGCGGTTCCCTGAATTTCCGGACAGGCCCGGGACTGAACTATGGTGCCTGGTATGAGATCCCGAACGGGCAGATCCTGCATATCACCAATCTGTCCTACAATCCCTACGATGGGTTTTTCTGGGGATGCACTTCCTATGGCGCGTACACCGGCTGGGTATCTCTGAGACAGACCTTGATCCTGAGGGAATACGACAGCTTTTATAATAATACTGTCTTTTATGAAACACCGGGACAGCCGATCACGTTCAGCGTTTCCGGAGACTATGTCACAGGCAGTTATTACCAGAGCAGCGGGATCACATTGTATGCGGTAGGGGATGAACTGAATGTACGGTCGGCGCCGACTTACAATTCTCCTCTTGTCGTTACCGTATCTCATGATCTGCCAATGACTTATTACGGGGAGAATGGGTATGGTTTCGGTTCTGACGGAGTTCTTCATGTGTGGTACCGGGTCTATCTGCCCAACGGGGCGTCCGGATATGTCAGGAGCGATCTGACCCATCGGTATTATTAATGGGATCAGGGATCCGTTAGCGTTGTTTAAAAAGTATTCACAGCAATACTTTTAATTGCATATTTCGCTTATCTATGCTACACTCGAAAGCGGATTAAACTCTGTTTGATAACAATTGATGTATAGGAGGTTTTAGTTATGGCACTTTACAAAGTAACCAAAGCAGAAGATGCTTTCCAGTATTTCCCGGCAGGACATTTTGATGTTAGATGCACACGTCTTCATACAGCTGATGATCTTGAAGGCGGCAAGCTGACCCTTGGTCTTTCTCATTTCCTGCCCCAGGGCGGCGCTGAGATGGCAGAAGCTACACTGGAGATGTGCTACTACATTCAGGCTGGTGAGATGACTGTTTCTGTCGGCAATGACAATACTGAGTATGTTCTTCATGCAGGCGATTCCATTCGTTTCATGCCCGGCACACTGAGAGCACCCAAGAATACAGGTATCCATGTAGCTGAGATGCTTGTTATGATGTTAATGAAATAAACAGCTGTTTTACGAAAGGAAAAAAGTATGGAATTCAGAGAGCAGGTTATTCAGATTCTTGTAGAAAAGGCAGCAAAGATGTTTGGTCTTGATCCCTCCACACTGGGACCGGAGACAAGATTCAAAGAGGATCTTGGCTGCAAGTCAGCTAATATCGTACAGTTCACCACTTCTTTAGAGGATGAATTCGATGTTGAAGTTCCTTACATGGAGTTCAACAGAAAAGCTACTTTTGCAGATGCAGCAGAATACATTGCTGAGCTTTGCGACGAATAATTCAGCGAACTATCGATGATGCAGTAACTGCAGATAACAGCCTGGCGGACAATATCTGCCAGGCTGTTTGTAAGATTAAAGGAGAGTATGATTATGGATTTAATGGCAAAAATTTATGAGCAGGCAAAGGCTAATCCGCAGACTGTTGCATTTCCGGAAGCAGATGATCCGAAGATGATGCAGGCGGTCGGAGAAGCGGTGAACGGCGGATACTGCAAGGCGCTTCTTGTAGGTGATCCGGAAGCGATCCGTGCGGCAGCCCAGGAAGCAGGCGTTGATATCTCCGGCATGGAGATCTTTGACAATGCAGATGCAGATAAGAAGAATGAATTCTTCGAAAAATATATCGCAGAATATTCAGACGCTCTTTCAATCAAAGCGCTCAACAGAAAGAGCAAAGACCCGATGTATACCGCTATGGTCATGCAGTGCATCGGTCTTGCAGATGTAACATTTGCAGGTCTTACCCATACCACCGGTGATGTGATCCTCGCTGCGACGACTATCATCGGACTGAAAGAGGGCATCGATACACCTTCTTCCACAGGCCTCTTTATCATTCCGGGATTCGACGGATCCGAAGGTCAGTACCTGCTGTTCGGCGACAGCGCCGTCTGCACAAAGCCTGATCCGGCAGAAAGAGCATCCATTGCCATCGCTTCCTGCGATACCGTTCGGGAGCTGTTCGGCTGGGAGCCGAGATGCGCAATGCTTTCCTTCTCTACAGACGGAAGTATGGAGCATGAGATGGTGGATGATGTCAGAGAATCCGTCAGGATCGCCAATGAGCGTCGTCCGGACCTTGCAATCGACGGCGAATTCCAGCTGGATGCTGCCATTGACCCGAAGGTAGCAGCCAAGAAAGTCAAGAGAGAATCCAGAGTAGCCGGCAAGGCCAATATCATCATCTGGCCGGATATCAATGTCGGCAACATCGGCGTGAAGCTGGTCCAGTTCTTTGCTCATGCAGATGCTCCGGGACCATTCATTCAGGGCTTCCGCAAGATTGCATCTGACTGCTCACGTTCCGCACCGGTTTCCGAACTGGTCGGCAACATCGTTATGTGCTGCGTCAGAGCTGCAAACAGCAAATAATACCGGATCAAATCTGGTACCGATAATTAAGGCCGGGGGATCACCTGATCAGAAAGTTCAGATTTCATATTCACTTTCTGATCAGGTGATCCCCCGGTCTTTCTGTCGCTGCAGATATATTTGTCTGTCAGCACCGGATTGCATAGCAGATACAAGATTTCTGAATAAATGTCCTGAAAAAAGGGGTTGTTTTAGAAAAAAACAAGATTTCTAAAAATGACAGCTATTTTAAGGGTGTTTTTTAGAAAATCGCAGCTGATTGAAGGAAGAAAAGGGTATTTTCTAAAAAAAGCCTGAAAAAAGGCATCTGATTTTAGAAATTGTGTTTTTTTCTAAAATCAGGGGCTTTTTCAGCGGAAGATTTTAGAAAATGCGGTTTTATGATGCTGTTCTGCCGTTATCTTGACAAATACATACTGCATTGTTACAGTGGAAACAGCTCTAAAGATTTATGGCTTTAAGGAATTGTTTGTCCTATGGCCACCCGGCTGGAATTGTATTAATAGGAGGTATTAGTATGGTCATTACTATCGGAGGAAAATACGGATGCGGGGGTAGACCCATCTCAAAAAAACTGGCAGAAATACTGGGGTATCGTTTATGCGACGATGAGATTATTACGGAGGCTGTGAAAAACAGCGAATTTGATATGAAGGAGGAGACCTTCCGTTATTTTGACGAAGGTCAGGGCAAAGCATCCATGTCAGAGATAGAAATACTCAGCAATGCCCAGCGTAACTACATGAATGCAGCGGAAGATCTCTCTTTTGACGTGATCCCTTTGGATCGTGCTATGGATGAAATTCAAGGCACAATTCTGAATCGTCTGGCTGACGAAGGAAACTGCATTCTGCTGGGCCGCTGTGCCGACTACTATCTGGCCGGCCGGGAGGATGTCCTCAGTATCCTGGTAATAGAGGATGAGGAAAACTGTGTCAAGAACATCATGGAGGCTTATCCGGAGCTGAGTGAGAAAGAGGCAGGTAAGCTCATCAAAAAGACAAACCGCCGGAGGGAGGATTATTATTCGTTCTTCACTTGCAAACGTTGGTGTGATCCGGAGAATTACGCAATCACCATTAACTGTTCTTTGCTTGGAGGCGCGGACAAAGCAGCTGAATTCCTGGCAGGAGCTATAAAGGCGCTGGAGAAATAATAAAGAAACAGCCTCGTTCTGAGAGAAAAGAAAATCCTCTAAAATCATGATTGATTTTAGAGGATTTTTGCAGTAGCGAGAGGGGGATTTGAACCCTCGACACCGCGGGTATGAACCGCGTGCTCTAGCCAACTGAGCTATCTCGCCAAATATATTCGGCATACATTTTCCGCATGCCAACAAAGTATATAAAATTTTATTTCTGATGTCAACCGGAAAATAAAGTATTTTGACAGGTCTGTGCCTTTCTGTCTTTAAAAAACTGAAAAGGTGTGTATAATGGTTAGAGTGCAGCTGACAGCAGTTACAAAGAAAACTTCCGGAAAAGACTGCAGAAATGGAAAGGGAAAACTATGAGGATCGGGCAGGGATATGATGTTCACAGACTGGCAGAAGGAAGAGATCTGATTCTGGGCGGAGTCAAGATCCCTTACGAGAAGGGGCTGGACGGGCATTCCGATGCGGACGTGCTGGTACACGCCATTATGGACGCTATGCTGGGAGCGGCAGCCCTGGGAGATATCGGACTTTTATTTCCGGATACGGATGAGAACTATAAAGGGGCGGACAGCCTCTTACTTCTGAAGAAAGTAAACGAGCGTGTACGGGAAGCCGGTTATGAGATCGTGAATATCGATGCCACCGTGATAGCCCAGGCTCCGAAGCTGCGGCCTTATATAGATGAAATGCGGGAAAACATCAGCAGGACACTCGGTATTGCCATGGATACCGTCAGCATCAAGGCAACTACGGAAGAAAAGCTTGGCTTTACCGGACGAAAAGAAGGTATTGCGGCACAGGCAGTCTTGCTGATACAATAATATTTTAAATTCAAAAAACCATATAATAAAGAGGTAAGAAGATGAGGATCTACAACACACTGAATGCGCGGAAAGAAGAACTGGTTCCTATTCAGGAAGGAAAGATCGGGATGTATGTATGCGGACCTACCGTATACAACCTGATCCATATCGGCAATGCCAGACCGATGATCGTGTTCGATACGTTCCGTCGGTATCTGGAATATAAAGGTTATGACGTGACCTATGTCTCCAATTTTACGGACGTAGATGACAAGATCATAAAAAGATCCGTGGAAGAAGGGATCAGCGCTCAGGAAGTGGCGGAAAAATACATTGAAGAATGCAGGAAAGATATGGCATCCCTCAATATCCGTCCTGCTACGGTAGCGCCGCAGGCAACCCTGGAGATCCCTGGTATGCTGGAGATGATCAAAACCCTGATCGAAAAAGGCTACGCCTATGAGAAAAACGGTACCGTCTATTACCGGACCAGAAAGTTCCGGGATTACGGAAAACTGTCTAATAAAAACCTGGACGACATGCAGAGCGGTCACCGGGATATCAAGGTCACCGGAGAGGATGAAAAAGAGGATCCGGCTGATTTCGTGCTGTGGAAACCGAAGAAAGAAGGAGAACCATCCTGGCCGAGTCCCTGGTCTGACGGACGTCCCGGCTGGCATATCGAGTGCTCTGTTATGGCCAAGAGATATCTGGGAGATACCATCGACATCCATGCAGGCGGTGAAGACCTGATCTTCCCGCATCATGAAAATGAGATCGCCCAGTCAGAGGCGGCAAACGGTGTGCCGTTCTCCCATTACTGGATGCACAATGCTTTCCTGAATATCGACGGCAGCAAAATGAGTAAATCCGCCGGTAATTTCTTTACGGTCAGGGATATCATTGCAAAATATGATCCTCAGGTCCTTCGGTTCTTTATGCTGTCTGCCCACTACAGAAGTCCGCTGAATTTCTCGGATACTCTGATGGATGCTGCAAAGTCCGGACTTGAGAGAATCAAAAATGCCGCTGCCAATCTGGACTACATCCTGGCCAATCCGGGACAGCGTCCGCAGGAATTCCTGCCGGAGGAGGACAGTCAGTTTGCGGCACCTTATATCGAAAAATTCGAAAGCGCCATGGACGATGACTGCAATACGGCAGATGCCATCGCGGCAGTCTTTGAACTGGTAAGGACCATCAACAGTCTGGTAAAGGACACCAGCTCCGTTGCGTTTGTGAAAACGGCACGGGAAAAACTGGGCATTCTCTGCGACGTGCTTGGGATCATTCTGGAAGAGCCGAAGGATGAGTTGGAAGCAGAGATCGAAGAACTGATCGCGGAACGTCAGGCAGCCAGGAAAGCAAAGAACTTCCAACGGGCAGACGAGATCCGCAGCCAGCTGGATGAAATGGGGATCGTGCTGGAGGATACAAGAGAGGGCGTTAAGTGGCACAGGAAATAAAAAGAGGCAGAGACGCATCGTCGCAGGCACTGGCATTTCTGGGGGACTCTGTGTTTGAGATCTGTATCAGACAGAGGATCGTCCGGGAGTGTGAAGGCAATGCAGAGGAACTGAATAAAAGATCCAAAGCCTTTACGAATGCCAGAACGCAGGCACGGATCGCAGATTTTGTGAAGGATGTCCTGACGGAAGAGGAGCTGGCGGTGTATAAAAGAGGCCGCAACCTCAAATCCCTTACAGCTCCGAAAAGCTGCAGCATCAGTGAATACCGGCGGGCAACAGGGCTGGAAGCCCTGATGGGCTATCTGTTTCTGGAAGGACGACAGGACAGGATCGAAGAGCTGATCGAAACTGCAGCTGGAAAGATTACACAGAATGAAACTGATGAATCATAAGCAGGAAGAACCAGGAAAATATAAAAAGACAGAATATAGAAGCAGGGACAGAAAACCGGCGGAGGAACGCCGGCATAACGAGCTGATGGCGGAAGGCCGCAATGCAGTACTGGAAGCGTTAAAGACCAATGAAAATGCCGACAAACTCTATGTCCAGGAAGGGCTGGGAGAAGGCCCGGTGAGCCAGATCGTTTCCGAAGCTAAGAAGAGAAATGTTCTGACGGTCTATGTCCCCAAGGATAAACTGGACCAGATGTCCGAGACCGGAAAACATCAGGGCGTGATCCTGAACCTTGCCGCTATTCCCTATGCGGAAGTGGATGACATCCTGGACAGGGCGGCACAGAAAGGGGAGAAACCATTTGTGTTTGTGCTGGATGGGATTGAAGATCCCCATAATCTGGGGGCGATCATCCGAAGTGCCAATCTGGCCGGTGCACACGGAGTTATCATCCCGAGGCACAGGGCGGCTTCTGTCAACGCAACTGTGGCGAAAGCCTCTGCCGGAGCTGTGTATCATACTCTGATCGCCAAGGTGACCAATCTGGCACAGACCATTGATTACCTGAAGGAAAAAGGAATCTGGTTTGTCTGCGCCGATATGGACGGAGAGGAAATGTACCGCCTGAATCTGACCGGAGCCATCGGTCTGGTGATTGGCAATGAAGGAAGCGGCGTGAGTCGCCTGATCAAAGAAAAATGCGATTTTATCGCTTCCATTCCCATGAAAGGGGATATTGATTCTCTCAACGCATCTGTAGCTGCCGGCATCCTGGCCTGGGAAATCCTGCGGCAGAACAGGACCTGACGATGAAACACTCTGCCTGGAATACAATCAAAGAGCTTCTGTATATGTACTGGACGATGTTCCAGATCGGCATCTGCACCTTCGGCGGCGGATATGCCATGGTTTCGATCCTTGAGCGGGAACTGGCGGAGAAAAGAAAATGGATCAGTTCTTCCGAACTTCTGGATTATATTGCGATCGGGCAGATCACTCCCGGCGTGATCGCCGTGAATATGGCAACCTTTGTGGGGCGGAAGAAAAAAGGAATCCCGGGAAGCATCGCCTGTACCCTGGGCGTGATCACTCCGTCGATCATCATCATTACGATCATTGCAGCATTTCTGACTAATTTCCAGAATAATGAATATGTACAGCATGCACTGGCAGGGATTCGTGTCTGCGTCGGGGCTTTGATCCTGAACGCAGTGATCGGGTTTATCAAAAAGACAGTGATCGATCTTCTGTCTCTGGTGATCTTTCTCTGCGTGTTTATCCTGGCGGTCTTTACCAGGATCGAAACGGTCTGGTTTATTGCGGGGATCATCGTGATCAGCGTGATCGCAACGCTGATCCTGGGAGAGAAATTCTATCAGCCTGCAAAGAAGAAGGATCCTGACAGTAAAAAGGAGGCGGGAAATTGAACCTCCTGATCATGTGTCTGGAATTTATGAAAACCGGTTTGTTCGCAGTAGGCGGCGGCCTGGCAACCATCCCCTTCCTGTATGAGATGGCAGTTCGTTACCCCTGGTTTACCAGCCAGGATGTCCTGACCTATATTGCCATTGCTGAGTCCACACCGGGTCCCATCGGGATCAATATGGCAACCTACGCCGGGTATACTTCGTTTGGCTGGTTCGGAGGGATCCTTGCTACTTTGTCACTGGCGCTGCCCAGTTTTGTGGTGATTCTGATCGTTGCCGGGATGCTGGACAAATTCCGTACCAACCGGTTTGTCCTGGGTGGTTTTAAGATGCTCCGTCCGGCCAGTACAGGCCTGATCGCTGCAGCCGGATTCAACGTGATCCTGACGGTGTTTTTTGGCGTGGAGAAGATCACTTTCTCTATGCTGGGAAGGATCGGAGAGATCTTTACCCAGGTGAATTGGCTGGCAATGATTATGTTTGCGGTACTTTTCGCAGCGATGAGATATTTCAGGAAGATCCATCCGATCTTCTTTATCCTGGCCTCTGCCGGGCTGGGAATCTTATTGAAACTGTAAAAGTGCTGTCGGCAGAAGCCGGAAAGGGGGGGCAGAATTGTACGGATTTGACGATCGTCAGCTGGAAGAAGAAGCTTTACGGGAAGTGGAGATGGAAGAAGCCGAGCGCATGGTGAGGAACGGTGCCAGTATGCGGCAGATCAGGCGAAAACAGTTTTTTACTCTGCAGCCGAGCGATATTTATAAAATGTATCGTAAATTCGGCATGGACCCTTCGGAACAGCAGGACGATATGTGGTAAAAAACCATTTGTAAATTTTATCGAATAAGTGTAAAATATAGCAGACCGATCATAAGCGGGTGTAGTTCATCGGTAGAACGCGAGCTTCCCAAGCTTGAGAGGCGGGTTCGATTCCCGTCATCCGCTTCTTTTTTATGCCACGAAAAAGGCCTGCCGGATTTCCGGCAGGCCTTAGTTATGCTGTAAGATCGCAGCAATAACAAACGATTCACTGTTTCTTCGCAGACAAAACGCCTGCTTTGGCATTCTTGATGACCGGGATCTCGGTCATATCTTTGTCGTTCAGATGAATGCCTTTGTATTTCTTGGTCTCCCGGGCTATTACGTTACTCAGCAGAAGGACTGCGATGATATTGGGGATCGCCATCAGACCATTCAGCAGGTCGGCAATATTCCAGATCAGGTTCAGCTCCACGATGGATCCGACAAAGACGCCGATGACCCACAGGATCTTGTAGACCCATTTTACCCGCTCACCGAACAGGTAGATGGCGCAGCGCTCACCGTAGTAGTACCATCCGAGGATCGTAGAGAAGGCAAATGTAACAAGGCCAACGATCAGGATGGGAAGGCCGATATAGGGGATCATGCCGAAGGCATGGCTGGTCAGTTCCGCACCATTGCCTGACAGTCCGTCGATCTGAGGATATTTAATGATACAGGATACCAGGACAAGACCTGTCATCAGACAGATGATAACGGTGTCCCAGAAGGTACCGGTCATGGAGACCAGAGCCTGACGCTTTGAGTTCCTGGTCTGGGCTGCAGCTGCCACCAACGGGGCAGAACCCATACCGGATTCATTGGAAAAAAGTCCTCTGGCAAATCCGTAGCGGCATGCCATCATGACAGTGCTTCCGATAAATCCACCTCCCAGAGCGCGGGCAGTAAAAGCAGAAGTTAAGATCGTGGAAACAGCCTGTCCCAGAACGTCCCGGTTCATGATCAGGATCACAAGGCATCCAAGAAAATAAAAAACAGCCATAAAGGGAACCAGGATTGTGGAAACCCGGGTAATGATCTGAATACCGCCGATGATCACCAGTCCGACGAGGATCGTCAGGATTACTGCAATGATCCACGGAGAAATGCTGATATTCTGGGTAATATTAGCCGTAACCGCATTGGCCTGGACGGTACATCCGATGCCGAAAGCACAGACTGCAGCCAGGAAAGCAAATACGATGCCAAGCCATTTCATCTTAAGGCCTCGCTCCAGGGCGTACATGGCACCGCCGATCATGGAGCCATCCTCGCTCTTGACACGATATTTGACGGCGATCAATGTCTCGGAATACTTGGTGGCAATACCGAAGATACCGGTCAGCCACATCCACAGGACGGCACCGGGCCCGCCCATGGCGATCGCAGTTCCGACACCGATGATATTGCCGGTACCGATCGTGGAAGACAGTGCAGTGGTGAGTGCTCCGAACTGGGAAACATCTCCCGCAGCATCTTTGTCCCTGGTAACAGACAGTTTGATCGCTTTAAACGTATGCTTCTGGATAAAACCTGTACGGATGGTCATGAAGATATGCGTTCCGAACAGAAGGATGATCAAAGGCCATCCCCAGAGAAAACTGTCAACAACATCAATGATATGCGCAAACACTTTATTCCCTCCCAAATAAAAAAATATTGTGACAATTTTAGATGATTTTATGCGTTAATGCAATATAGTAAGATAAAAATACGAATGATTCGGACCATTCTTTTTGTGGTTGATGAAAAACCTGCACAGTGTTAAAATCGTGCAGGACTTTGATCCGGACAGAAAGGAATCGAGATGAATAAATACAGGGATTTTGACAATTATCTGAAGGAGTATCCGTCTCAGGACGGTTATTTTGGGAAATACGGCGGAAACTATCTGGAGGATCCGGAGCTGATCAAGGCATTTAATGAATATGCGGAAGCATATCATACGATTGCCCAGTCAGCCCAGTTCATTTCTGAACTGAGGCGTATCCGGAAGGATTTTCAAGGGAGGCCGACGCCGGTTTACCATTGTCAGAATCTTTCCAACCTTCTGGGAAGGCTGCAGATCTATCTGAAGAGGGAGGATCTGAACCACACTGGTGCTCATAAGCTGAATCACTGTATGGGAGAAGGACTCCTGGCAAAATACATGGGCAAGAAAAAACTGATCGCCGAAACAGGAGCCGGACAGCACGGAGTCGCGCTGGCAACGGCAGCCGCTTATTTCGGACTCGAATGCGACATCTATATGGGGGAAGTGGATATTGCCAAACAAGCACCGAACGTGACCAGGATGAAGCTGCTCGGCGCCAATGTGATCCCGGTCAGCTTTGGGCTGAAAACCCTGAAGGAAGCGGTCGATGCAGCTTTTATGGCATATTCCAGAGAGTATAAAGATGCGGTGTACTGCATTGGTACTGCTGCAGGGCCACATCCGTTCCCGCTGATGGTAAGGGACTTCCAGTACTGTATCGGAGAAGAGGCCAGGGAGCAGTTCCTTGCCCAGACCGGCCATCTTCCGGATCAGGTAGCCGCATGCGTAGGCGGCGGCTCGAATTCCATCGGCATGTTTACCCCGTTCCTGGCGGATCCCGTGGAGCTGATCGGTGTGGAGCCTCTGGGCCGCGGCCCGAAACTGGGCGATCATGCAGCTTCCATCACTTACGGACAGGAAGGTGTCATGCACGGGTTCAACAGCATTATGCTGGCGGATGAAAACGGAGAGCCTGCACCTGTATATTCCAATGCCAGCGGTCTGGACTATCCGGCTGCAGGGCCGGAGCATGCGCTATTGCATGATCTGGAACGAGTTCATTATACGACGATCGGGGATGAGGATGCGATCGAAGCGCTGTTCCTCCTGTCAAGACATGAAGGTATCATACCGGCGATTGAAAGCTCTCATGCGCTGGCTTACGCGATCAGGGTAGCAAGAACAGGGATCACCGGCTCCATTCTGGTCAATCTCTCCGGACGGGGTGATAAAGACCTGGATTATGTAGTGGAACATTATGGTTATGGTCCCGAATTTCTGGCGAAACGAAAATAGATAACAGACAGAAAAAAACCTGCATGAAAGTGAATCAGAGAACTTTCATGCAGGTTTTTTTGGTTACACAGGAATCTTAGTATCTTCCGAGGAATTCTTCCTGGATTCCGTCGGGATCCCATTCTGTCTGACCTTCCAACAAAGTTGCTTTAGCTTTTGCAAAGACCTGGGTAGCACATTCTTTTACCCAGTCTTCCAGGTCGCCTGAAGCGTTAATCTGATCGATCGCAGCCTGAAGTTTGTCAACTTTCTCCTTTAATTCTTCTGCCATAACTGTTATGCCCCCTTTTGGTATTTTAATAGCGTATGGTAAGATGAATAACCAAATGCATTATATCATAAAAAAATAATTAGGTGTATCATAGAAACAAAAAAATATAGTGATCTGAAAAAAACATCGGAGGGGGTACATGAACAGGAATATTATCAAACGAAATGAACTGTTGGCGCAGAAAGTGATCAAAGGCCTGGAATCCCGCAATATGACGGGTTATTATGCTGCATCCAGGGAAGAGGCAAAGGAACTGGCTCTTTCCCTGATCCCGGAGGGGAGCACGGTGTCCATGGGAGGCGCCATGAGTGCTCATGAGATCGGGTTGGTACAGGCTCTGAAAGAAGGCAATTACAGCTTTATTGACCGGGATGAATATGAGGATAAACGAAAAGCCATGCTGCTGGCCTATGATGCGGATGTGTTTCTTTCCAGTACCAATGCGATGACGGAAGACGGAGTCCTTGTCAATATCGACGGAAACTCCAACCGGGTGTCAGCCATTGCGCAGGGTCCCAGGAAAGTTCTGTTTATTGTGGGAATGAACAAGGTGTGCAGTGATGTGGACGGCGCCATGAAGAGGGCACGCAATGTTGCTGCTCCTACAAATGCGCAGCGGTTTGGCATTTCCACGCCCTGTGCGAAGACCGGGTCTTGCATGAACTGCAAATCACCGGAAACGATCTGCTGCCAGTTTCTGATCACCCGGTATTCCCGTCATAAAGACAGGATCCATGTAATCCTGGTCAATGACATGCTGGGATTTTAAACATGCCGGAGACATGTATGGGAACGGAAAACGGATCGTTGCTGCGGCATTATAAAAACTGTGCGCTGTGTCCCAGAAACTGCGGGATCGACAGGAACGTCCGGCAGGGTCCTTGCGGCTGTGGAAGTGCGCTGAAAGCGGCTAGAGCAGGGCTTCATTACTATGAAGAACCCTTTTTGTCCGGAACAAACGGAAGCGGAACCGTGTTCTTTTCAGGCTGCTCTTTAGGCTGTATTTACTGCCAGAACAGCCCGATCTCCCGGGACGGATTTGGCTTGGAAATCAATGAGGAGCGGCTTGCGCAGATCTTTCTGGAACAGCAGCAAAGAGGCGCGCATAATATTAATCTGGTGACGGGGACACATTTTACTCCTTCCATTGCAAAGGCGCTTCGGGATGCCAAAGCCAGAGGGCTGACTTTGCCGGTGGTCTGGAACAGTTCCGGCTATGAAAAGCCGGAGACCTTGCAAATGCTGGAGGGGCTGGTGGATATCTTTCTGCCGGATTTTAAAACGACGTCTTCCGGGCTGGGACAGCGTTACATGAAAGCGCCGGACTACCCGGAATGGGCTAAGAAAGCACTTGAAAGTATGGTACGGATGACCGGTGAGGCGAAGTTTGCGCCTCTGGAGCAGATTGCCGCGGATCCATCGGATGCTGCTTATGACGGAGAGGGAGTCCTGATGACCCGGGGAGTGGTTGTCAGGCATCTTGTGATACCAGGGCAGCTGGAGGATTCCAAAGCAGTTCTTCGGTATCTGTACGAGACCTACGGGGACCGGATCTGGATCTCATTGATGAGTCAGTATACCCCGATAGGCGTTTTTGCAGAAGAAGAACCTCTTGCCTCGGCTGTCACACAGCGCCAGGATACTAAAATGGACGGGAAAGAAATGCGGCGGAACTATCCGGAGTTATGCCGCCCGGTCAGCTATAAGGAGTATGACGAGGCGGTTGATTACGCTATCTCGCTGGGGATCGAGAACTGTATGATCCAGGAAGATGAAACAGCCTCAGACAGCTTTATTCCGGCTTTTGATGGGGAAGGGATCCTGCCTGGAATGCAATGATTTTTCGGCTATGCACGATTTCGTAAAACCCCGTGCAACGATTTTTCGGCTATGCGCGATTTTATTACCAAATACAGGCAGAAAACCATTCACAGCCGTAAAAAAATTGCATCTTTCTGCCAAAAATCATTCACAACCGAAAAATCGTTGCATATCTGTACTTAACAAAAGTCTTTTATAATAAAAAAACAAGTATTTACAATAAAAAAGGTTTGTTGTATAATACGACTCGCTGAGCATAAAAGCTTGGCCATATAAGGAGCGGAAGTGTCGGAACTGGCAGACGAGCAAGACTAAGGATCTTGTGCGAGCAATCGCGTGTGGGTTCAAGTCCCATCTTCCGCATTCGATCATATATTACGGCTAGATATATGATTCGAGCTTTTAGCATGAAATTCATGAAAATACCACTGGGCGACCAGTGGTATCTCTCCGTTTATGATTATTTTCTGTATTCTTCTATCTTCAGAAGATCCGTCATATAATCAAAAATTTTTTTTATTCCGGTCTCATTCAGATCCCCGATCTTTTCCTTTATCGCGCTGAGTGCCATCCCTGCATCGTCCTTGGTGTCTGCCACCGGCAGGTCATATAGGTTCTCAGCCCCTGCCAGCATCTCCATGGGCGAAGTATGGAAGAACTCACTGATGCTGAGCAGGTCCTGTACGGTCAGGTACGGGCATTTCTTGAATCTCCTGGTGACTTCAGCTGGATCCTCATCATCTTTGAGGTTCGCGAGCAGCTCGATGTTGGAACCCCAGACATTCGCGGCGACTGTTTCTTCATTCTTCCCGCAGGCGATCGCCACTTTCCGCCTGGTGGCTCCATACTGCTTCCGGAGAGTGTAGAGATTGTTGCACAAGAGCTTCTTTGTTTCCAGTTCCCTATCCATCTGATCTTCTTTCCTTTCTGGTGTTTTTTCCGCTTAGTGGACTCAAAATACGCTTTTTAGCATTCTATCATAAAAAAATTTTTCAGTCGACATAAAAATTACTATAAACACTATAATTTTAAAGAAAAACAGATAAAAAACGAAAAAATAATCATCCTGTTTATTCTTTATTATTAATTGACGAGTGTCCGGTACCATTGACGGGGATTTATATGACATGCTAATATGCGGTTCATCAAGAAGAAAACAGTGCTCCGGAAGGGATACAGAAGATGGAACGGGAAGCATTTATCAATGACCTGATAAAGAAAAAGGGGTGTCTGAAGCAGTCCCTGGCGGCTGCGATCGGCCAGTCCAAGCAGTCTTTCTCGGCAAAACTGTCCGGCACGAACAGGTTCTTCCGGGAAGAAGTGGAGATACTGGCAAAGATCCTCGGCGATGAGGTGTTTGAGGCATTCCCGGAATACCGGGACCGCAGATATGACATCTGTTCCGGGCTCAGGATGGTCCGCGTGGCATTCCTGAGGCAGAGCATGGAAGAACTTGCAGCTTCCCTTGGGATCACCAAGCAGGCATGGCAGAAGTATGAAACGGACAGGATCCCCCCGGCTTCCTATATCGCAGACCTGGCGGTCCATTACCATATCCCCTGCAGCGTCCTCCTGAACGTGGATGAGGAGAGCTGGAAACACTGTACCGGGGAAAACCTCGTCCTGAAAAAACTGGAAGAAGATCCCTACTACCTGGAGTATGCAAAGAGCGGAATGCCTTACGGACTGCATGAGGACAAGAAGCTTGCTCTCAGGTGGGTCTCCTGCCTGATCAACGACCTTGATCACTACGGCCTGCAGGAACTGCTGGAATGCATCCTTGAGGTCTACCGGAAAAACCATACGTTCATGCAGTCGCGCGTCTATAAGAGGCTGACAGAAACATCAGAGCAGAAGATGGTCAGCAAACCCCGTATGGCACATCTTCTAAAAGAGGAAGAGAATAACGGGCTACAGGAGTAAACAAGTATGGAAGAACTGATAAAAGGCCGAACCGTGATCGCGAAAAAGGGCGTCAGCGATAAAAAAACCGGGATCGTGACAGAAGTCGAGATCCTCTATGGAGGGGAAGAGACCGGATACATGAGGACCATGGACGGGGAGATCAAAAGGATCCCTGTCCCGGAACAGTACAAGGAGATCCTTCAGGAATACAGGGACAGACTTAGAAAAGAAGAAGCGGCCGACCAGATCATGTATGAAGGGGAGGAGGGTACTGATTATGATGTATCGGACAGCCCGGCAATGACTGGAGAAGAACAGGAAACAGGAAGGCAGGAACTAGTAAAATCATCTTCAGGTGAACTGGCGGTGCGGAAGAAAGAAAAAAGCCTGAAGCACAGCAGAGGAAAGCTCCTGATCCCTGTCATCATCCTGGGGACTGTCGTCCTGGCCACGTTAGGGCTGCTGCTGGCACAGCTGCTGACCAAGAACAGCCGGGAAGCCCAGCTGCCGGAGGAGACTGTCAGCATCGCCCTGCTGAAACATGACATCCGCGTGGGGGACACCATAACGGCAGCTGAATTTGAACATTCCTTTGTCTCCAGGGAAACTTTCGACATGCTCGGAAGGACCATGTACATCGGGCCTGACGGCATCAGCAGGGAAGGGACCGTGATGCTGTGGGACGATGTCGGAAAGTACGAGAACTGCATCGCACTGCGTTCCATCGAAGCGGGAAGTGTCGCCATGGCGGATGATTATTCCCTTTCCAGGAGCAGCCTGACCGGCCAGACGACCCTGCGCCTCGTGGCCGTCATCACTTCAGGCAGGCAGGAGGAGGATGAGATCGTCTGCGAACTTGGAAGGTATGTGCTGGAAACAGGAACGCTGTCTGATATCCTGAACGCGCAGAACATCAGCGTGCTTGACAAAGCGTCAGGACCGGAAGGGACTTTGGAAGGCCAGGTTTATGAAGACGTGCCGGAGGAGGTCCTGACGGATACAACAGAAGGAGCGCCGGATCTCTCCGGACAGCCGGAAGAAACTGACGGATGACAGGACGAAAGGAAACAGCGTTTGCATATGCAAAGGGAAAGCTCTTTGTCAAGCTGGCCGGATTGTTCCTGTGCTGTATCGCAGCGCTGGTCGTGATGGCTGCCATCAGGGAGGACATGGGACTGGTCCTGTTCCCCGCCGTGGTCTCTCTGATCCCTGCAGGACTCGCCGTGTACTATGCAGTCCTGTTCAGGCAGGAAAAGATCTCAGGGACGGTCTGCAGCGTAGTGGAGAAGAAAAAGGATATGGTGGGAGGTTTGCTATCCGGCCTTTCCCTGAACCGCTGCCGTTATTATCTGGAATTTGAAAACGAGAAAGGAGAAAAAAACGTATTCCATATATCGAGGGGAGGACTGTTCAGTTCCCTGACAGTCGGGCAGAGCTGCCTGGTACTCCATAAGAACTGCCGGGAACTGTCGTCAGACAATTTCATCGAGTGCGTTGCCGTGGACACAGAGGATGCTTAATAGCCGGAGCGGAACCTGTGGGCGGAGCAAATAAAAACAAAAAGGAGAGAAAAAATGAATTTCATGGTACAAAAAAGCGGTGAACTAAAAACGTTCATCAACAACAACTATGGCCAGATCTGTGGTCTGGTCAATTATCTGATCAGCTGGCATGGCCCCTGGGAGAAAGAGGACATGCTGGTTGAGTCTGTGGAGGATGCCGTACTGAAGGCAACCAACATCATTCTGCTTCTCAGGACCGGGACAGCCGGATTCATTTGCAGTGATATGACAGAGGAAGAAGTGCGCGACCTGATCATCTCCGAAGTGCATTATGTCGAAGATGACGAGGAGGAAGAATAGCAGAATAAAAATGGACCATACAGAAGAAAAAACACCTCTGTATGGTTCGGTTCTTTTTCCCTTTTCCCTTATTCCTTATATAAATAACATTATTAATACATTATTAAAAAACTTATTAGCGCGCGTGCGTGCGCGCGCGATATTTAGGAAGAAAAATTTGAAAATGAGTTTTCCGTATACTAGAAAAAATGGACACATATACTAGAAATTCTGGACATTTATACTAGAAATCGTGGACATTTGAAAAAAACGTATACTAGAAATTCTGGACATTTTTCGGGGAAAAATCTGAAGCGCGTATACTAGAAATTCTGGAAATTCCGGGAGGGAATGGCAGGAACACCATATACTAGAAATCCTGGACAGATCATTTCTGCCTTTTCCTCCAATCTGCAGAACAGAAATGCCTTATCTGCGGGCTTTATTAAAGTCTGCATACTAGAAATCACGGACACTTATGAAACGAGAAGAAGACCTGTTCAGCCAGGATGATTATTTTGAGAATTCAAAGGAAAAAGAAGCAGCCGACCGGAATAACACCCTTGTGAACAAGATGGTTGCGATCGGGAAGCCGTTTTTCCGGAGCGAGTTCATGCCGTCACCGGATCAGTCCGGCAGCATGCTGTCACTGCGGATCACGGATATGAAACTGCTGTATATGGCCCTTACGGAGATAAAGTGGTCGCAGGCAGGGAATAAATTTGATGTCCGGCTGCGGAAAAGCGATATCTGTGACGTGCTGGATATCCCGAAGGACCACAGGGCTGCGAACCGCATCAGGAATGCATATGACCACCTTGCCAGGATGTCGTACCTCAAGATGGATATCAATGACCGGAAAGACTACAAAAACGGTTTCCTGGTTTTCGGTAGCGACAGCGAAGAACGTGGCGAGATCATCAATGTGCATCTGAACGGGGTGCAGTTCGGTACTTTGTTTGAAAACCTTACCGGGAACAAGGATTTCTTCGTTATGTGGGTGAATGACATTTACCGCTTTACCAGTATCTACAGCTACCTTCTTTATGAAGACCTGAGGATCCACTCCGACTCGAGGAGGAAGAACAGCCGGATCTACACGGACGAAGAGCTGAAAAGGGTGTTACGGATCCCTACTTCCGGGAAAGGCTCCTATATGCATATGCTGAAGGGGAAACCCCATTTTAACCGGAACCTGTTTGAAAAATACATCCTGGAACCGGTAACGCAGGAAATCGCTGACTGCAGGATGGTCTGCCTCTCTCCGGTGGGAAGGAAAAGGCAGGATGGGGACAGGATCCTGCCGCAGAAGGATAATCTGGTCTTTTATCGGAAAGTGAAACAGAACGGAAAGATTGCAGGCTATGAATTCCAATACAGCATTAAGACAGGAAGGACAAAAATGTTGCCAGACGAAGAATAAAAACACGGATGACAAGGAGGGAAACAATGAGTGAGAATTATTGCAAAGTAAAAGGGGATACCATACTGGTCAAGGATTTCCGCAAGATGGAATATGTGAATGAAGATGATATCAGACTTCTGGAACTGATCATTGATAAGATTGACTGGGAAGCAAAAGATCCTTTCCATATGACCCTGCAGATGATGGAACTCTGTGACCTGCTGAATGTTGGCTTAGATGCGCCGCATCGGGCTATGGCAGCCCTTGAACACCTATTCGGCGTTGCCTTTTTTGAAGTAAGGGAACCATCTGGAAATGTGCATGGCGGGATGCTCGTCCCAAACTGGAACTGGAATAAAGAGTATACAGAAGTGTATCTTCACCTAAATGCTGATCTGTTGGGGGCTATGTTCAAGCTGTGGTCCTTGAGAACGGCATGACCTTACAAGAAGAAAACCGATAAAAACAGGAAGAACTGCAGGAGCATTGTAAAGAAACTTTAAATTGAGATAAATAATAGTTTAATATTAAACTAAAAATAGAGAATAATAAAGTTGACACTTGCCTTCCAAAAGTTTATTATCTTTAATATCGAAACAAAATAGTTTATATATAAACCAAAATATATCGATATTAAAGAAAACTGAGAGGCAAAAGAATGGATCTATACTATGAGGTATTAAAAAGGCCGGTTTTTACAATCAACGATATCTGTGGCTTTTACAACAATATCGAAAGTGCAAGGAGTGCAGTAAAACGGCTTCTGAGTAAGGGAAGGATAATACATATCAGGAATAACCTTTATACAGCGATTAGCGGAGAAACAGGAGCTCCGGTTGCGAACCGGTTCCAGATAGCAAGCGCTGTCACGGACACTTCCTATGTAACCCATCATACCGCGATGGAATATTATGGGATAACAGACCAGGTATTCTACGATGTATATGTCGGATCAGAGACAGCCTTTCAAAGCTTTGTGTTTGATGGATATACATACCGTTATGTAAAATGCAGGTTCCCTGAGGGGATAGAGGAAATAGGATACAGCGGGGGAGTCCGCGTTACAGACAGGGAGCGGACCGTCCTTGACAGTATCAAAGACATGGATAAGATTGCCGGAGCAGAGGAGGTTATTGATAATCTCGGCGCAATGAAACTTGTAAAAGAGGACAGGATCATACAGTATCTTGCGCTCTATAACAATCAGTTTCTTTACCAAAAGACCGGTTATATCCTGTCACGGATACAGAATAAGCTTGGCCTTTCAGATTCCTTTTTTGAACTGTGCAGGGATAAGTCGGGGAAGAGTACACGGTACCTGTCCAGCGACCATAAAAACGGAGTATATGATTCAGAGTGGAAACTGGTAATACCGGAGATATTGTTCCAATCTAAGAATGGGGGAGTAACAGATGCCAACATATAACAAAGCAAATCTCGCCATGGCGGCTTCTCAATATGGATTCCAGAGGGATACGTTTGAAAAGGTCCTGCGTTTAAAGAAGGTTCTCGAATACTGTCAGGAAAAAAAGCTGCTGAAGGAGCATCTTGTCCTGAAAGGCGGTACAGCCATCAACCTGACTGTTTTTGATCTTCCAAGGCTTTCTGTTGATATTGATATGGATTATATCCCGAATGACAGCCGGGACGAAATGCTGGCTGTGAGGGAAGAAATCTCAAAAACAATAAAGGACTATATGGAAAGTGAGGGCTATCTTCTGACAGACCGTTCCCGATTCAGCCACAGCCTGGATTCTTTCATCTTCCGATATCAAAATGCGGGCGGCAACAGGGATGTTTTGAAGATTGAACTGAATTATTCTTTACGTGCACATGTGCTTGATCCGGTGTACAGGGAAATCATAACAGATATGTTTGGCGGGCAGCCTCTTCTATACATGGTCGACCCGATCGAAATCTTTGCGGCGAAGGCCAATGCATTGATCAGCAGGGCAGCCGCAAGGGATCTGTATGATTTCAATAATCTCATCCTTAATGGGAAGTTTGAAGAGAAATCTGAACGTGATCTGCTCAGAAAGACGATCATCTTTTATGCGACGATCTCCTCAAAAACGTTAAACCGCTTTTTTGAAACTGATGCGATTGATAACCTGACGATCACAAAGATCCGCCGCGACCTGTTCCCGGTTCTCAGAAACCAGGAGATACGGGCGCATTTTGACCTTGATCTGTATAAAAACAGAGCAAAAGAATACCTGAAGGAGCTGATGACAGTATCACAGGGGGAATCAGATTATTTGGAGTGCTTCATGCGGGGAGAATACCGTCCGGATCTGCTCTTTGATGACAGGACAATAGTAGAACGGATCGCGAAGCATCCGATGGCTATCTGGAAATGTAACAATATGTAAATCAGGCGGGAGTACACTATGGATAAAGCGGAGAGATGTAAAGTGCTGACAAGTTCATATAACAGCGGACAGTTGATCAAAATCGGAAAGCAGATCAAAGGCAGGAGAAAAGAGCTCCGGATGAGCAGCCAACAGCTGGCTGATCAGCTTGGAATCTCCAAAAGGCAGGTCTTCCGGATCGAGAACGGATCCTCCGATGCGAATATAAGGACCGTCCTTAAAATTGCAGATGCCCTGAACTGCAATCCTTCCTATCTCCTGTGTGATGATACCAGAATGACACCGGAAGAAATGATCAGGTCTGCGATCATGAGGGCGGATGTAAAAGAACTGATCCATCTGTATAACACATATTCGGAAATCACGCGGTTGATCGGAGACCATCTGACCAACCTGATGAAACACCAGAATAGTAAGCAGGTAAGTAATCATGATGATTGTGACTGATTCAAATAATATTGTCTTTTCCGAAGGGATCATAGAAATCTACAAGGACAAATACAGGTATGGAACCTATTGCCTGAAGGCAACCGTTTACGGAGGAGGTACACGGAACCTGCTCACCAATCTTTCCAGAAAGGATGCAGACCTCGCGGAGAAAGCAATTGTTGAAGCGTTTGCCCAGGGAAAGCCTGTGATGAATTTTTCCAAGGATTTACAGGAAGCCCTTTCTAATGAAGGATAGAACATTATTGTACCGTCATAACTATGTGGGCATCACTCGTTAGTAAAAAAGACTATGTCGATTTTTTCAGAGATAATACTTTTACATTTACCGGAAAGCTGAACCTGATGGACAGGGCAGAGGCATTCCGATTTGTAAAACTTTGTGGGGGAGGCTGTTCAAAGAATCTGACGAAACGCACGAATGTTCTGGTCGTTGGCAGCTTCCGTCATAAAGAGTGTTATCGGAACAAATATCATGCTGCACTAAAATACAACGAACAGGGACAGAATATAAAAATCATTAGTGAAGATTTATTCTACCAGATGTTATTAATGTTTTTTCTGGTATGAAAGGTGTGAACATGAATGGGTAACAGCCATTTGGCCAAGTGGATCGGAAGTAGTAGAGTGCAGCAAATGTGGAGTCACGCTCTCCATGTGGTTATATAACGGATATACGGAATAAAGATTTGGCAGATACAGGATGATAACAAAAAAGGTTCCCTGGGTGGTTGATGCCACGAAACCTCCTTACTTTTCAAGTATTGTTGATTTTCCAACTGTTCAAGTCCCATCTTCCGCATAAAAAAGGATTCTTCGTAAGGAGAATCCTTTTTCTTTTGCTGAAAGGTCTTTTCGAGCGAGCAAGATTTTTAACCGCAAAAATCTTGCAAAGTGAGGGGATTTGGGATTTGAGGATTCAGGATTGCAGATTGACCCATAAAGCAGGCCGGACAGTACCTATGCCGACAACTACAAAGTAGCCAAGGGTATTGATGATGCCTCCTTTGAGGACACGTGCCGCGCGGTAACTATAGTAGCCGGGGGAGCGCAGCCACCACCAGCAGGTGCTTTCGCTATTTACTTTATTTGAGTTAGATTGAATAACTCCCCGGGATATGGCATATGCGGTGGGTACACATATTCTGGATTCGGTCGTACTCAAATATTGCTTCGCCTCCCGGATACTCAACAGGAAGACCTGGTCCTTCGTATCGTTACCTGGATCTGTGTCGTAAACCGGATTTTCATCTGCGCTGACAGTTACTGTTGGAATAATGCTTATCTCGTCTTCCGTAAACGCTGTATTCAAAAATGTACTGTTCAACCAAGCCCGGAGAGAACAGGTTTCCCAGGTCACGTCAATGTGTTCTTCATTGTACGGCTGGCAGTCCAGGGCATATCGGCTTAATAACAGCGCCTTACCCTCCTGTATGTCCAGCACCTCCCATTCAATGGGTTCCTGGCCATTGTCCAGATTGTTGTCCTGTTCATAACTGCCGAAGGTTACATAATCGCCGATTTCTGCATTTTGGAACACATACCAGCCGTTTCCAGTTTGGGAAACATTCTCTCCTTCCGACCTGCCCGCAACCATAACAGGTACACTGACAAGGATACAAATAAGTAAAGCCATAATGATAAATATTTCCTTTTTCATATTCTGTCCTCCTGAACGGAAAAACCATATTGCCATGGTGGTATTCTAATCCAGATCAATTACACTGTAAATATAACACGTACCGTTTTCTACTAGGTAAAAGAATTGTCTCATTTGGAGGTTCTTTTTGTTAACAGATATGGTTAATGTCCCGTTGAGAAGGTGAGACTTAAATTGGGACATGATTCATGTCCCAATCTGGTGGTCAGCCTTTAAAAGGGACATGATTTATGTCCTAATCTGGCGGTCTACCTTTAAAAGGGACATGATTTATGTCCTGATTCGGTGTTCTGCTTCAAAAAGGGACAAAATTCATGGGTTGATCAGACAGACTGGAAGATCTGCTTCCTGAAAGGCTTTCAGGAGTGGATAATGATAATGGCTGGTGGGCTCCATAAGGATGGTTGGATGTTCGGACGTCCTTTTGATGTAATCGACCAGTGCCTGTAGCTCATCAGCGACATGGTGGACATCACCGGAACAGACCGCACGATCCTCAGCGGAATCCATGCATTCTATGAGCCTGAGGAACTTGTCGGAAAGACATGTATCGCCATCACAAACCTTCCCCCTAGAAAGATGATGGGCATCGATTCGTGCGGCATGCTGCTGAGTGCAGTACATGAGGAAGAGGGCGAGGAAAAACTGAACCTCCTGATGGTGGATCCGCATATCCCTGCAGGTGCAAAACTGTATTAAGCCTTTGACACCAGACACCCAAAAGTGTGCCAATTGACACCATTGTGACACCAGCGGAAAAATGTCAAGTCTGTAAACAGTCATAAACGTACACTGAAAATCATAGATAATCATATGCCTGAGCCCATAGAGAAATCTGTGGGCTCTTATGATATAATTCAACTCGACAAATCGGGATCTATGGAGAAAACAGAAATGATATTCGAAATGATACCTTGCTCAGAAGACGATAGGGAGTTTATCGAAGAACAGACGAACAATGCTTTCAACGCAATTGCGCAACCTGAAGAAGTCGCAGAGGAAGAATTTGTTTATATAGTCACCGATGATAGCGGGAACCTCCTTGGCGGATGCATTCTGTCTGTAGACGATCTGAGGACGGCATCGATCTATGACCTGTGGGTGGAAAAAGCGTTTCGCAGACAGGGAATGGCCTCTGCACTCATCCGGGAGGCTGAGCGTGAAGCAAGGGAATGCGGCTGCTATCTCGCAATGGTCGGAACCTTTGACTGGCAAGCAAAAACATTCTACGACAAACATGGTTATATGCTCAACGACACGATGACAGACGTGCCGAAGGGGCATGAGCACTATATGCTTACAAAACGGCTCGACCGCACGACCGAGGAATATATTCTCGCTAACACCGGCGAATATGAGATCAGGCGCGGTGCCGAAAAGGACGCAGAAATCCTTTCCGGCAAATTGCGCGGATATGACAGCACCATTGCGCCTCGCGAGCATGAATACATCCTTCTGAGTAGAAAAATAGTGGACGAAAATGGAAGGATCATTGCCGGATTTGTTGGTGGTGTTGATGGCTGGAATGGCACAGATATAGATGCGATCTGGGTGGAAGAAATGTACCGTAATCAAGGGATCGGCTCTCAGCTCCTTGCCGAGTTAGAGCGGGAGGTAAAGGAAAACGGTGCTGACGTTATGTTTATCGAAGCATTTGACTGGAATGTGGGATTTTTCAAAAAGAACGGCTATGAAAGAATAACCGGTATGCTTGATGATTATCCGAAAGGGCACGTCATGTATTGCATGCAGAAATCTCTTTGATATAGACTTAAGCAAATTCGGATTTGGTGAGGTAAAGATGGTAATAATACTAACAGGCGCATCCCATGTCGGAAAAACTGTTCTGGCACAACGGATGCTTGAGAAATATAAATATCCTTATTATTCAATTGACCATTTGAAGATGGGGCTTA